>JBDTIM010000069.1:0-44661 GCA_039936355.1 Lacisediminihabitans sp. | reverse complement strand
CCGTGTCGCCAGAAAACCACAAACCGTACTGGCCAGGAACGGTCGAATCGAGCGTAAGACTGAGTGTCACCGTATCCTCGGCGCTGTCGACCCCGAGTATGGCAATGTCTTCCTCCCTGCGAGAAGGAGGTGTCACCACGGCACGGGCCATCACGAGTGAGAGAACCGCGGCGGCGGACGCGGCGGCGGACGCGGCGATTCCCGACACAAGGAGCGCAGTGCAGAACCAGCGTCGCCCCCGGTCGGCGTGCCTTCCCGATTCCGTCACGGTCAAACTTTAGTCTTCACTCGTGCCCGTAACAGTCTCAGGACCAGCGGTTCCCGTCGAATTCGGCGTGGCGCTCGAAGCCGTGCGCCGCGCGCGCGCCCGACCGGAACTCTCAATCAGCGAGATTGCGTCCCCCGGCAACCTCGCTCCATTCTCCGTGGCGCTCGCCGCGGATGTCACACCGGCACGACACGGAACCGACTCAGAACTCGGAACCGGACGTTTCGTTCTGCTTTACGATCCGTCCGCGCCGGATGCCTGGGGCGGCCGTTTTCGCGTCGTCTGCTTCGTTCAGGCCCCCTTGGAGACTGACATCGGACTGGATCCATTCTTAGCGGATGTCGCCTGGTCCTGGCTCGTCGACGCACTCGATGCGAAGGGTGCGCACTATACGGCCGCGTCCGGCACAGCGACCAAAACAATCTCCACCGGATACGGGGAGCTCGCCAGCCATGGCGACGGCGCCCTCATTGAACTTCGCGCATCCTGGACCCCCACGAATCACGAGATTGCGTCCCATGTTGAAGGCTGGGGCGAGCTTTTGTGTATGCTGGCGGGGCTTCCTCCGGCGGTGGAGGGGGTCAGTTTGTTGTCAACCCGCCGCGGAGGACGTGAGTAGTACGAACGATCATTCGCCACCGACTTCTGTAACAAACATCGAAGAGTCCGCCCACACAACCGTTGCCGCGATCGACTCCCGAGAGGCTTACCTCGTCGCGACGAAAGCGATCGCAGAGGGAACCGGACCTATCGCGATTGACGCTGAACGGGCATCCGGATTCCGTTACTCGCAGCGCGCATACCTGATCCAGATATTTCGGCGCGGTGCGGGAACATTCCTTTTCGACCCTCCTTCCATCGGACGCTTCGACGAGCTCAACGAAGCCATAGCCGGACAGGAATGGGTCTTCCACGCGGCCAGCCAGGATCTCCAGTGCCTGCGCGAGGTCGGCCTCGACCCCACGAGAATCTTTGATACCGAACTGGGGGCGAGACTCGCGGGCTTACCCAGGGTCGGGCTCGGCACCGTTGTCGAAGAACTCCTTGGAGTGCATCTCGCAAAGGAGCATTCAGCCGCGGACTGGTCGACCAGACCGCTCCCCCAGTCCTGGCTCGTTTACGCCGCTCTGGATGTAGAGCTTCTCGTTGACCTTCGCTATGCCGTCGACCAACTCCTAGATCAGGCTGGCAAGTCAGAGATCGCGCGTCAGGAATTCGCCGCAGAACTTGCTCAGGGAGTCCGACACCCCAAAGTGGAAGGCTGGCGCCGTCTGTCCGGGGTTCACTCGATTCGCGGAGCCCAGCATCTAGCCGTCGCTCGAGAACTTTGGGAGGCCAGGGACCGTTTCGCACGGGAGATTGACACGGCCCCGGGCCGCCTCGTTCCTGACTCCTCGCTCGTCGCCGCTGCCAAGGCCCTGCCTGGTAGTAAACGCGAGTTGGCGGCACTGCGCGACTTCAGCGGGCGGGCGAGTCGATCGGAACTTGACCGGTGGTGGACCGCGATCGAGACCGGCAAGGCCGCGGAGGACGTTCCGATACTTCGTATGCCAGGTGATGTTATTCCGCCGCCTCGCGCGTGGAGTGAACGAAATCCGGAGGCCGATAAGCGCCTCAAGCTCGCGCGAGTTGCTGTCAGCGACCTTGCTTCACAGCGGAGCCTCCCAGTAGAAAACTTGTTGACGCCGGATTTCCTGAGGCGCGTGGCCTGGGCACCGCCGGAGCCTCTGGACGAAGCCGCGCTGAGATCGGCTCTCGCGGCACTCGGCGCCCGACCATGGCAGTTGGATGAAACTGTCCCTACAATCCTTGAAGCCTTTGTCGAAGCAGGCCAAGCTTCTATGGGCGTGGACGACGCGGCTTCGTAGGAAGAATCAAAGGATTAATCCCGCTCAACTGGGCCACCTAGGATCAAATCAGCTGTACAACCTAGGAGGCACCGTGGCCGAGAGGCATGAAGTTGTGTTCGTCGATGGGGTCAGGACCCCGTTTGGTCGCGCAGGCGAGAAAGGGATGTTCTGGAATACCAGGGCGGATGACCTAGTGGTCAAGGCCATGATCGGTCTACTTGAGCGCAACCCCAGCGTCCCGCATGATCGGATCGACGACGTCGCAATTGCGGCAACTACCCAGCAGGGTGACCAGGGGCTGACCCTCGGCCGCACTGCTGCTCTGCTCGCGGGGCTTCCCAAGTCAGTGCCTGGATTCGCGATAGACCGGATGTGCGCGGGAGCAATGACATCGGTCACCACACTCTCCGGTGGTATTGCGTTTGGAGCATACGACTTGGCCATTGCCGGCGGTGTCGAACACATGGGTAGACATCCGATGGGATCAGGCGCAGACCCGAACCCGCGTTTCCTCGCGGAGAAACTTGTCGGGCAAGACGCGCTCAATATGGGTTCCACCGCGGAGCGTATTCACGACCGCTTTCCTCACCTCACCAAGGAACGCGCCGACCACTTCGCCATGCGCAGCCAGCAGAAGCTTGCCGCGGCCTACGACGCCGGTAAGATCCAACCGGACCTCATCCCCATCGCGATTCGTAGCGAAAAAGGGTGGGGACTCGCCACGCGAGACGAGGCTCCTCGCCCTGACACGACGATGGAGGGGCTCGCTGCCTTGAAGACTCCATTCCGTCCACACGGGCGAGTGACCGCGGGTAACTCCTCCGGCCTCAACGACGGCGCGACGGTGAGTCTGCTCGCGAGCGAATCCACAGCGAAGGAGCTTGGTCTCAAGGGCAAGATGCGGCTCGTGAGTTTCGCATTCGCCGGTGTCGAACCGGAAATTATGGGAATCGGCCCCGTTCCATCGACCGAGAAGGCCCTCAAGAAGGCTGGACTTACGATCGAGGACATCGGGCTGTTTGAGTTGAATGAGGCTTTCGCCGTTCAGGTATTGTCGCTGCTCGACCACTTCGGAGTTGATGACAACGACCCCCGGGTCAACCTGTGGGGTGGCGCGATCGCTGTTGGGCACCCACTCGCCTCTACTGGTGTCCGACTCATGATTCAACTGGCGGCCCAGTTTGCCGAGCACCCGGAGGTACGCTACGGACTCACCGCTATGTGCGTGGGACTCGGGCAGGGCGGTTCGGTCATTTGGGAGAATCCGCACTTCGATGGGAGAAGAAAGTAATGGCACAATTCGACGAGCTCGTGGCAATGTCGAGTGACGAAGTCGTTACTCACTCTTACGTGCGCGACGTAACGCTGGCGAGCGGTAAGACGCTCGCTCTGCTCACCCTCGACAATGGCCGCGACCACACGCGCCCTAGCACACTCGGACCGATAACCATGGTCGAGCTTGGCGAGGTCCTGGACGTCCAGAAAGCTCGCGCAGCCACGGGAGAGATTGCAGGGTTGGCTATCACGGGCAAGCCGTTTATTCTCGCCGCGGGAGCTGATCTCAGCAAGGTGGGAGACATCCCCAGCAAAGCGGTCGCCAAGCAGATGGCGCAACTGGGCCACCAAACTCTGGGAAAATTATCCGAGCTTGGCGTTCCGTCGTTCGTCTTTATCAACGGACTCGCGCTCGGTGGAGGTCTCGAGATTGGACTCAACGCCAACTATCGAACGATCGATAGCAATGCTCCGGCAATCGCGCTCCCTGAGGTTTTCCTCGGCATCATCCCCGGGTGGGGCGGTGCATACCTGTTACCGAACCTCATCGGCATCGAGAACGCCCTCAAGGTGATCATCGAGAACCCGCTAAAGAACAATCGGATGCTCAAAGGCAAGGAAGCGTATGAACTTGGCATAGCGGACGCTATCTTCGACTCCGCAAACTTCCTTGAGGACTCAGTGAAGTGGGCAGATGGAGTCATCTCCGGGCAAATCAAAGTCAAGCGCGTGAATGAGCCGGGCAAGATCGAACGCGCCGTCAAGTGGGATGTCGCGATCGGCATTGCGCGCAAAATGCTGGAAAGCCGCATTGGCACCGTGGCCAAATCTCCATACGCCGCACTCGAATTGCTCAAGGGCGCGAAGAACAACGACAAGAAAACCGCGTTCGCTGCTGAGGATGAAACCCTCGCGGAGCTCATTTCCGGAGATCAATTTCGTGCGAGCATCTACGCCTTCAACCTCGTCCAAAAGCGTGCCAAACGGCCTGCCGGAGCCCCAGACAAGGCACTGGCGAAACCCGTGACCAAGGTTGGCGTGATTGGCGCAGGCCTCATGGCCAGCCAGTTCGCACTGCTTTTCGTCCGCCGTCTTAGAGTGCCCGTCGTCATCACGGATCTCGACCAGGTCCATGTCGACAAGGGCCTCGGGTATATCCGTGGTGAGATAGACGCACTATTAGAAAAGGGTCGGATCTCTCCGGACGAGTCGAACCGCCTCAAGGCGCTCGTGTCAGGCACGACGAACAAGGCAGACTTCGCCGATTGCGACTGGGTCATCGAGGCTGTTTTTGAAGAGCTGAGCGTGAAACAAGACGTCTTCGCGGATGTCGAGCAGTACATTTCTGAAACCGCGGTGCTGGCGACAAATACCTCCTCGCTTTCGGTCGAGCAAATTTCGTTGAAGCTCAAGCATCCCGAACGGGTAGTGGGCTTCCACTTCTTCAACCCCGTGGCGGTAATGCCGCTCGTTGAGGTCGTGAAGGCGCCCAAGACAGATGAGGCGACACTGAGCACCGCGATGGTCACGGCAGCGAAGCTCTACAAGAACGCGGTCATCACAGCCGACACACCCGGTTTCGTCGTGAACCGCATCCTTGCGAAGCTCCTCGGTGAGGCGATGCACGCTGTCGACACGGGCACTCCCTTCGAAGTGGTCGACCAATCGATCAAGCCGTTTGGGCTTCCGATGACGCCGTTCGAGTTGCTCGAGCTCGTCGGCCTTAAGGTTGGGGCTCACGTGCTCGACACCCATCACGCCGCGTTCCCCGACCGCTTTTTCGAAAGTGCAAACCTGCACAAGCTCGCAGAGCACGGAAGGATCTTTGACCGTGACGCAAAGGGCAAGATCAAGGGCTTTGACAAAAAGGCCGTCGAGATTGTGGCGGGTGGTTCCTCGCCGATGACGGGCGAAGAATTACTGCGCCGCATCGAAGACGGACTCGCCGACGAGGTGCATCGGATGCTCGATACTCCAGTCGTCGCTGCTCCGGAGGATATCGACCTGTGTCTCATCCTCGGAGCGGGCTATCCCTTCCAGATGGGTGGCGTCACACCCTACCTCGACCGGGTCGGGGCTTCAGAACGCGTGTTCGGAGATACCTTCCACCACCCGCCGATCCGCGGCACGGAGTAGGCCACACGCAACGGCTCATTATCCCCGCGGCCGAGCCACAAGTTTGAGATCAGAGCTGATGCTCTGCCGATGTCTCAGGCAGCGGTCTCGCCGCGGGGATCTTACTACCGACAACCTGGGCGGTAAGGTCTCGCGCAATCTTCTGCGGTGTAAGCCCGATCCGCTCAAATATCTGCGCACGACTCCCATGCTCGAGGAACTCGTCGGGAAGTCCAATCTCTGTGAGCGCTGTATCAACACCCGCGGCACGGAGCTCCTGGCGAACGCGCGTCCCGATTCCGCCGACTCGGACCCCGTCCTCAATGACGGCGACCAGTCGATGCTGGGCGGCTAATTCAATGACTCCGCGAGGAACGGGGACTACCCATCGCGGATCGACCACGGTCGCGCCGATACCCTGGGCCGCTAGACGCTCAGTGATCTGCAGCGCCATCTCCGCCATCGGACCGACCGCAACAATGAGCACATCTTTGTGTGGTGCCTCGACCAGGACATCGACTCCGTCCTCGGTGCGACGCACAGCCTCGAATTCGCGCCCAACGTACCCCTTGGAGAACCTGACCACCGTCGGAGCATCTTCTACCAGTACAGCCTCGGCGAGTTCCTCCCTGAGCCTTGCCGCGTCCCTCGGAGCACTCAAGCGGATATGTGGGACAACCTGCAGGATCGCAAGATCCCAGATGCCGTGATGGCTCGGTCCGTCCGGACCTGTCACTCCAGCCCGGTCTAAGACGAAAGTCACACCGGCCCGGTGCAAGGCGACATCCATCAACACTTGGTCGAACGCGCGATTGATGAAAGTCGCATACAGCGCCACAACCGGATGCAATCCACCAAAGGCAAAGCCAGCCGCGGACGTCACCGCGTGCTGTTCGGCTATCCCAACGTCAAACACCCGCTCTGGATACTTCGCAGCCAGTTTGTGCAGACCGACCGGCCGGAGCATCGCCGCGGTCAGCCCGACGATCCGCGGGTTGCGATCTGCCAACTTTACGATCTCGTCTGCGAACACAGATGTCCATGAAGCACGATCGGAAACGTCGACTGACTCGCCCGTCTCCGGATCAATCTGCCCGACAGCATGAAAACGATCCGTGACATCGTGCAGTGCGGGGGCATACCCTCTGCCCTTTTGCGTGATCACGTGCACGATCGCTGGAGCACCGTAATTCCTGGCCTGCCTGAGTGCCTCTTCGATGGCCCGGATATCATGCCCGTCGACGGGTCCGATGTACTTGATATCCAAATTCGAATACAAAGCCTCGTTGTTGGTGAACCGACTGAGAAACCCGTGTAGTCCGCCGCGCATCCCCCGGTAGAGGGCGCGTGCAGGCGAACCAAAGTGGCTGAAAAGCTTCTCGCTGGAGAGATGGAGCTCACGATAGCTTTGGCGTGTCCGCACCCCGCTCAAGAACCGGGCCATCCCACCGATCGTTGGGGCGTATGAACGTCCGTTGTCATTGACGACAATCACAAGGTTGCGATTGTTGTCGTCACTGATGTTGTTGAGCGCCTCCCAGGTCATCCCACCGGTCAGTGCACCGTCTCCCACAACCGCGACCACGCAACGATCCCGCTGGCCCGTCATGGTGAAGGCGCGGGAGATGCCATCCGCCCAGCTGAGCGAACTGGAGGCGTGGGAACTCTCCACAACATCATGAACCGACTCGGCACGCTGGGGATAGCCAGCGAGTCCGCCCTGCTGGCGGAGGCCGCTAAAGTCCTGCCTGCCGGTCAGTAGCTTATGCACATAGCTTTGGTGCCCGGTGTCGAAAACGATCGGGTCACGTGGAGATTCAAATACACGGTGAATCGCAATCGTCAGCTCAACGACCCCCAAGTTGGGCCCCAGGTGCCCGCCCGTCTTTGAGACCTCCGCGACCAGAAATTGCCTGATCTCTGCCGCCAGACGCACGAGCTCATCCTGCGAGAGCGAGTCCAGGTCACGAGGACCGTGGATCGTCTCGAGGATGCTCATCGTTGCAGCCTAGACCAGCGATCTCAGTACGTACTGCAGGATCCCGCCATTACGGTAGTAGTCCGCCTCACCGGGTGTATCGATCCGCACCGCGACGTCAAACTCCGTGCGCTGAGTTCCGGCGGGCGAGTCCTCACTCGGCTCTGCGACAACATGAACTGTCTCCGGTGTGCGACCCTCATTCAGCTCGTCCAGACCCGTGATCGAGATGAACTCAGTCCCGTCGAGCCCTAGGGTCTCGGCGTTCTGGCCGTCGAGGAACTGCAGTGGGGCAACGCCCATACCGATCAGGTTTGAGCGGTGAATCCTCTCATAACCGGCAGCAATGACCGCGTGGACACCCAAAAGCGCCGTGCCCTTCGCTGCCCAGTCGCGCGATGATCCTGAGCCGTATTCTTTGCCAGCGAGCACCACGAGCGGAATGCCAGCGGCTTGATAGTTTTGCGACGCGTCATAGATGAACGACTGCGGCCCGCCAGCTTGCGTGAAGTCACGGGTGTAACCGCCCTCGACTCCAGCACCACTATTCGCGCCAGCTAGCAATTGGTTCCGTAAACGGATATTTGCGAAGGTTCCACGAATCATCACCTCGTGGTTGCCACGGCGTGAGCCATATGAGTTGAAGTGCTTACGGTCAATACCGTGGGCTTCAAGGTACTGACCGGCCGGGCTGTTTGCCTTGATGTTGCCGGCTGGGCTGATGTGATCCGTCGTCACCGAATCACCAAGTGTGGCCAGCACGCGCGCCCTGGTGACGTTTTGCACCGGATCGAGCTCCATCGTCATCCCATCGAAGAACGGAGGCTTACGGATGTAGGTGGACTTCTCGTTCCAGTCGTAGATCGATCCCGTGGGAGTCTCCAGTGCGCGCCAATGTTCGTCGCCGTCGAAGACCGAGGAGTACTGATGGTTAAACATCTCGGTGTCGATTGCCTCGTCGACAACCTTTTGCACCTCTGCCGAGTCTGGCCAGATGTCTCTGAGGTAGACATCGTTTCCATCGGTTCCGACACCAAGCGAGTCGGTGTCGAAATCGAAGTCCATTGAGCCGGCCAGGGCGTATGCAACCACCAGCGGCGGGCTCGCGAGGTAATTCATCTTGACGTCAGGGTTAATCCGTCCCTCGAAGTTGCGGTTTCCTGACAACACTGCGGTGATCGCAAGGTCGTTCTCCCGCACCGCGGCCGAGACTTCCTCCGACAAGAGGCCGCCAGAGTTTCCAATACAGGTTGTGCACCCGTAACCGACCAGGTAGAAGCCAAGGTCTTCAAGATACTTATTGAGCCCGACCTTGGCGTAGTAGTCGGTAACAACCTTGGATCCAGGAGCCAGAGTGGTCTTTACCCACGGTTTGGACTTCAGGCCCTTCTGGCTCGCGTTACGCGCTAACAGTCCAGCCGCGAGCATCACGGACGGGTTGGACGTGTTAGTGCATGAGGTGAGGGCAGCGAGGCCAACGATTCCGTGGTCGATCGTAAACTTCTCGCCGTTGGCGAGGATGACCTCGGCCGGGTTGGAGTGGTTCGACGGACGGGGACTAGCAAACTTGGAGTCGGCACTCGAGTGTGAGAACTGGTGAGCCGACTCTTCATCCTGCGGCGTCAGACCGAGAGGGTCGGACGCTGGGAAGGTTCCTTCCACGCTGGCGTCCACCCTCGACAGGTCCACCGTCGCGTAGTTTTCAAGGTCTCGCTCAAACTGCTCCTTGGCGCGGGTCAACTCAACCCGATCCTGGGGACGCTTGGGGCCTGCGATCGACGCAACGACCGTGCCAAGATCCAGCTCAACGTACTCGCTGAACACTGGCTCGCTCGTCGGATCACGCCACAGGGTTTGCATCTTGGAATAAGCCTCGACGAGTGCGATCTGCTCTTCGCTGCGACCGGTGAGGCGCAGGTAGTCGAGAGTGATGTCGTCAATCGGGAAGATGGCGGCAGTCGAACCAAATTCTGGGCTCATGTTGCCGATGGTCGCGCGGTTTGGCAGGGGCACCTGGGCTACGCCATCGCCGTAGAACTCGACGAACTTGCCGACCACTCCGTGTGAGCGAAGCTGTTGAGTGATCGTGAGCACGACATCCGTTGCGGTGACACCGCTCGGGATCGATCCGGTGAGCTTGAAGCCGACCACCTTGGGGATGAGCATGGATACCGACTGGCCGAGCATGGCGGCTTCGGCTTCAATTCCGCCTACACCCCATCCGAGCACTCCGAGTCCGTTGACCATCGTGGTGTGAGAGTCGGTGCCCACGAGAGTGTCTGGGTATGCCTGGAGCACTCCGTCTACGATGCGTGTCATGGTGACGCGCGCCAGGTACTCGATATTGACCTGGTGCACAATTCCGGTCCCAGGTGGCACGACCTTGAAATCGTTAAACACACCCTGGCCCCACCGCAAGAACTTGTACCGCTCACTATTTCGGTCATACTCGAGCTCGACGTTTTGCCCAAATGAATCGACCGAACCAAAGGTGTCAGCGATTACAGAGTGGTCAATGACGAGCTCGGCCGGTGCCAACGGATTAATCTTGTCTGGGTCGCCGCCCAGGTCGATTACTGCCTCGCGCATGGTGGCCAAATCAACAATGCACGGCACACCAGTGAAGTCCTGCATAATGACGCGACCCGGAGTGTATTGAATCTCGGTATCGGGCTCTGCCGTCGGCACCCAGGTGCTCAAAGCCTCAATCTGCGACCGCGTGACGTTGTGCCCGTCCTCGGTGCGGAGCAGGTTCTCCAAAAGTACCTTCAGGCTGAATGGCAGCTTCTTGGAGCCAGGAACCTTGTCGATACGGAAAACCTCATACTTGGTCGATCCAACCGTGAGAGTATCTTTCGCACCGAAACTATTGACCTGCGGCATCGCACTGTCTCCTCAAAAGTATCTTGATATCAAGATAAATATAGCATTGGATGACCGTGCGTCATTCGGATGCCACGCCGGGCTGAGACCGTGCGTACACCGCTCGCACGAGCAACCAGGTCACCCACACGACTCCTGCATAGAGCGGGACCCCGAGAATGAGCTTCGCTGCAGCCAGCCATTCGGTTTCGCCTGCAAGGTACAGCGGCACTTCCACCACTAGCCGACATGCGAACAGTGCAACCCACAGCCAGGTCGCGATGATGAGCACTCTGGCCTTCGCCCGGTCGTCTCGCCAAGCTGTACCTTCGCTCGTGAGGAAACCAACGATGATCCCAATCAACGGCCAGCGAATGACGAGGCTCACAAGCAGAACCACAACAGACGTCACGTTAATGATGATTCCAGGCAAGAAATTGTCTTCTGGCTTGCCCGTGATAATCGCGAATACCGCAGAGATGGCGATCCCCAGCACCCCGACAAAGGCCTGAGACGGAGCGCTGCGCGATATGAGGCGCGCGACCACGAAGAGCACCGAGAGCGCGAGCGGAAACAGCACAGAGGGCAGCAGGCTTCGAGTGACGCTGTACACGACGAGGAAGCCAAGCCCGGGAAGAATCGACTCAATGAGTCCGCGCACTCCCCCGATCGCGGCAAGCAGCGAACTGGCAGTCGGGATCTCACCCGGTGCGACCTGACCGAGGCCGGTTTTGCGCATGGCAGCGCCGAAGCTTTCCTTGAACGTGGGAACAGCTTCGTCGCCACTGCTCTCATTGATCGGATCGGTCACACTCAAGCCAGAGAGGTCGGGGCCGCGTCTTCCGCGGTCGAGGCAGACTTCGGCATGTGCAGTGGAATAAGATCACGCGGCGGCATTGGTGTGGAACCACGGACGACAACGACGCTTCTGAACAGGTCCTCGATCTTGGCAGCAGCATCCGCGTTGACGGCGCCCTCGCCGGCGATCACGCCCCGCAAGAACCAGCGGGGTCCATCGACCCCGACGAATCTGGCGAGCCTGGTGGAGCCGGGCTGGCCGGGCGAACTCGCCGGGATTTCAGCTAGAAGCTCCGGGCCGAACGGCCCGTCGCTCAACTTGGTGGTGCCACCCTGTCTAGCGATCTGTTCTGAAATCTGGCCCCGAATCTCATGCCACAGGCCGCTGGAACGCGGTGCGGCGAACGGCTGCACCTGCAGCGACGACCCAGCGTAGTCAAGCCCGACGGCGACAACCCGCTGACTGCCCTCTTCCACTTCGAGGCGGAGCTGAAGGCCGTCGCGCGGTAGGATCTTGATCCCCCCCAGATCGACGTACGGACGGACAGCGTTCGCCTCACTTGCGTCCAAAGGGCCCTCGGTCTCGCGATCGGCCGGAGCTGACTTGGACTGCTCAGATTCGTTCTCGTCGTTGCCCGTCGTTCCGGGAATAATGTCGCTCACTGGCGATCTCCTTGCTTGGTGTCTCGATAACCCGTGGACCCGAAACCCCCGCTACCGCGGTGGCTTCCCGGGAGAGTATCAACGGGGATGAACTTCGCTCTGCTCACTGGCATGACGATGAGTTGGGCGATGCGATCGCCGACTGCGACAGGATACGGCACTGAACTGTCGGTATTCAGAAGGGTGACCCGGATCTCGCCACGATAACCCGCATCCACCGTCCCCGGGCTGTTGATAATAGTGATGCCGTGAGACGCGGCGAGGCCGCTTCGCGGGACCACGAAAGCCACGTAGCCATCTGGCAGTGCTATCGAAACGCCGGTGCCGACGGTCGCACGCTGCCCTGGTCCCAGGAGAACCGCCTCGGCAGAAGCCAAGTCGGCCCCGGCATCGCCCGGGTGCGAATACGCGGGAATCAGGCCCCCTGCAAGAAGTACCTCAACGCTTTCAGTCACGTGATGAGGGTAGTGCAGAATAATCGCCCATCGAAAAGCCGAACCAACAAAAGTCTGATCCAATAGGAGGATGTCGATATACCGCGAACGGCTGTGGCCGTCCCCCTGGGTGTTTCTCGCAACTGCCCTGGTAATGCCCGCGGCGCTGCTGGTGTTCCTCCCGATCAACCAGACCGTCGGAGTCATCACCGCCATCGTGCTGTACGCGAGCTGTGTCGCAATTTTAGTTGCGACCGCCCCCGTCGTCGAAGTCACCACCCAACAGTTTTCGGCTGGTCGCGCCCGGCTGCCGATCGAATTCGCTGGGAAGGTGACGCCGTTCCACTCAGACGAGGCCACCCTCGAGCGCGGCCAACGCCTCGACGCGCGCGCATGGCTACTTTTGCGTGGCTGGGTTTCTCCGGTGGTCAGAATAGAAGTCGACGACCCGCAAGACCCTACGCCCTACTGGATCGTGTCTACCAGACGGCCAGAACAAATCGTTCAGGCTATTGCCGAAGCGCGGACCGCGCTACACGAACCAACTTAGGCGGCGCACTCCAGGCAAATCGCACCGAGCTTCTCCTGGTGATCGATCTGGGAACGGTGCTTGACCAGGAAGCAGTTGATGCAGGTGAACTCATCCGCCTGCGGAGGAAGCACCACGACATCAAGGTCGAGGTCCGAAAGATCGGCTCCCGGAAGTTCGAAACCACCCGGGTTGTCAGCATCGTCGACATCAACGACACCAGACATCTTGTCTGGGACGCGTTCCTTTAGCGCCTCGATCGACTCTGAGTCGTCGTCGGTCTTGCGGGGTGCGTCGTAGTCGGTTGCCATGCCCATCCACTTCTGTGTTCGTCAATATTTGTCAATCGGCGGGCATAGTTTGCATCATCTGATTCGGAATAGCAAACTACTGCCAAAACGCCAGTAATCCGTTGGTGTGTCAACTTCCGGCACGCCCGCGTTATTCCCGCCTTTCGTAGCTCGCTCATGACACCCTTGAATGGATTCGTGACGGCCGGAGAGGCGATTCAGTATGCAGGACCTGAGAGTCATCGGAGTAGAGAACGGCGCACTCCTCGTCGCATCGGAGGACGGTACACGATACCGGATCGCGATAGACGAGGTTTTGCAGTCAAAGCTCCGTAAGAGCATCCCCGATCCCGGTGCCGGACGCAAGCTCGCGCCAAAGGAGATCCAGGCGCACATCCGTTCCGGAATGTCGGCACAGGATGTTGCGTCAATCACCGGTGTACCCGTCGAGTACATCCAGAAGTTCGAGGGCCCAGTCTTGGCGGAGCGCGAATACATCGTGGAGTCAGCTCTCGGCGTCGCCGTACACACTGCCATTGAGTCCGACCCTGCGAGCGAGGGTAGCACCTTCGGTAGCGTCATCAGAGAGCGGCTTTACGATCTCGGTGCGACGGGCGAACGCTGGGCGAGCTGGAAGGAAGTCGGAGGCGGGTGGGTCGTCAAACTTGCTTTTACTGCAGAACAAATCGACCATGACGCGCGTTGGCACTTTGATCCGAAAAAGGCCGCACTTGCACCGATCAACAGCGAAGCAATCACGCTTTCCCAACAGGGTGAGCTGGCCGGTGCTCTCATCCCGCGGCTACGGGCGGTGGGCGGTGAAGAGCGGATCCCTGACTCGTCGCGTTTCGATAGCGGCGCATTTACAGACAGTGACCTGACGGGCTCGGACGCTGATTCCCGTGGTGAAACCGGACTTTTCCCGGTCTCAAACGAAGCCTCGTCGAAGATATCTCCCTCGGCAATCAACCGCGAACCAACGACGGAAGCGGCCGAAAGCAACCAAACGGCGGACCTACTCGACGCACTCCGTCGACGCCGTGGTGAGCGCGAGAGCGCGAACTTCGATGAAGAGATATCGAATCATCCCGCTTCAGGAAGCATCCGTCTGGTCGATGTCCCACTCGATGGTTTTTCAGGTGTCTTTGATCCCGCTGTCCAGGACGAAGGCTCCGGTCACACTGCGCCGCAACCCGCAACGTTCCAGTCCAAAGCGCGCAAAGGCCGCGCATCCATGCCCAGCTGGGACGACATCGTGTTCGGTGCGCGCCCAGAAGATGACCCCAGCTAGCTCAAGGCCAACAGCTCAGGGCCAACAGCTCAGGGCCAACAGCTCAACCCCTTGGTGCCCAAGCGCCAAATCTCAGGAGCGGGACAGCGATTTCGTCCTGGGACCAAGATCCATGCTGCCCCACCATGGATCGGCCATTGGGCGGAGCAACTCGCGAGTCGTAATACGCAACGTTCTTGCGGGCGGCCACGAGGATGTCACCTATTCGCGGAACAACCTGCTGGTCGACAACGGGACCGAACCAGCCCGCCTCGATAGCCTCGGCACGACCAACGACCCATGAACGCGAACTCTCGGATGCCCGCCACCGCTCCAGAAGTGTCTGACGTCGTGTCTCTGAGGCATCCGGCTCGATGTGAAGCTGAAGGCAGCGCGGCTCGCCCGCAACGAACCTGACTCCGTCGAGTAGCTCCGGATTGGTGTCAAACAAGACATGAGCGCTCTCCGGCACGTCGACCACACCATGATCGGCCGTGAGCAGGAGGCCCTCGCCTTTTCTGAGAGTTGAAGCAAAGGCACCCACAGCGCTGTCAATCGACTCGAGCTCGGTCGTCCACTGACTCGACTGCCAACCGTGGGCGTGCCCAGCCTTGTCGAGTTCCGCCGCATACACGTAGATGATGCACCGTTCGACGTTGTCGAGGATGCGCCTGGTCTCATCCAACCGATCGGCAATTGTGGCACCGCTGCGGTACTCCGCACCTCGAAGGACAGCGGCCGTAAAGCCGGACTTGCGGAAGTTCTCGGTCGCGACGACGTAGCTCGGCAGCCCAGCATCCGCGGCGTTTTCAAAGACCGTGCGGGAGCGTTGCCAGGTTGCCGGGTCGAGACGGTCATCCCACCCGTTGAGCTCGTTAACAATCCGGTCATGTTGGGCATCGAGGACCGTGTAACCAACCAACCCGTGAATGCCGGGGGTGTGACCTGTGGTGATGGTGGCGAGAGAAGAAGCTGTCGTGGTGGGAAACCCTGCCGCGATCGTGGTTTGCGAGCACAGACGAGGCGCAAGCCACCGTGAGTGGCCGGCTCGCGCACGCAGCGCCGCGGCCCCAAGCCCGTCGACGACCAACACGACAGCTTTGGCGACCGGGCCCAGCTCCAACGTGTTGCCTCGCCCTAGGACAGCCTCGCGGCAACTTGGCAGAACATCGGCAAGGCTAAACCGGTGGGTTTTCATGGCCGGTAGCATGGTCGCAATCCTATGACTACTCCCCAGCTCCCGACCCTTCCCGAACCAGCGGAAGGTGCTACAGGCGAACGCATCGACACGGTAGACGTCTCCACTGAGATGGAGGGCTCCTACCTCGAGTACGCGTACTCAGTGATTTACTCGCGCGCACTTCCCGATGCCCGTGATGGCCTCAAGCCAGTGCAGAGGCGCATTCTGTACATGATGACCGAGATGGGTCTTCGTCCCGATCGCGGCCACGTCAAATCCGCCAGGGTCACCGGCGAGGTTATGGGCAAGCTCCATCCCCATGGTGACGCATCCATCTATGACGCGATGGTGCGCCTTACACAGAGCTTCATCATGCGGGTGCCCCTCATCGACGGGCACGGCAACTTCGGTTCCCTCGACGATGGTGCGGCCGCGCCACGGTATACCGAAGCACGGCTGGCGCCGCCGGCGATGGCGCTCACCGAGAACCTCGACGAAGATGTCGTAGATTTCGTGCCAAACTACGACAACCAGCTCACTCAGCCCGATGTGTTGCCCGCGGCCTTCCCCAACCTGCTCGTGAACGGCGCAAGCGGAATCGCCGTCGGCATGGCTACGAACATGCCGCCGCACAACCTCGTCGAGGTCGTCGGCGCAGCACGACACCTCCTGGAAAACCCGGGCGCTTCGCTCGACGAGCTCATGGCGTACGTTCCCGGCCCGGACCTGCCCACCGGCGGCACAATCAGCGGCTTGGCAGGCATCCGAGATGCCTACGAGACGGGGCGCGGCGCATTCCGCACCCGCGCCCGTGTTGCCGTAGAGAATTTGACCGCCCGCAAGAGTGGCCTCATCATCACAGAACTGCCGTTCATGGTTGGTGCCGAGAAAGTCATCGAGAAGATCAAGGATGGAGTCAACTCCAAGAAGCTCAGCGGCATTTCGGATGTCACGGACCTGACGGACCGAAAGCACGGACTTCGACTGGTTGTAGGGATCAAAACCGGATTCAGCCCGGAGGCTGTGCTCGAACAGCTCTACAAGCACACCCCGCTCGAAGACTCCTTCAACATCAATAATGTCGCCCTGGTCGACGGCCGACCGAAGACCCTCGGCCTGCGAGAATTGCTACAGGTGTACGTTGACCACCGAATCTCTGTGGTCACGCGTCGCAGCCGCTACCGGCTTGCACGTCGCCAGGAGAGGCTGCACCTGGTCGACGGACTTCTCGTGGCGATTCTCGACATCGATGAGGTCATCCAGGTCATCCGCACGAGCGACGACTCGGAGCAAGCTCGATCCCGTCTACGGGAGGTCTTCGACCTGAGCGAGCTGCAGGCCGAGTACATCCTCGAGCTGCGACTGCGGCGCCTCACGAAGTTCAGCAGAATCGAGCTCGAGGCCGAGCGCGACCAGCTGAGGGCCGAAATTGCGGCGCTGGAAGAACTACTCGCGGATCCCGCGCGAGTGCGCCAGCTGGTCTCCGACGAGCTACAGGACGTTGCTGAGCGTTTTGGCACCCCGCGTCGCACCCTGCTGACGGAGGCTAAACCGTCACTGGCAACTGTGTCCGCATCGTCTCGCAAGGCTGCGCCGGTGTTAGAAATAGCCGACGTGCCGTGCCGGGTCTACCTCTCGACAACTGGGCGCGCCATCCGCGTCACAGTCGGCGAGGACATCGGAGGAACGCCCGTCGCACGTCGCCGCACGAAGCACGACGCGATTCGTTCCATAGTGGATACCACCAGCCGCACGGAGATCGGTGCCGTAACCAACCGCGGCCGATTGATCAGGTTCACCGCGGTCGACCTGCCGAATGTCCCGGAAAATTCGATTCAGCTTGCCGCTGGAACAAAGATCTCGGATTACCTAGCCATCACCGATAAGAAAGAACACGTTCTCGGACTCGTCTCACTTGATACCGAAGTGCCGATCACAGTGGGCACGGCCAAGGGAATTGTCAAGAGGATCGCTCCCGGGTATCCGAGCAAACCTGACTTCGACATCATCTCGCTCAAGCAGGGTGACGAAATCATCGGAGTGGGGCACAGCCGCGACGAGGACGAACTGGTCTTCGTTACCTCAGATGCCAGACTCCTGCGATACTCGTCGTCCGCTGTTCGTCCCCAAGGAATCGGTGCCGGTGGCATGGCTGGTATCAACCTCACTACGGGAAGCACCGCTATCTACTTTGGCGTCGTCGACGAGGCGGCGGAGACAGTGGTCGCGACGATCTCTACCTCCAGCGCCACACTCGCTGGCACCGATCCGGGGAGGGCGAAAGTCTCGCAGCTAAACGAGTTCCCGAGCAAGGGTCGCGCGACGGGCGGAGTCCGGGCACACGCGTTCCTCAAGGGTGAGGACGTCCTCTCGACGGCGTGGGTCGGACCAGCTCCCGCTGCTGCTGTCGGAACTGATGGATCGGTCAGGCAGCTTCCAGCGGCCGAGGCAAAGCGGGATGCATCCGGTTCGACGCTCGACGGCGTCATTGGGTCGGTCGGGCGTTCCCTCTGAAGTTACCCTGTCGCCCTTCCAGTGCGTTGTGCTACACGTCGATGCGTTCGCGCTCCAGTCCGTCGGAGCCGGCGATGATGAACTCCTTGCGTGGAGCGACGTCGTTGCCCATGAGGAGTTCGAACACACGCTCTGATCGTTCGGCATCCGTGATTTGCACGCGGCGAAGAGTACGGTGCCTCCGATCCATGGTCGTCGTGGCCAGCTGGTCCGCGTCCATTTCGCCGAGACCCTTGTAACGCTGGATTGGATCTTGGTAGCGCTTGTTCGTACGTTTGAGACCCGCGAGGACACCGTTCAACTCGGTCTCCGAGTAGGTGTAAATCGTCTCGTTCGGCTTGGTGCCGGGGTTCATCACGATCACGCGATGCAATGGTGGAACCGCGGCATAAATGCGGCCGTCCCTGATCATGTCTGGCATGTAGCGAAAGAATAGTGTTAACAGCAGTGTGCGGATGTGGGCACCGTCGACATCCGCATCACTCATGATGATGACCTTGCCATAGCGGGCAACGGAGAGATCGAAACTGCGTCCAGAGCCCGCACCGATCACCTGGATGATCGACGCGCACTCTGCGTTCGACAGCATGTCAGAGACCGACGCCTTCTGCACGTTGAGGATTTTGCCGCGGATCGGAAGAAGCGCCTGGTATTCGCTGTCGCGCGCAAGTTTCGCGGTACCGAGCGCGGAGTCCCCCTCCACGATAAATAATTCGCTGTTGGCTACATCACTGCTGCGGCAGTCGACCAGTTTCGCCGGTAGCGACGAACTCTCGAGCGCGTTCTTACGGCGCTGTGTCTCCTTGTGTGCTCTCGCCGAGATGCGCGACTTCATCTCGGCGACAATTTTGTCCAGAAGGAGCGCGGACTGCGTTTTGTCGTCGCGCCTGCGTGATGAGAAGCGTTCACCCATACTCTTGGCGACGACGTTCGCGACAATGTTGCGCACCGCAGGAGTGCCCAGCACCTCCTTGGTCTGACCTTCAAACTGCGGTTCAGGAAGGCGGACGGTGAGCACGGCCGTGAGTCCGGCAAGGATGTCGTCCTTGTCGAGTTTGTCGTTACCCACCTTCAGCCGCCGGGCGTTTTGTTCGACCTGGGCGCGGAGGAACTTGATCATCCCCTGCTCGAAGCCGGTTTGGTGTGTGCCGCCCTTCGGCGTGGCAATGATGTTGACGTAGCTCCGGAACTCGGTTTCGTAACCGGTTCCCCACCGTAGGGCGATGTCAACCTCGCACTCCCGCGTCAACTCGGTCGGGAGCATTGCTCCTCCCGGTGAAAGCACGGGGACGGTCTCCGTAAAGCTCCCAGACCCTGTCAGGCGCCAGGTTTCGGTGAGAGCACTGTCTGGTGCAAGAAAGTCGACGTACTCGGCGATGCCCCCATCGAACCGGAACGACTCGTGGGTTGGTTCCTCCGGGCGATTGTCGACAATGTCAAGAGAGAGCCCCCGGACCAGGAACGCCGTTTGTCGGGCGCGCTCGGTGAGCTCCTCCGTTTGGAACGTGGCACCGCGGCTGAAAATCTGCGGATCAGCCCAGTACCGCACCCTCGTTCCAGTGATTCCTTTTGCGACCTTGCCGACAACCCGGAGCTCGCTCTTATGCTCGAACGGCGTGAATGGCGAATCACTCCGTGGCTCACCACTATCTGCGAAGATGCCGGGCTCACCACGGTGAAACGACATTGCCCAGGTCTTGCCGTCGCGGTCGACTTCGACGTCGAGGCGCTCCGAAAGCGCGTTGACAACGGATGCCCCAACGCCGTGCAAACCACCGGAGGACGAGTATGAACCGCTGCCGAACTTGCCGCCTGCATGGAGCTTGGTGAACACTACTTCGACTCCGGAGAGCCCCGTCTTCGGCTCAATGTCGACCGGAATACCCCGAGCGGTGTCGCGAACTTCGACGCTGTCGTCCTTGTGCAGGACGACGTCGATTTCACCGCCGTAGCCGCCCAGCGCCTCATCGACCGAGTTGTCGATTATCTCCCACAGGCAATGCATAAGCCCGCGAGAATCCGTCGATCCGATGTACATCCCGGGCCGCTTTCGAACGGCCTCAAGCCCCTCGAGCACCGAAAGGTGTCTGGCCGAGTAGTCCGAGCTGGCCACTGGTATCTCCGTTCACGCGCCCTCGCGTGCGGCGGGAATGCTCTGTCAGAGGGTGCGGTCCAGCCTAACCAAGGGCGATGCTCGGCATCCGCTTCGACACTCGCGAGGGTTAGAAGCGTACGCGTTCAGCGAAATACACCCCTTTCGGGCATGCGAATGAGCCGCGGCATGTTTGTATAGGTACATCGACGAAAAGCCGTCGGCGGAACGTAAGGGAGCAGCGAATGTCTCAGATCGCACCAGACGCGACAGCAGTCGAAGAGCATGCCCACGAGCTGACCGCTTCTGACCGCTGTGATAGCTGCGGTGCGCAGGCGTACATCCGAGTTTCCATCGGTAGCAGCGAGCTGTTATTTTGCGCGCACCACGGCAAGAAATACCAGGAGAAGCTCTCGCTCCTGGCGACGGAATGGCACGACGAGTCGAGTCGCCTGCTCGAGAACAACAGGGCGTAACTCACATTCTTTGCAAACGCCCGCCGTCGTTTCGACGGCGGGCGTTTTCTCGTTTAGCGCTAGGTCCTCACCGCTCATAACTCCCGTGTTGACTGACGTTTCTCGCTCGAGGCAGTTCCACTGCCGCCAACGTAGCGGCGCCGGATGTGCCTACCGAGTCTGTTGACGATCTCTTCACCGATAGTGCCCGTGCTGTCCGCCCACTGCTGCAAGGTCCACTCACCGCGCGAACCCGTTCCGAACAAGATGACCTCCGCCCCGGAAGGAACGCTCTTGTCCCGCAGAGTTATCCGGTCGAACTTGACCTCCTCCACTGGCTGAAGCGTGCCGTTCACTAGTAAATCAACCACGCCTGATGCACGGCTTGAAATACCGTCGCCGTAGCCGATTGGAACGAAGACCTCCCCGTCAACTCCAACGACAGTCTCGCTCGCCAAAGTCATCACAGGGACCAGACCAAGTTGTGCAGGAGTCACACCGCTACCAGGTGAGATCCCATAACCGAACGCACCCATACGGACCAGGTCAAATCTGCTGTCCGTCCGTGCAAGTCCCGCAGCACTCGCAGCCAGATGCAGGAGCCTCACGTGTGCTCCAAGTGATGTGGCAACCCCGACTGCCTCATGGAATCGGGCGATGGCCACGCTGTCGTCGTCGTCAGACGCCTCCGCAATGTGCGTCCAGACTGCGTAGACGATCGCGGTCCCTGCCCGCTCAAGTTCGAGTGCGCGGCGAACGAGCTGCGGCCACTCCGAAGCCAGTGCACCGTTCCGATGCAGACCTGTGTCGATCTTGAGGTGCAATCGTGCGGGAACTCCTGCACGGGCTTGCGCGATCTGCTCCAGCTGATTCAGTGTCGAAATGCCCAAGTCAACGTTAGCCTCGATCGCGGCCCGATAGTCCTCGCGAGGCGTGAACTGCCACGCAAAAATGGATGTCGGTGCACCGATCCCTGCCGCGCGCAGTTCGAGCGCAGTCGAAATATCGACCGTTCCCAACCAACGAATCCCGCACTCGATTGCCGCATTCGCGATCGGGAGCAGCCCGTGCCCATAGGCATTGGCCTTAACGACCGCCATGAGAGCCGAGGGGGCGACGGATGCAGTCAACATCGAAAGATTCTGACGATACGCGCACAGGTTGATTATTGCCTCGGTCACCCGTAACTCCTTGCCAACATACGGCCGAATACTGTGACGACTTCAACGTCGGTGATTCCAACCGAATGCGCCCACCTGCTCGCCGTTGGCTCACCCCCTGCACCAAACAGCACTGCCTCGTCGCCAAGCCCGACTGAATCCTGACCCAGGTTCAAAACTGCCGCGTTCATTGCCACCCGGCCCGCGATCCTGCGCGATTTGCCACCCAGCTCCATCGCTGCGACATTTCCCGCACAGCGATCGAGCCCATCGGCGTAACCCATCGCAACCATGGCGAGGTTGGTGGTCTCGATCGCACGAAACGTGTAGCCGTACGAAACCCCATCGCCGCGCTCAATCGTCTTGGTTCCAATCACGGTGGTGCTCACCCGCATTGCGGCGACTACCCCCAATTGAGTGCATTCGATTCCAAGCCCATACAAAGCAGGACCTGGGTCGTACAGGGCATCCAACTCGTCAGATCTGCCGCGCAATACGACCCCGAGATCTTTCGCGGAACCAGCATCGTAAGCGGGGGTCGGGATGGAGGCAAGGATTGGCGCGGTGATACCCGCTAACCGCAAGAGCGCCGCATCCGCAACGCTGCCCACACCAAGCCACCCAGCTCCAGCTTCGATGGCTGCGCGAGCAATCGGCACCGCGCCGTGCCCGTAACCATCAGCCGAGACATCGGCAAGTAAAGGAACACCGGCGTTCGCCCTCGCGAGGATGTTGACGTTGTTCCGAATGGCTTCGAGATCCACGCGCGCTTGGCACAGTCCGGAATAGGTTGACATCAACACCTCGCAGCGATCGGATGGACAATGACAAGCGTGTGTTGCACCATTGGGGACGCCGCGAGCAATGGCACTCTTTTCAGAGTAGCAATGAACCCGAGGGCGCCCCGACGATACGATTCTTCGCACGGCCCAGACACGAACAATCTCGATCGCTGTGCCTGTCGAGGCCTCAACAGAGTGCCCAGTAGAGTGGCCTTGTGGGCGTGACGGTCACCGACGGGAGACACAGAACAGTGAAAGCCAGTGGCCTCGGCCTCAAGAGTCGCCTCAGTTATCTGGCGTGGCGCGCCAAAGGATTCGATGGCGCGTCTCTTGTAAGTCGCGCTCGAGCAGTAGCCACAGTGCACCATCGCTCGACGCCGATGATAGTTGCAGACATGCTGTGGTCCGCAGCTTTCCGTAGTACTGCTTTTCAGGACTATGTGGACTATGACTTCGCAATTCTCAGCGGAGCGGAGCGGAAAACGTTCATGACGCATTCGCTGTCAAACCACATCGCCATGAAGTTTGACCAGCCGGAATATCGGGGTCTTTTCCAAGACAAACTGGAATTCAATCGCACCTTTGATGCACTTCTCGGCCGCGAATGGCTTGATGTCCGCACCGCCACAGACGACGAACTGCGGTCGTTTGTCGAGAGGCACGGGCGCGTGATGGGCAAGGTTCCCTTCAGCGATTCTGGGCACGGTGTCGAACGATACGAGGCCACGTCAATCAACGACTGGGACGGACTCAAAGGGGTGATGCTGAGTAAGGGGCAAACCCTGGTCGAAGAGTACATCACCCAGCATCCGGTCCTCGCGGCGATCTGTCCGGGAACAGCGAACACCACCAGGGTCACGACATTTTTCGATGGCACTCACTCGCACGTTCTCTCGATGGCCCAAAAATTTGGGCGAGGTGCGGCCAGCGACCAGCAGACTTACGGCGGCTTTTACACAATGCTGAACCTCGATGGCACCTCGCTGGGGCCGGGATACGACTCACACGACAACGTCTATGAGGTCCATCCGGAGTCCGGTATTTCTATAGTTGACTTCACGCTTCCCATGGTTCCAGAACTCTTCACATTCATTGACGCTGCCTGCAGAGTCGTTCCGCAGGTTCAATACGTTGGCTGGGATATCGTGATTGGCGAGAACGGGCCAGTCCTGGTCGAAGGAAACTGGGCGGCAGGAGTGTACGAAAATAAGCCGAGCGTAACCGGAATTCGGCGTGGGAGCCGCCCACGTTTCCAGGAGGTCATCGGCTTCTAGCCGTGGAAGGGTCTCCACCGAGAGTAGCTTTTCATCGTCAGCTAGCCGGCGTGCCGGTGAACAGACGTTAGGGCAACTGCCGGATGATACCCATCGGTGTGCTCTCGTGGCCCTGCCCGAGCGGGTTGTCTTTCAGAATCCGCTCCATGAGTCGGTTCGCCACTTTGCTCATTGTCGAACCGAGGACGTTTCCACCAAAATCATTGATGTCGACAACAAGCACGTCTACCTGAGCATCAAGAGCCGCACGAAGCTCGGAGGCAACCCAACCTGGCCGGTCAGGCGCAAGCACTACCTGAGAGTTGTATGGAGGGATTGTGCCGCCCGTCGGGCCGTCGATCCCTCGCGCCTTCGGTCCGGCAACCCGGTAGAAGTCTCCGCGTCTGCCGAATGGTTTTGTCACGGCAGCAACAACCGCCGCCAGCAGAATTCTGGGAGTTCCGCACTCGCGCAAAGCCATCTCCATGGTCTGCGGCAAACCAAGCCCAATCCCCGATGGGGTCCTGGTCACGTACTTGGACAACCGCACGGCGAGCGGGCGCGCATCGATCGAGTCCACGGGAAACGCACGACCCTGGGTGATCCCGACAATCTTTTCTGTGACGAAGAGTACGTCACCGTCTTGGAGGAGACCATCCGCAAAGCCCGTGACAACCTCGACAATGTCGTCCTCCGGGCCCACCAGCCTGGTCTTAATCGGAATCCGGAGATATCGGACACCGTCGACCTCTGTCTCAAGCGCCTTACCTTGGTTCGCTTCAGCGACCATTGCGGCGCGCCCCTTCCCTGACTGCATCCATTCCAAGCCGCTGCTTCGGTCGGTTTACTCGAGATAGTCGCGAAGCGACTGCGACCGCGAAGGGTGACGAAGCTTCGCCATCGTCTTCGACTCAATCTGACGGATACGTTCGCGCGTAACGCCGAAGGTGTCGCCGATCTGGTCGAGCGTCTTGGGCATCCCGTCGCCCAGTCCGAAGCGCATCCGGATGACGCCAGCCTCCCGCTCTGACAACGAGTCGAGCAGGCTCTCTAGCTGCTTTTGCAGCATCGTGAATCCCACGGCATCCGCCGGAACGACGGCCTCAGTGTCTTCGATGAGGTCGCCGAATTCGCTGTCGCCGTCCTCGCCGAGCGGGGTATGCAAGGAGATCGGCTCGCGACCGTACTTCTGCACCTCGACGACTTTCTCCGGCGTCATATCGAGCTCGCGGCTGAGTTCTTCCGGCGTAGGCTCGCGACCTAGATCCTGAAGCATCTGGCGCTGCACTCGAGCAAGTTTGTTGATGACCTCGACCATGTGGACCGGGATGCGGATGGTGCGGGCCTGATCGGCCATCGCGCGCGTGATCGCCTGACGGATCCACCAGGTCGCATAGGTCGAGAACTTGAACCCCTTGGTGTAGTCGAACTTCTCGACGGCGCGGATGAGGCCGAGGTTGCCTTCCTGAATCAGGTCGAGGAACTGCATTCCGCGGCCCGTATAGCGCTTGGCAAGGGAAACGACGAGCCGCAGGTTTGCACCCAGCAGGTGCGACTTCGCCCGTTGGCCATCTCTGGCAACCCAGCGAAGCTCGCGCTCCGCTTCTTTGGACAGGTTTGGAGTCGATGCGATCTTATCTTCGGCGAAGAGTCCAGCCTCGATTCGCATCGCCAGCTCGACCTCCTCGGCCGCGTTGAGTAGTGCAACCTTCCCAATCTGCTTCAGATAATCCTTGACAGGGTCAGCCGTCGCCCCCGTGATCGCGGATGAGTACACGGGAACTTCGTCGTCGTCATCGACAAGCGAAAGCACGAGCGCACCCTTCGGCAGCACCTCGACCTTCTTGTCGTCTTTCTCGTCGTCGGAGTCTTCCTCGACGGATTCCACGACATCGTCATGATCGTGATCGGCTACGGCCTTCTTCGAAGCCCGCTTGGCTGGGGTCTTCTTCTCAGGCTTGTCATCGGTACTGGACTTTGCAGCGGAAGTCTTCGCCGCTGAGGCCTTCGCAGCTGAGGCCTTCGTTGCTGCGATTTTGGCCGTGACAGGCTTTGTCGCAGTAGCCGTTGTCGCTTTCTTGGATACTGCCGCCGTGGTTTTACTGGCTGCAGCCTTGCGTGCAGGAGCAAGGTCGTCGTTGACCGTCTCATCCTTCGCGGACTCAACGGGAGCCGTGGTCTTGATTCGGGTAGCCATCAGGGCACCTTTCGATTGTGAGGTCGCTGCCCGACCGATCGTGGATGCCATCCACCCCGTGAATCCGGGGTAAGAATGGACCATTTCGGGCAGCACTAAGACCCATGTCAAGT
This sequence comes from Lacisediminihabitans sp., assembly GCA_039936355.1. Classification (GTDB taxonomy): domain Bacteria; phylum Actinomycetota; class Actinomycetes; order Actinomycetales; family Microbacteriaceae; genus Parafrigoribacterium_A. The sequence goes on along the minus strand of JBDTIM010000069.1, from coordinate 18,583 downwards.
CCTTAGCCCTTTCACACTGGAAGTGATCAAGTAGTCCGCGGAGTCGAACGGGTCTTGGGGTCAATTATTGCACGCTTTCACGGTGCACCTTGCCAACAGGTACTCCGTTGCTATATCTTGCGACGCTTTCGTGACCTAGAGAGTGCAACCCAGAATGGGGCGACTTCTATTCCCTCGTCCTCGTGCAGCCGAAGCCTTGTGCGACGCCTCGCCGCGAGAAGAAATACGACACCCGTGCCAATGACCACGTATTGGGCTGTGAATGCCAAGCGGAACGAATCCCAGGAGAACAAGTCGCTCGCAAATCCGTGCGCAATCCTGACCTGATTGACCAGGTCCAGCACTACTCCTATCAGGAACATCATGACGAAACTCGCCAGGAATCCACCGACGTTTACGACCCCGTTGGCCGAGCCGAGACTTCGTAACGGGTTGAAGGTGCGCGCAAAGTCGAGGCCTATGAGAGAACCCGGACCGCCAACACCCAGCGTGATGACGAGCACGACAACAAGCCAGAACGGTGGTTTACCCGGCCAGAGGAGAAGGATCGTCCACACGACTGCCGTCGCAAAAACAATGCCGAGCACAAGGTTCGATCGACGAAGCGGATATCGTGCCGTGAGCAACCCAAGAACTGGGCCGATGACGACACCAGCAGCGACGAATAGTGCAAGCATCCCTGACGCAAGCGACTCGCTATAGCCGAGCGCCACAACCATGAAGGGAAATCCCCACAACAGGCTGAAAACCGTGCCGGAAGACTGGCTGACGAAATGCGACCAGAACCCGAGTTGCGTGCCTGGCCGGGCGAGGCTCTCGCGGAGCTGTCGCATCGCTCCCCTCCAACTCGTTACATGGGACGGATGCGTTCCGGGTTCCCGACCATTCGAGAGGAAAACGAGCACGAGCACCAGAGCCAGCGCCGACATCGTCGCGGCGCTCATGAACGCCGGCGTCCAGCCGAATTGGTGTAGCGCGAAAGAGAACGGAAGCGCAGACAATACCTGCCCTAAGGCCCCGACGTTTCCCGTCCACTGGGAAACCTGCGGCAGAATCCTGCCGTTAAACCAGGACGCAAGCAGTCGGATCACCGAAATAAAGGTCATGGCATCACCCGCTCCGAGCAACATGCGCCCACTGATCGCAACTCCGATCGTCGGCGCCAAGGCGAGGGTGAGCTGGCCGAGCATCATCAGTAGAGCGCCGGTGGCTATCAGCGCCTTGGGACCTACGCGATCAAGAACGACTCCGACAGGAATCTGAAGACCGGCATAGACGATTAGCTGGATAACCGTGAGGCTCGACAGCACCGACGCTGACACCTCAAAACGCTGCGCGGCGTCGACGCCAGCTACCCCGAGAGACGTGCGCTGCAACACCGCCACGATGTACGCGATCATGGCGATCGCCCAGATCAGCCATGACCGTGGAGAATTCACGGGTTCACCCTAACTGGACTGTTGACAGCAGGCGTTCCTGGATGATCAGGACCGCGGTTCGTCCTCGTCATTCCGTCGAATCGCGAGGAAATTCTGCAACTCTGCGGCAATCTCATCCGCCGTGGGAAGGGCCCCGTCCTCATCAGTGAGAGGAGAGCGCAACGGGTTTCCCTCCATGTAGGAGTCGTGCCGTTCCTCCAGAGCTCCGACAAGGCGGGCCAACTCCTGGTTAGACTCCGCCTGGCTGTTTATTTTGCCGATGAAATCCCGCCCCTCCTCACGAAGACTGTCGCTGGGGAAGATCAGGCCGGTTGCAGCACTAATCGCCTCCAGCGCTTTTACCGCAGCGTCCGGGTATTCGGTATCGGCGAGGTAGTGCGGGATCAACAACACGAATGCGGCTACCGGATGTCCGAGCTCAGCCAAGCGGTACTCGATCAAGTGCAGGACATTCGCCGGCACTTGGGTGTGCGGCTTCCAAATCGACATTGAGTCGATCAACTCGGTTCGGTTGCCGCTCACCGTGACACCGATAGGACGGGTGTGCGGAACGGGCATCGGAATGGCGTTAACCCATGTCGTGGTCTTGACCTTGTATGTGTCAATGAGATTCAGTACAGCATCAGTGAATCCGTCCCAGCGGAAGTCTGGCTCATACCCTGTAAGCAGGAGAAACTGCTGGCCGATTTCATCCGTTGCCAGGTAGAGGGCAAGACGCGCGGGGGTGTAACTACTGAGATGATCCTGGTCAAAGTAGACGGTCGGACGCCTAGCTCGATAGTCAAACAGTGTGTCGGTGTCGAAGGTTGCGACGACGCGGTGCTCCAGGTTGTCGAGGAGGTAGTCGCTGAACTGCGTAATCGCTGATCCGGCGTCAGCAAAACCGGTGAGACCAGCCACAAGATGGAGCCCCTCCGGGACGCCGGGAACGTCGGGGTTGAGTTCGTAAAGGTCAGCTGGATCGCGCATCAATCTACTCTAACCGCGACGGATCGGACGGGCCGGACTGAAGATGCCGATCCATGATGCCGTGAGCGAACAGTGAGCGCAGTAAGAAATTTCGTGGCCACTAACATGGCTGGATGACCGTTCCACAGGTGAATACCTCCTCCCAGACTGCCTCCAAAATTCCTACGGATGTGCTCGTGATCGGGGTTGTGCAAGCGGAAAATGGTCCGCGGTTGACATCGGACGGTGCCGATTTCGGGCCGCTGCGGGAAAGTCTTGCTGCCATGGGGGTGACCGGTGCCCCTGACGAGGTCAGACGGGTCGCCCGCGTGAATGGGCCGGCGAAGAGCCTCGCCCTAGTCGGGCTCGGACGAGAGCCGGTTTCTGCAGATGCGCTGCGGTACGCCGCGGGTTCAGCGGTGCGCCAAATTACTGGCGTGAGTTCCCTCGTGATCGACCTGCCCGCGACGACGGAGGTCGACCTGCTCGCCGTGCTCGAGGGTGCCGCAATCGGCGGTTACTCTTACACCGCATACCGCTCGGTGTCTGCCGACACCTCGAAGCTTCCCGCACCTTCTGTCACGGTTATTTCACCAGATGGGCTGGATTCGGCCATCGTAGAACGCGCTCGTGCCGTAGCCGGCGCCGTGCACAGCGTGCGCGATCTCGTCAACATGCCGGCCCTCGACCTCTACCCAGAGAGCTTCGCTGACGCGGTGGGTCGGCTCAGCACGGACCTCCCCGTCGAACTCACTGTGCTTGGCAATAACGAACTCATCGAGGGCGGATTCGGCGGAATCGTCGGTGTCGGGCAGGGCTCGACGCGCGGCCCTCGACTGGTCAAGATCAGCTATTCGCCACAGGGCGCAGCACGGCACGTCGCTCTTGTCGGCAAAGGCATCACCTTCGACACCGGAGGGTTGTCCCTCAAGCAGCCGTCGGGAATGGTGGGAATGAAGTACGACATGACGGGAGCGGCAACTGTCATGGCGGTCGTTTTGGCTGCTGCCAGGCTCTCTCTCGACGTCCGTCTGACCGCTTGGCTCTGTATCGCCGAGAACATGCCATCGGGCTCGGCGATCCGCCCGAACGACGTTCTACGAATTCGCAACGGGAAGACAGTCGAGGTGCTCAACACAGACGCAGAAGGTCGACTGGTTATGGCCGATGGGCTCTCCGCAGCGAGTGAGGAGTACCCGGACGCCATCATCGACGTCGCGACGCTAACAGGGGCGGCACGAGTAGCGCTCGGCAACCGCTATGCCGGTGCGATGGGGGATCCAGAACTGGTTGGGCGCGTTGTCGACGCCGCAACACGGGCCGGTGAGCTGCTGTGGCCAATGCCACTGCCTGCCGAACTACGCGCACTGCTAAATTCTGACGTTGCCGATCTGACCAACGCCAAGATCGGCAACACTGCGGGCGGAATGCTTCTCGCCGGTACCTTCCTCAAGGAGTTCATCGGCCCCAGGAAGGACAACCCGGGATCGCGGATTCCATGGGCACATCTCGATATCGCGGGGCCAGCCAACAATGCCAGTGGCGGCTACGGCTTCACAGGCAAAGGCGCAACCGGAGTCATGGTGCGTGCGCTAATCCGTTTTGCAGAGGAATTTTCCCGCCCGTAGTAAGGTCGTTGTGGCGAGAAAACCTCTCGCCACAGCAGTCTGTCGCCGATCGAGCGAGCAGGCCATCACACATCCTGAGAACCTAGGGAGCAGCCTGGTGTCGGAACAGAACTTTGACATTGTGATCCTCGGAGCCGGAAGCGGTGGCTACGCAGCCGCACTCCGCGCGAGCCAATTGGGCTTTTCCGTTGGACTCATCGAAAAGGACAAGCTGGGAGGCACTTGCCTCCATGTCGGGTGCATTCCGACCAAAGCGCTTCTGCATTCCGCGGAGGTGGCGGATGTGACCCGAGAGTCCGCCAAATACGGCGTGACGTCGACCTTCGATGGTATCGACATCGCAGCAGTGACCAGTTATCGCGAGGGCATCGTCTCAAGCAAGTTCAAGGGTCTTGTCGGTCTCATCAAGTCCCGCGGCATCACCGTAATTGAGGGCGAAGGCAAGCTCATTTCCCCTACAACGGTGCAGGTGGGCAGCGACACGATCGTCGGCAAGAACGTGATCCTTGCAACTGGTTCGTACTCGCGCTCCCTTCCCGGGCTCGAAATCGGCGGTCGTGTGATCACCTCAGAGCAAGCCCTTGAGCTCGACTTCGTGCCGAAGAAGGTCGCGGTTCTCGGTGGTGGTGTCATTGGGGTTGAGTTTTCGAGTGTCTGGAAGTCGTGGGGTGCAGATGTGCAAATCATCGAAGCGCTCCCCCATCTTGTCCCGAACGAGGACGAAGCGATCAGCAAGCAGTTCGAGCGCGCTTTTCGCAAGCGCGGTATCAACTTCAACCTCGGCGTCCGATTCAAGAGCGTCACCCAAAACGACGAAGGGGTCGTTGTCACGCTCGAAGACGAGACGACGTTTGAGGCCGAGCTTCTCCTCGTCGCGGTCGGTCGCGGTCCGTCGACGGCGGGACTCGGTTTCGAGGATGTTGGGATCACGATGGATCGCGGCTTCGTCCTCACGAACGAGCGTCTGGCGACAAACGTGCCGGGGGTCTACGCCGTCGGCGACATCGTGCCCGGGCTGCAGCTTGCGCACCGAGGGTTCCAGCAGGGCATCTTCATCGCTGAGGAGCTTGCCGGTCTGAACCCGCAGGTGATCGCGGACACGAACATTCCGAAGGTCACCTACTCCGATCCTGAAGTTGCGTCCATCGGGTTGAGTGAAGCGAAGGCCACCGAACAATACGGGGCAGAGCAGATTACGAGTTACGACTATAACTTGGCGGGTAACGGCAAGAGCCACATCATCGGAACTTCCGGAATGGTGAAAGTCGTCAGAGTAAACGATGGTCCGGTCGTCGGTGTACACATGATCGGTGCTCGTGTCGGCGAGCTCATCGGCGAAGCACAGCTCGTTGTGAACTGGGAGGCATACCCGGAGGACATTGCTCCTTTGGTGCACGCCCACCCGACACAGGACGAGGCACTCGGAGAGGCCTTCCTGGCTCTCGCTGGCAAGCCACTTCACTCCGCCTGATCCAGCCAGCCAAACTAAGCTATAAATACGCAAGACTGCTGTAAGGAGCACCACTGATGAGCGAATCCGTCAACCTCCCGGCACTCGGGGAGAGTGTCACAGAGGGCACGGTTACCCGTTGGTTGAAAAAGGTGGGAGACCACGTCGAAGTCGACGAGCCGCTGCTGGAGGTTTCGACAGACAAAGTCGACACCGAGATTCCTTCGCCGGTCGCCGGTGTGATCGAGGCGATCCTTGTTGCTGAGGATGAAACGGTTGAAGTCGGGACGGCACTCGTCACGATCGGAGATGGTTCGGGTGCCGGTTCTCAGAGTGACGCCGAGCCTGTCGCAGCGGAAGCCGCCGTAGCCCCCGAGCCCGTCGTCGTCGCTGAGTCCTCTGTAGCCGAGGAGCCCGCGACCGAATCGGCTGCCGAGCCCGCGGCACCCGAGTCCGCAGCACCCGAGTCCGCCGCAGAAGAAGCCGTCGCACCGTCGGCCGAAGAAGAAACTCTGCCGGTGGAAGAAACACCCGCACCCGAAGTTGCTGCGCCACAGGGTGCAGCCGCCGCGACACCCGAGACCTCGCAGACTGCAGTCGTACCCCCGAGTTCCCCCGTTCCTTCGGCCCCAGAACCTCGTCCAGCCACGCTCGCCGCGTCGGCCGCCCCGACAGCTACGGCGTCTGAATCAGCTACGGCGTCTGAATCAGCTACGGATTCGGGATCAGAGTCAGCGCCAGCGCCTGCGCCCAAGTCAGCGATGCCTTTGAGTCCCGCACCCTTGGCCGGGTATGTAACCCCACTGGTCCGCAAGCTCGCCAACGAGAAGGGAATCGACCTAACGTCGATCTCCGGAACCGGTGTCGGTGGTCGCATCCGCAAGCAAGATTTGGTGTCTCCTCCAGCTCAAGTCGCCGGCACCCCGGCAGCCCCGCCAGTTTCTGCATCCGCTGCATTGGAAACCTCGCCACTTCGGGGAACAACGGTCCCGATGTCTCGCTTGCGAAAGGTGGTGGCAGAACGTGCTGTGATTTCGCTTCAAGGATCTGCACAGCTCACCACCGTGGTCGAGGCTGACGTCACCCTCGTCGCGAATTACCGCGACCTGGTCAAGGATGAGTTTCTTGCTAAGACAGGGGTCAAGCTTAGCTTCCTTCCGTTCTTCACCCTGGCGGCTGCCGAGGCGCTCAAGGCGTATCCGATCATTAACGCGGCTGTCGACGGGGAAAACATCGTGTACCCGGCGCAGGAGAATATCAGCATCGCCGTGGACACCGAGCGCGGGCTGCTGACCCCTGTCATCCGTGATGCGGCGTCCCTCGATTTGGCAGGCATCGCGCGGGAGATCGCCGACTTGGCCGAGCGCACGAGAGATAACAAGCTAAAGCCAGACGAGCTTGCCGGTGGAACGTTCACCATCACGAACACCGGCTCGCGTGGGGCGTTGTTCGATACTCCGCTCGTCTTCTTGCCACAGTCGGGCATTCTCGGCACAGGCGTCGTCGTCAAGAGGCCAGTGGTCGTCACCAACAATGGCTTCGACTCGATTGCAATCCGGTCGACGGTGTATCTGGCGCTGTCCTATGATCACCGTATTGTCGATGGGGCTGATGCTGCACGATTCCTTGTTGCCGTCAAGAACCGCTTGGAGAGTGGCGACTTCGCAGCGAATTTGGGTATCTGACCTTCTAGAAAGAGGGCCGGCACCGCGACACCAACTCGCTGGGTCGGCCTTTTTCGCTGCCCCCTCGGCGATTCACTGACTGCTAGTGCGCCAGAATATCTCGAATCCTCCAACCCGCCTCGCCCTTGACGACCAACACCGCTTCGCCTTCTGCCACGGGATGATCAACGCCCTGAAGCGTCAGTAGGGCGGAATCGCCCAGACGCTCCGACAGCACAAGACCCGTTCCCGTGAGGTGCGCTGCATCATCGATCACCCCGCCACCCTGGAGCGAGCTGATCAGATAGCGATCATCATCCAGAGCGGACGAGTTCGTCTGATCGACACTGTTCAGGCACGTCACCGAGCGTTCGTGAATGCATTGCTCACGAATTTGGATGAGCGCCTTGCCAGCGGCGAGGGGATCATCAGCCAGAATTGCCTTATTAGCGGAGTTCACTTCGTTCTTGCTCATATTCGTGTTGGGTGGAATGCCCGGTGATGGAGTCGTCAGTGGGTTCTGCGACGGGATAACCCCGACAGCGGGATCAGCCGCCACGTGACGTGAGACTGTCTCAAAGCTCCCGGATCCTTGCGTAAGAAACACTGCGGAGGCTATCGCGACGGCACCCACGATTCCCACGGCCCAGAATGGTTTTCGAACCGACGCTATGGCGGCGTTCAATCGCCCCAGATAGGTTGCAGCGAGCTGGATAGAACGACGGGCGATTGGCTGTTTCAGGAACCGCATCGACAGCACCCTTTTCGTGTCACCGGGTACAGGCTCTCGCCACTGTGCCTCTCGCTTCATTGTGCAAGCGCTTGGGGCCAGTTCGTGTGTCACTATGCGCGCGGGGAGCACTTCAATGCCCGCGGCGATCGGTGTTGTGAAGTCGACCGGAGCCGCAAGAGCGAGGCGGAAGAGGCGCTCTGCGAGTTCCTCCGACAATCGACCACCTCCGACACCGGCATTGGAGGCCCGCAGCCAGTCCAGAAGATCTGCGACTGATCCGGATGCACAAGCGCCACTACTCTCTGTGACCCTGCTGAGTACCAGTTCGGCCAGCGCTACCAGCGCCGCGAGGTCCGTGGCAACACGGGGCTCGGCCGCACGCTCGGCAATGGTAGCGGGCCTCGCGCTGTCGGTCGTTCGGAATGCCCTCGCGCGTCCAAAGCAGGCGAGCACGGGAGCTCCCCTCCGATCGAACAGTACTGAGCTTGGGCGAATGGCGCCGTGCACCGCACCTGCACGGTGAAGCTCCGCGACCGCAGTGCACAACGGAGCGAGGATCGTGATCGACTCTCCCGCGCCAAAACTCGGACGTTCGGCCAGAAGCCGCGCCAGGCTCACAGCGCTGAGGCGATGCAGGATCGCGCACGGTCTGCCATCCGGTGCGGTGGCGACATCCCGCAACTGCAGCAGGTGTGGCGATGAAATCTTGGCCAGCACACCAACCTCGTCAGCTATGCTTTGCTCGCTAGTTTCAACGCGATAGATCTTAATGGCGGCGGTTGAGGCCTCTGCCGCATCGTCCGATACCGCATGACCTAAGTACACATCGCCTCGTTCGCCAGATCCGAGCTTGCGAACGAGTCTGTAGCCGCCAACAATATCCACCCGCCGATTCTGCTCGATCACGTAGCAGCGCGAATGCGCCACCGGCAACCCTGTGTAAAGAGAGGGTTCACCCCAGTCGTGGAGGAGAGGCAGAGCTCCAGACTGGTGTCGCGGCAGGCTTTGTCTTCGCAGCGGCGGCACCAACCCGTTCGGCACGTCACGTGACTCGAGCGTGCCTCGCCATCCGATGGATGCGTCCTCGGTGCCTGTACAAGGCCGTATCCTAGGTAGCATGGCACGCACGAAATCCACGACAGTGAAGTCCGCGAAAGAGCCCGGCCGTCTGAAACAGATGTACCGCGTCTTCCAGATGACCCGGCGCAACGACTCCAACGCGATCTGGTGGATGCTCCTCGGCTTCCTCGGTCCGATCGCGCTCGCGCTAATCGCGGGATTCCTGCTATCTAGCGACTCCCCACTCAGTTTCGCCCTGTGGGTTGTCACCGGTGTCCTCGGTGGATTCCTGGTGTTCCTTATCGTGCTCGGTCGCCGAGCGGAGAAAGCAGCGTACTCCCAAATTAAGGGTCAGCCCGGTGCCGTCGGAGCCGTACTTAAAAGCTCTCTGCGACGTGGCTGGACCGCAAGCGAAATGCCAGTAGCCGTGAGCCCGAAGACTCAGGATGCCGTCTACAGGGCCGTAGGCACCGGAGGAATTGTCCTGATCGGTGAGGGCCCGAAAACACGAACCCAGAAGATGCTTGATGACCAGCGTCGTCTGGTTATGAGGCTGGTTCCGAACGTCCCCATCAACCTCTTGCAGGTTGGGCCAGATGCCGATTCCGTGCCATTGCACAAGCTCGCGGGGCGTATGTCGAAGTTCAAACGCAAGCTCAGCAAGGCCGAGATCTTCACGATCAACAATCGGCTGAGCTCTATGGGAAACACCAAGCTGCCCATTCCCAAGGGAGTCGACCCGATGAAGGCCCGCGCCCAACGACGGGCATAAACCCACCCGCTCACGAAGCATGAGTGCCCGCGTGGGGCCTTCAGCGCCGAACGAGGACCGTACCACTGAACCTGTCGTGCATCCCGCGCTGGTCACGGTCCCAGATAACCGCTGGGACCACGATGCAGAGCAGCATCGTCCTGGACAATGGCCGCAGGTATCCCACCATGCCCCCGGTCACAGGCACTACGCGCATTCCGAGCATGAGGTGCCCGATGCTTCCGTTGACGAGGGAAATGAAGAGTATTTGCAACAGCGCAAAGATCCCGAGCGTAGCCCAGGGATTGCCGTCGAAGAACGCATAAGAAATCAGATAGATGGGTAACCAGTCGACCGCAAGTGCCGCGAGCCTGCGCCCCAATCGCGCGACCGACCTCGATCCCGACCGTGGGAGCCCCAGCCGCCGCCCCGGCCAGTCCTCTAACATGGGCACGGACGGGGAAGCTGCCATACTGCCATTCTACGAGCCGAGTACACGGTTCCAGCTGCACTTGGCTGGGCCTACGGCATTCCCCGTAACATTCTCGAAACAACTGCGACACCGTAGCGAAACCCCCTACGCCTAATATCACCAGTGACTGCAGCCTGCAGTCATCTCAGTACCAAACTCATTGGAGTTCGTTCCATGTTCAGTGATTCATCAGAGGTGCTCAAGTTCATCAAGGAAACCGACGTTAAGTTTCTTGATATCCGCTTCACCGACCTTCCCGGTGTTCAACAGCACTTCAACATCCCCGCGTCGACCGTCGACGAGGAATTCTTTTCCGTCGGCCAGATGTTCGACGGCTCTTCTATCCGCGGCTTCGCATCGATCCACGAATCCGACATGCAGTTGATTCCGGACGTGTCCACGGCCTATGTCGATCCGTTCCGCATCGAGCGCACCCTCATCATGATCTTTGACATCTACAATCCGCGAAACGGCGAGATTTACGCTCGCGATCCACGCCAGGTCGCGAGGAAGGCCGAGAAGTATCTCGCGTCGACCGGCATCGCCGACACAGCTTTCTTCGCGCCAGAGGCCGAGTTCTATATTTTCGACGATGTGCGTTACGACGTCCGCCAGAACGAGAGCTTCTACGCCGTCGACTCCGACGAGGGTGCCTGGAACTCTGGCCGCAAGGAAGAGGGCGGCAATCTTGCCAACAAAACTCCGTTCAAGGGGGGCTACTTCCCCGTGAGTCCAGTTGACAAGCAGGTCGACCTGCGCGATGACATGTGTCTCAAGCTCATCGACGCTGGACTCATTCTCGAGCGGGCGCACCATGAGGTCGGCACGGGTGGCCAGGCCGAAATTAACTACCGCTTTGACACCATGGTGCACGCTGCCGATGACCTATTGAAGTTCAAGTACATCGTCAAAAACACGGCCACAGAGTGGGGCAAGACCGCCACCTTCATGCCAAAGCCGCTGTTCGGCGACAACGGCTCGGGAATGCACACCCACCAGTCGCTGTGGAGCAACGGAAAGCCATTGTTCTACGACGAGTCCGGCTACGGCGGGCTGAGCGATATTGCACGCTGGTACATCGGCGGACTACTCAAGCACGCTCCTGCCGTTCTCGCTTTCACCAACCCAACGCTCAACTCGTACCGCCGCCTCATCCCCGGTTTTGAAGCTCCGGTCAACCTGGTCTACTCGGCCGGTAACCGCTCCGCCTCGATCCGCATCCCGATCACGGGGACCAACCCGAAGGCCAAGCGAATTGAGTTCCGTGCACCGGATGCCTCTGGCAATCCTTACCTCGCCTTTGCCGCCCAGCTCATGGCCGGTCTCGACGGTATCAAGAACCGCATCGAGCCGCACGAGCCTGTAGACAAGGACCTTTACGAACTGCCCCCGGAGGAGGCAAAGAACATTCCGCAGGTTCCTGCGTCCCTAGAGGCAGCGTTGGAGGCACTCGAAGCTGACAACGACTTCCTCACCACGGGCAATGTGTTCACACCCGACCTGATTCAGACCTGGATTGCCTACAAGCGCGAGAAGGAGATCATCCCGGCCGCGCAACGTCCACACCCGTTCGAGTACGAGCTGTACTTTAGCGTCTAACCGAACGAACACGTGTCCTCACGAAGGCCGCATCCATTACCGGGTGCGGCCTTTGGCGGCTGGACTGCAGCTCAGACCGATCCGTAAAAACGCTTCTCGAATACCGCTCGAGCCAACCGAGTAACGCGCAGGTAATCATCGTCGAGAGCAGACGCGGATCCTGGGCGGTATCCCATGATTCGCGCAATTCCGTCGAGCTGTTGCCGGTCGGTTGGGAGCACATCGAGCGTCTTCGCTGTCCACAGGGTCGCCGCTGAGCGAGCTCTGGAAGCGAAAACCCACGCCTCGCGAAGTCGGCGCGCTTCTGCCTCCGGAATGAAACCCTCGCGCACTGCCACGTCCAGTGCGTCAAGGGTGGAGGTAGTGCGCAGTGCGGCGACGGCGTGACCGTGCTGGAGTTGAATGAGTTGTACGAACCATTCGACATCGCTGAGTGATCCGCGACCAAGCTTCAGATGCCGGGCCGGATCAGCACCTCGTGGGAGCCGTTCAGACTCGACCCTTGCCTTGATACGCCTGACTTCCCGCACGTCGTGCTCCGCGATCTCCGCTGGGAAACGAACCTCATCGGCCAGCATTTCGACATCGCGCAACAGCGGCGCATCACCGATAGCAGCCCTTGCGCGCAAAAGCGCCTGAGCCTCCCAGGTCAGCGACCATCGCTTGTAATATGCGCGATAGGAGTCGAGCGAGCGCACCACAGCGCCATTCTTTCCCTCCGGTCTCAAGCCAATGTCGAGATCAAGTGGGAGACGCAGATCTTCGGTGAGCCTCAGCAACTCAGACACAATTGTTTCGGCTCTAGCCTGCGCCTGTTCACCACCCAGTCGCGTCGGGCGGTAAACGTAGATCACATCTGCGTCGGACCCGAAACCCAGTTCCTGGCCGCCATATCGCCCCATGGCCACAATGGCGAACTCGAGACCCTCCCCACTACCATGAATGGCGGCGAGAGAACCAGTCAGGACGGCGGTTGTCACGTCCGACAGTGACTGGCCGAGTGTTTGCACATCGATGAGACCGAGCACGCTCGCGATGGCGAGACGGAGCACCTCGCGGCGACGGGCATTTCGCAGCACGGGAGCTGCTGCATCCGCCGTGCTGTGTCGAGCGACAGTCGCCAGTGCTTCGTCACGCAGCGCCGCAAAGGAACGCGGGCGCAACTCCTCCTCATTCTCGAACCAGGCGGCAGCTTCCGGGATACCCTCAAGCAGTGTCCCCACGAATCGCGACGCCGCCAGCACACTAGTCAAACGCTTGGCCGCGCCGGATGAGTCCCGCAGCATTCGCAGGAACCAGTAGGACTCTCCAAGGTTGTCGCTGAGTCGGCGAAAGGCCAGCAGTCCGTAGTCCGGATCGGCCCCATCGGCGAACCAGTCCAGCATGATCGGCAGGAGGTGGCGTTGGATCTCGGCCCTGCGGGACACACCAGCGGTAAGGGCAGCAATATGCCCGAGAGCGCTCTTAGCGTCACGGAAACCTATGGCAGACAGCCGTGCGGCGGCCTGCTCGCTGCTCAGAGCGAAGCCTTCCTCAGGCAGGGCCGCGACCGCGGACAACAACGGCCGGTAAAACAGTCTCTCGTGCAAACTCCGCACAGCGAGCTTGATGCGCGCCCACTGTTCAGTGAGCTCCGCTGCGCTCGACGCCAGTCCGGTCGATCGGGCGAGCACGCGCAGCTCGTCCTGGTCGATCGGCATCAGGTGGGTACGACGCAACTGCGACAGCTGCAGGCGATGCTCTAGCAGCCTCAGAAAACGATAGTCACGGGCGAACTCCGCCGACTCGACGCGCCCGATGTACCCATGCTCGGCCAGAGCATCCAGGGCAGGAAGGGTCCCGGCCTGACGGACATCAGGATCGGTCTGCCCGTGCACCAACTGCAACAGCTGAATGGTGAACTCGACGTCTCGCAGACCGCCCGGTCCGAGCTTGAGTTGGACGTCGAGCTCCTCGTGCGGGATATTTGCGGTCACCCGCTCTCGCATCCGTTGTACGCTCTCGACAAAGTTTTCGCGTGACGCGCTGCTCCACACTTTGGGTGCAATTGCAGCGCAGAATCGTTCGCCGAGTTCGATGTCGCCGGCCAGCGCTGTGGCCTTCAGAAGGGCTTGAAACTCCCAGCTCTTGGCCCATCTGTCGTAGTAGGCGAGGTGAGAGTCGAGGGTTCGCACAAGTGCGCCGTCCTGACCCTCCGGCCGGAGGTTAGCGTCCACTTCCCACAGCGGAGGCTCAGTGGAGAAGTCGTGGATGCCACGCATCGTCGCCATAGCCAATTTCGTCGCGATCTCCACAGCTCTGTCGCTGTCGACCCCTTGCGCGGCTTCGGTCACGAAGATCACGTCAACGTCGCTCACGTAGTTCAACTCTGCCGCGCCAGCCTTACCCATTCCAATGATGGCGAGCGGGGTCGCCGCTACTTCGCCTGGTGGGAACGGGGCGGATGCGCGGGCGAGCGCGAGGGAGGCATCCAATGCGGCAGCGGCAAGGTCCGCGAGGGCTGCCGCTACCGTGTCTACACCGGCCAGCGGATCGTCCTGCTCGAGGTCGAAGGCTGTGAGTCGGACCAGGTGCCTGCGATAGCGCACTCGCAGCGCATCCCAGGCCGCTTCAGTTGTTCGACCAGCTTCAGGGGCAATAGCTGCAAGGAGTTCCGAGCGGTACTCTGCGGCGGTCAGCGGTTTTCTCAACGCCGATCGGAGTGCTGCAAGTTCCTCGGGATGGCGCGTGAAGAACTCACCAAGCCCCGAGGATGCACCAAGCACGCGGATCAATCGCCGCGCGCTGGCCTCTGTGCGAAGCACGGCAATCGTTTCGGTCGGTGACTGCCTGAGCAAACAAACCAAGAGTCGTAGTGCTTGGTCAGGATTGGCACTGGCCGCGAAGTACGACAGCATTGGTTCCACACTGCGATATTCGTCTGCCTCGGCCAAGAGTGCAGCGATGGAACCAAGTCGGGCAAAGCCCAGCTTCGCTAGCTCGGTGAGAGTTGTCTGGTTGCGTGCCACGATCTCACCCAACCGGCCTTAAAGCATCTCCAGGTTGCTCTTGAGTTCGTATGGGGTGACCTGCGCCCGATACTCCTTCCACTCCTGACGCTTGTTGAGGAGCACATAGTTGAATACCTGCTCCCCCAAAGTTGACGCAACAAGCTCCGAGCCTTCCATAAGGGAGACGGCGTGGTCGAGGCTGGATGGCAGCGCACTGTAGCCGAGGGCACGTCGTTCTGCGTCGCTGAGACTCCAGACGTTGTTCTCTGCCTCTGCTGGCAGCTCGTAGGCCTCTTCTATGCCCCTGAGTCCCGCAGCGAGCATGAGCGAGAACGCAAGGTACGGATTGGCTGCCGAATCGATTGCACGGTATTCGACCCTCGCACTCTGCCCCTTGCTCGGCTTGTACAGCGGAACCCGGATGAGCGCAGAGCGATTATTGTGCCCCCAGGTGATGAAGCTGGGCGCCTCGTCACCACCCCAGAGCCGCTTGTAAGAATTGACGAACTGGTTGGTGACAGCAGTGATCTCCGGAGCATGCTTCAGCAGCCCCGCGATGAACTGTCTGCCAATCTTCGAGAGCTGGTATTCCGCACCCGCCTCAAAGAACGCGTTCGAGTCTCCTTCGAAAAGGGACATATGGGTGTGCATTCCGGAACCCGGATGTGCTGAGAGCGGCTTCGGCATGAAGGTCGCGTACACTCCCTGCTCGATCGCCACCTCCTTGACCACGGTGCGAAAGGTCATGATGTTGTCAGCGGTCGTCAGTGCGTCCGCGTAGCGCAGATCGATCTCATTCTGACCGGGCCCCGCCTCGTGATGGCTGAATTCTACCGAGATACCCAAGTCCTCGAGCATGCGCACAGACCTGCGGCGGAAGTCGTGCGCCGTGCCTCCAGGCACATTGTCGAAGTAGCCGGCCGAGTCGACCGGTTGTGGACCCTCCACGCCATACTGCGAGCTCTTCAGGAGATAGAACTCGACTTCGGGATGCGTGTAAAAGGTGAAACCGAGCTCCGCCGCTTTCGCGAGCGTGCGCTTTAGTACATTGCGCGGATCGGCGACGGCCGGTTGACCATCCGGGGTCATGATGTCGCAAAACATTCTGGCCGTTGGGTCGATCTCATCGCGCCACGGAAGTATCTGGAACGTCGTCGGGTCCGGGTGCGCCAGAACATCGGCCTCGAATGAACGGGTGAGTCCCTCTATCGCGGAACCGTCGAATCCGATTCCCTCAGAGAATGCACCCTCGACTTCAGCTGGGGCAATTGCGACGGACTTCAGCGTGCCGATAACATCTGTAAACCAGAGTCGAACGAACTTGATCCCACGCTCTTCGATGGTGCGAAGAACGAAGTCGCGTTGCTTGTCCATTGGCTCCTCATTTTTGCGCGTCTCACACGACATTATCCGGGGCACGAACCCCGCTATTAGGCTAGTGGCTATGCCCCGACTTCGCTTGGCGCTTGCGCAGACCAACCCGATTGTCGGAGACCTCGCTGGCAACTCAGCCCAGGTGATTGCCGCAGCCCGCAACGCTTACGAATCCGGAGCGGACCTTCTTGCACTCGGCGAAATGGCACTTACCGGCTACCCCATAGAAGACCTGGCCGGTCGCCCGGGGTTTCTCAGGGAGAGTCACGCCGCGGTGCTTACGCTCGCCAAGCAACTACAGGATGCCGGGTACGGCGAACTGCCTGTGATCGTTGGCCACGCTGACGGACCGTTCCGCCCCAGGCTGTTGGGCACGAGCAATTCTCCGACGGCGATCGCCCAGAACTGCGCGAGCGTCCTGCAACACGGTCACGTGAAGGCTCGCTACGCAAAGCACCACTTGCCCAACTACTCCGTCTTCGACGAATATCGCACATTCATCCCGGGCGACGAACTCCTTGTGCTCAGAATCAGTGGTGTGGATGTCGCGCTCATCGTCTGCGAGGACCTGTGGCGCGACGGCGGTCCGGTTGCCCGCGTACTCCAGGCGAATGTCGGATTGCTCGTCGTGATTAACGCCTCTCCGTTCGAGCGTGACAAAGACGAGGTACGGCTGCCTCTCGTCACCCGGCGTGCGGTCGAAGCCGACACAATCGTGGCCTATGTGAATATCGTCGGCGGGCAGGACGACCTTGTTTTCGATGGGGACAGTGTCGTCGTTGACGGTCAGGGCACGATCCTCGCCAGGGCTCCCCAGTTCGAAGAACACCTGCTGATCGTTGACCTCGAGGCCGACGCGGCAAGCGACGCGCCACTCCCAAAGCAGGTCTCGCGGGTGGAACTGCACGGCGCAGATAGCTCAGGCGCGGTTGTTTCTGGCGGAGTTCTCTCCGGAGTGGACAGCGGCCATCACATGCCGGGTTCAGACATCGCACTCCTACCAGATGACCGGGAGCAAATCTGGAACGCGCTGGTTCTCGGCCTGCGCGACTACGTTATTAAGAACGGCTTTCGTTCCGTGATCTTCGGGCTCTCCGGGGGAATCGACTCTGCTGTGTGCGCAGCCCTGGCGGCAGATGCGCTGGGAGCGTCCTCCGTCTATTGCGTGTCGCTGCCGAGCAAATACTCCTCAGACCACTCTCGCTCGGATGCCGACGATCTAGCCGAGCGCCTCGGCATCAACTACAGCACCGAGCCCATCGCCAATCTCGTACTGCCCTTCGAGGATCAGCTGAACTTGGACGGGCTTGCTGCGGAGAACCTGCAGGCCCGCGTGCGGGCGGTGATCCTGATGGGACTGTCGAACCAACACGGTCACCTCGTCCTCACAACGGGAAACAAGACCGAATTGAGCGTGGGTTACTCCACTATCTACGGTGATTCGGCCGGCGGATTCGCGCCTATCAAGGATGTGCCAAAGACACTGGTGTGGGAGCTTGCCCGCTGGCGCAACGAGTTCGCCGCAAGCAGGGGTGAGACTCCCCCCATCCCCGAGAATTCCATCAGCAAACCACCAAGTGCAGAACTGCGGCCCGACCAAACGGATCAAGATTCGCTCCCGCCGTACGATGTCCTCGATGGAATCCTCGATGCCTATGTGAGTCGCTCCCTCGGACGGGAGTCGATCGTCGCCCTTGGCTTCGACCCGGACACCGTGGACGCGGTCACGCGTCTGGTTGACCGTTCGGAGTGGAAGCGCCGGCAGGGTGCTATCGGACCGAAGATCAGTGGAATGGCCTTCGGTCGCGACCGCCGTCTACCCATTACGTACCGCCCATCCACTCCCAGCTAGGTTAAGGTGGCTTCATGAACGACCCGAATGCAGCAACAGCTCAGGCCAACCTCAAGCGCGTCCGCACCAGACACTTCCAGAGCGCAAAAGAAAATGGCATCAAGATTGTCGGGCTCACCAGCTACGACCAGCTGAGTGCCGCAATTTTCGACCAGGCGGGCATCGACTTCCTGTTGGTTGGCGACTCAGCGGGCAACAACGTGTTCGGGCACGACACGACCCTGCCCGTCACCGTCGACGAATTGATCCCGCTCGCCCGTGCCGTTGCCGGCGCCGTAACCCGCGCTTTCGTCATCGCCGACATGCCCTTCGGCTCATACGAGTCCAGCCCGGAGGAGGCACTGCACACCGCTTTCCGTTTCATGAAAGAGACACACGCCCACGCGGTCAAGCTTGAGGGCGGCGTGCGTAGTGCTGAGCAGATCCGCCGCATCGTCTCCGCCGGCATTCCCGTGATGGCGCACATTGGATTCACGCCACAAAGCGAGCACGGACTCGGCGGGCATATTATCCAGGGCCGAGGAGATGCGGCAGAGCAACTCCTCGCGGACGCCCACGCCGTCGAAAACGCCGGCGCGTTCGCAGTGGTCCTCGAGATGGTTCCGTCCGAGGTGGCAGCCAGGG
>JBDTIM010000068.1:0-24040 GCA_039936355.1 Lacisediminihabitans sp. | reverse complement strand
ACCCGTCCTCTTTTAGCAATTAAGGCAGGCTTGACCGGTCCGAGTGCGGATTTCCCAAGAAAACTACTGACTGTAGCCGCTAGCGGATTCGACTAAGCCGACTTCTCGTGACGAACGGGGCGACGCGGCACGATGGTCGGGGCCGCATTATCCAGGACCGACTGCTTGGTCACAATGACGCGAGCAACGTCATCCGTTGACGGCACCTCGAACATGATTGGTCCGAGCACCTCTTCCATAATCGCCCGCAGGCCACGAGCACCTGTCTGGCGGAGCACCGCGAGATCAGCAATCGACTCGAGAGCATCGTGGTCAAACTCCAACTCGACGCCGTCGAGTTCGAACATGCGCTGGTACTGGCGAACCAACGCGTTCTTCGGCTTGGTCAAGATCTCCATGAGCGCCACCTGGTCAAGCGGAGTCACCGTCGCCACGACGGGCAAACGGCCAATGAACTCGGGAATCAGACCAAACTTGTGCAGGTCTTCCGGCAGCACCTCGCCGAACAAGTTCACATCGTCACCCTTGCTGTGCAACGGAGCCCCGAATCCGATGCCCTTCTTGCCTGCACGCTGAGAGATGATCTCCTCGAGCCCAGCGAAAGCACCCGCGACGATGAACAGCACGTTTGTAGTGTCTACCTGGATGAATTCCTGGTGCGGGTGTTTGCGCCCGCCCTGAGGAGGCACGGATGCGACGGTGCCCTCGAGGATCTTGAGCAGTGCCTGCTGTACGCCTTCGCCAGACACGTCACGGGTGATGGAAGGGTTCTCGGCCTTGCGGGCTATCTTGTCGATCTCGTCAATGTAGATGATTCCGGTCTCGGCGCGCTTCACGTCGTAGTCCGCAGCCTGAATCAGCTTCAGGAGGATGTTTTCCACGTCTTCACCGACGTAGCCTGCCTCGGTCAGCGCCGTGGCATCCGCAACAGCGAACGGCACATTGAGCCGCTTCGCTAGAGTTTGCGCGAGATATGTCTTGCCGCAGCCCGTTGGGCCGATCAGCAGGATGTTGGACTTGGCAATTTCTACATCGTCGATCACAGCGTCCGCAGCACCGATGGTGTTGCGCGCCCGAATGCGCTTGTAATGGTTGTACACGGCGACGGACAGCGCCTTCTTCGCCGCGTCCTGCCCGATTACGTACTCTTCAAGGAAGCTGTAGATCTCTTTAGGCTTCGGGAGTTCGAACTCACCAGAGGCCTCTTCGCCGGCCTCCGCCAGACGTTCCTCGATGATTTCATTACACAACTCGACGCATTCGTCGCAGATATAGACGCCTGGACCTGCAATCAGTTGCTGAACCTGCTTCTGGCTTTTGCCGCAGAAGGAGCATTTGAGCAGATCGGCGCTCTCGCCTATACGGGCCATGCTCGGCCTCCTCCTGGTCTGTGCCCCCGCGTGCGCGGGGCCCCCATCGTTGCGGGTCTGGCTGTGTTGTCGAGCTAGTGCGAGCCTGTCACGCTTCGCTGTGCTGTTTTAAGAGCCTAACCCGAGCCGGGGACACGGGTGCGCATCGTGAGGAAATGCTACGCGGCGTGCCGCATCCCAATTCGGAGTCGATCTGGCCTGGCATTACACAGCCGACCCCCATCTCTAGGCAGCATAGACTTTACGGATACGGCGCGAATTCGAACCGGGAGCGGCCATGATGACACGCTGGGCGAGAGTTGCCCGTGGGTTCGTCGCCGCAATTACCTCGCTGTTTGTGGCGGCGATCAGCCACATACTCCCCGGGGGAGACGCTCCTGGCATGGTGGCGCTGGTCGCCTGTCTCATCCTGTCAACGTTCGTCTGCACGGCTCTTTCGGGTAAAAAATTGTCACTGTTCCGGCTGAGCACAGCGGTAATTGCGAGCCAGTTCCTCTTCCACAGCTTCTTCAGCCTCTCGGCTTCCGCACCATCGGTAGCCATGGGGTCGACATCATTTACCCACGTCGGCCACGTCCAAGAGCACTTCGTCGTGTTGGGATCATCCGGGGTCGCCTCGATGGGCACGGGAATGTGGGTGGCACACACGGTCGCTGCAGTCGTCACCATCATGGCGCTGCGATACGGCGAGACAGCATTCTGGAGCCTGCGTATAGTTGCGCGATTGTGGATCGGTGCACTGTTCGAGGCGGGAACGAGTCCGAGGCCGGTCGAGGTTCCCGCGACCGAAGCACCACGCGAGTGTTTGGCCCTGCCGCACGAGCGCATCCTGCCACTCTCGCCGCTGCGGCGCCGCGGTCCACCTGGTTTCCAAGCCATTGCGGTCTAATCAGTTCGCTTCGATTTGCGAACGCGTTCCACTGCATCCACCAAACCAACGAACTCTTCTCGCGCTAACGCGGCCTTTCAGGCGCGCTAGCGAATCCTGCCTCACCCACTCACAACATCGAGGACTTTGTCACAGTGAAAATGAAGAAAAAGAGCACAGCATCAATAGCCACTCTGTGGATCGCTATCGGCACTGGAACACTCCTGGCCGTCGCCGCACCTCTCTCAGCCAGTGCTCACGTTACGATCAGCCCAAATACCGCGCCAGCCGGATCATATGCGCTCGTCACAGTAAAGGTGCCGAATGAGTCAGCGACGGCAGTGACCAACAAAGTCGAAATCGACATCCCCACCGACACGCCATTTTCCAGCGTCAGCTACGTTCCCGTCGCGGGCTGGACTGTAGAGGCTGTCACCGAGACGCTCCCTAAACCCGTCAAGATCACCGGAGGTGAAATTACCAAAGCCGTCACCAAAGTCACCTGGACTGCGCAACCCGGATCAGAAATTGCAGCGGGGCAGCTACAGCTGTTTCCCCTGTCGGTAGGGGCAGTTCCTAACACCGGCAAGATAGTGCTGAAGGCACTGCAAACCTACAGCGACGGCACGGTCGTCAGCTGGACGGGAACCGGCGAGAACGCTGAGCACCCCGCGCCGGTGCTCTATGTCAACGATGCTCCGGCGAGCGCCCACCGGGCTGCAGCTGGGCCCACGGTGGAGGCCACCGAAGTTCCGGCACCAGCGACTGTCGCTGCATCCAGCGATGTCGTTGCGCGTTCCTTAGGAATCGGCGGTCTGGTGTTGGGAGCAGTGGGAGCGGTGCTCGGCATCGTCGCGTTCCGTCGCGAGGCGACACGGTGAGCAACGGCGGTGCTCGCGGCAAGACCGTGGGCCGTGTACTTGCATCCGTTCTTGGAGTGCTCATGGTCATCGGCGCCGTCGTGGTTGCGAGCGCTCCCGCACAAGCCCATAACTACCTCGTGGATTCCACACCGAAGGCGGGTGAGATCCTCACCGTTTTGCCTGACCAATTCTCGATTACGACCAACGACGCCCTGCTCAACATCGCGAAAAATGGTGCCGGGTTCGCGTTGCAGGTTAAAGACGAAAACGGGCTCTATTACGGTGACGGATGCATAGACGTCGAGGGATCTGGCATGTCAACGGCAGCCGCGCTGGGTGCGCCGGGCACATACGAGGTGATCTGGCAGGTGATTTCGACGGACGGGCACACCGTGTCAAACGACTTCTCCTTCACCTGGCAACCATCATCGGCGGATGCCACCGCGAGCCAGGGTTCGACGACGCCACCCGACTGTCACGGGACACTCAAACCGAACTCGTCCGCGGATGCAACAGCAGCGCCCGTCGCACCTGCGGCAGCCGACGATAGCGAGGGTGTGGCCGCGCTCCTGTGGATCGGTGGCGCTGTACTGGCCGTTGGACTGGCCATCGCGGCAACCCTGATGCTGACCAGTCGCACAAAGAAACCAGAGTAAGCCAGAGGGCGCGGTGCAGCCCCGTAGTCGAGAAGGCCGCTAGCAACCTTCTCGACTGCGGGGATCTGATCTATTTGGTAATCGCCGGCAGGTTCTTCCTGCTGGTCAGCACCTGGTCGACCAGGCCGTACTCGAGCGCCTGCTCGCCACTGAGGATGTTGTCGCGGTCGATATCTTTGTGCACCTGTTCGATAGTGCGATTCGAGTGGCGCGACAAGGTCTCTTCGAGCCAGACCCGCATCCGCTGAATCTCGCGCGCCTGGATTTCGATGTCTGATGCCTGGCTCGAGCCCTCGGAGCCCGCTGCTGGCTGGTGGATCAGGATGCGGGCGTTCGGAAGCGCGAGACGCTTGCCCGGCGTACCCGCTGCCAGAATCACGGCGGCGGCAGATGCCGCCTGCCCGAGTACGACGGTCTGGATCTGCGGGCGCACGTATTGCATCGTGTCGTAGATCGCGGTCATCGCGGTGAACGAGCCACCGGGCGAGTTGATGTACATGACGATGTCGCGGTCTGGATCCTGGCTCTCGAGAACGAGGAGCTGGGCCATGACGTCATCGGCCGAAGCGTCGTCAATTTGCACGCCGAGAAAGATGATGCGATCTTCGAACAGCTTTGCGTACGGATCCTGCCGCTTGTAGCCGTATGCCGTGCGCTCCTCGAAAGTTGGCAGGATGTAGCGCGCTTCGGCAGCGGGTGCCACGCCGCCGGCGGGCCGATTGAAGCCTGTGAATTCCATTGTCGTCGTCCCTACTTCTTCGCTGCGTCGGCTTCGGAAATGTTCTCGTCTGTTCCGCCGCCACCAACCACGTCGGAGGCAAATTCGCGCAGGTGATCGACGAAGCCGTACTCCAGCGCCTGCTGGGCGTTAAACCAGTTGTCACGGTCGTTGTCGATCAGGACCTGCTCGACCGACTTGCCGGTCTGCTCGGCCGTGAGCTCCGCCATCCGCTTCTTCATGTCGAGAATCACGCCAGCCTGGGTCTGAATGTCTGCGGCAGTTCCGCCGAACCCGCCGGACGGCTGGTGCAAGAGCACGCGCGCGTTCGGGGTGATGTAGCGCTTGCCCTTGGTGCCAGAGGAGAGCAGGAACTGCCCCATCGACGCAGCGAGGCCGATACCGACCGTGACGATGTCGTTCGGCACGAACTTCATCGTGTCGTAGATCGCCATGCCAGCGGTGATCGATCCACCCGGCGAGTTCACGTAGAGGAAGATGTCACGTTTCGGATCCTCCGCAGCCAACAGAAGGATCTTTGCGCAGATCTCGTTGGCGTTTTCGTCCCGCACCTCTGAACCAAGCCAGATGATGCGGTCCTTGAGGAGTTGGTCGAAAATACTGCTGACCAATGCCGGTTGGGCCATTGTTCGCGCTCCGTTTCAGTTATTGCTTGGTTCGAATCTATCGGAGCGCGCGCGCCCGTTCTGCCGTGTTCGCCCTCGGCAGATCGCAGCCTGAACTCGACCTCCGACTACGGAACCCGATCCGGCATCCGCCCCCGCTCCCACCCGTGTCCCCGCTCCTGCCCGCGTCCGCGCTCGTGATCCTGCCCGTGCTCGTGTCCCCGCTCCTGTCCCCGCTCGTGCTCGTGCTCGTGATCCTGCCCGTGCTCGTGCCCCCCGCTCCTGCCCGTGCTCGTGCCAAATGCAGGAACAGGCGGAGGCGGACCCAACATCTACCTGGCGAGCCATCCGATGGGAGCGCTCACATCCTGCATTTGGGACAGAAAGGGACTCTCCGCGCCGGGAATCGCCCGGGCTGGAGCGGTGGCGCGGCTATGCGAAGGTGGCGTCGAGGGCAGCCGAGAGGTCGGCGATGAGGTCGTCCGCGTCCTCCAGACCGACCGAGAAGCGCAGATGACCGAGCGTGCGGAAGCCTTCGGGATAGTACGCGACCCGCGGCCCGCTCGTGCCGACGTGCACGATCAACGACTCGTCATGACCGAGCGACACCGCGGAGGTGATTACGCGGAGGTTCGAAACGAAATGGTTTTGTGCATCCGAGTCGCCCTTCACGGCAAACGCCATCATGCCGCCGAAGCCGTTCGACAGCACCCGTTTCGCGAGCTCGTGCTGCGGATGCGACGCCAACCCCGGGTAATAGATGTACGCCACACGTGGGTCGGCATCGAGGAACTCCGCGACGCGCTGGGCGTTCTCGAGGTGCTGGCGGAGTCTCAACGGCAAAGTCACGGAACCACGCATGATGAGCCAGGCGTTAAACGGGCTGATCACTCCCCCGACGTCGACCATGGCATCCGCCTTGATCTTGCCAATGAGATCGGCAGAGCCGACAACCGAGCCACCCATGGCATCTCCGTGACCATTGATGTATTTGGTGAGCGAGTGGATGACGAGGTCGGCTCCGTCGAGAAGCGGCCTCGCGATCGGCGGCGGGGTGAAAGTCGAGTCGATGCTGAGCCAGGCGCCGGCCGCGTGGGCGATCTCGGCCAGGGCGGCAACATCCGCGAGTCTGGTGGTGGGGTTCGCGATGACCTCCGAGTGGACGAGCACGGTGTTCGGGCGGATGGCTGCCCGCACCGCGTCGAGGTCGGAGGTGTCGACGAGCGTCGCCTCGATGCCGTAACGCTGCGGAAGCAGTTCGGTAAACAGGCGGAAGCTTGCCTCGTAGGTTTGGTCGGCGATGACGACGTGGTCCCCGCTCTTCAACAGTGTGAAGAACACCGCGTGCAGGGCTGCAACGCCGCTCGCAAGCGCCACGGCATCCTCGCCGCCATCGAGCAGTGCTAGTTTCTGCTGCAGGTGCTTTTGGTTTGTGCCGCCATTGCGCGTGTAAATGGTGTGCTCGGACGATGACCAGCTGATTGTGCTTGGATCCTCCGGCAGCGCGTACGAGTTCGCAAGGATCAGTGGTGTGCGCACGGCACCGCTTCCCGGGTCGACCTCGTTCCCGGCATGCACGGCCTGGGTCAGCGGTCGGAGAGTTCTCGGTTCATGCTTGTCGGGCCTGGCGCTCATGGTTCAAAGCTATGCCCTGTGCGGGCGATATTACGACTAGTGGCTGTGGCCCTCGTGGTCGTGACTCTCATGGTCGCCCGCATCGGCCTCGACGAAGTTCTCGTCGTCTTCGAGCACGCCGGCGGTGAACGTCGACAGGTCGACATCCTTGCCCTTGGAGTCGACCACAGTGGCCTTGCTGAGCACGACGGCGAGTGCCTTGCCTCGGGCGATCTCGCCGATCATGCCGGGGATCTGGCCGTTCTGGTCGAGCACCTTGATAAATTCGCCCGGCTCCATGTTGTACTGGGCCGCACCCTGCACAAGGTACTGGGTGAGCTCGTCCTGGCTGACCTTAATCTCTTCCTGCTCCGCGATGACGTCTAACAGAATTTGGCTGCGGAAGGTCTTCTCACTCGACTCGGTGACCTCTGCGCGGTGCACATCGTCTTCGAGCCGGCTCTCGTTCTCGAGATGACGGTGCACCTCGTCGAGCACAAGCTGTTCGGGAACGGGAATGTCTAGGGATTCGAGTAGCTTGTCGACGACCTGATCGCGTGCCTGGGTGCCCTGACCAAAAACCTTTGATTTGCCGAGCTGCTCGCGGATGTCGTCCTTCAGCTCCCCGAGAGTGTCGAACTGGCTGGCGATCTGTGCGAAATCATCGTCGGCGGTCGGAAGCTCGCGCTCCTTCACGGCAAGAAGCTTGACCGTGATCTGCGCCTTGTCGCCTTCGTGATCCCCGCAAAGAAGCGCGGACTCAAAGGTGGTGGTTTCACCGGCACTCAACGCGTCGAGTGCCTCATCGATGCCCTCGAGGAGCTCTCCAGAGCCAATCTCGTACGACACCGCGTTGGCAGTGTCGACATCTTTACCATCGATTTGGGCAACGAGGTCCAGCTGGGCGAAGTCGCCCGTCTTCGCCGGACGGTCCACGGTGATCAACGTGCCGAATCGGCTGAGCAGCTCCTGAAGTTCGGTCTCAACCTCGTCATCCGTCACCTCGACGGCATCCACGGTGAGCTTGAGCCCGTCGAGTTTGGGAACGGTGAACTCTGGACGAACGTCAACTTCGACGGTGACCTCGAGGTCGCCGCTGAAGTCCTTCACACTCGGAAGACCGACCACATCGGCCTGAGGGCGACCGAGAGGGCGGATCTTCTGCTCCTCGATCGCTTGCCTATAGAACTTGTCGAGTCCGTCACTCACCGCATGGTTGAGCACCTCTTCGCGACCCACTCGCTGGTCGATAATCGGGGCCGGAACCTTGCCCTTGCGAAAGCCGGGGATGTTGATGGACTCAGCGATGTGACTGTATGCGTGGTCAACGCTGGGCTTCAGTTCCTCTGGCGTTACCGCAATGCTCAGTTTCACGCGGGTGGGGCTCAGCTTTTCGACCGTGGTCTTCACGAAGTGCTTCTCCTGTTGATTGTCGTGCCGTGTTCGTCATGCATGTGCATTAGATAGGACTGGGGTTTTGTCGGGGCGACAGGATTCGAACCTGCGACCTCTCGGTCCCAAACCGAGCGCTCTACCAAGCTGAGCTACGCCCCGGGATTACGTCTTTCAGTCGTTGCGCCAAGGTTCCGGGATGCGGATGCGATCCGTCGCCCAGAAATCGGCCTTCGCAAGTCTAGCCGAGTTGACGGCGTCTGCCTGATCGACCGCTGAATCTGTATTAGGCTGACTACCGCACGAATGGCCTAGGTCGTCCGTTGCGGGGATGTAGCTCAATGGTAGAGCCTCAGTTTTCCAAACTGATGGCGCGGGTTCGATTCCCGTCATCCCCTCCCTTGCCGTAGGACTGCTTCATAATCGCGGCCGTGCGATTCGCGAAGATGCCATATCTTGCAGTTTACGCAATACCCCCAAACTGGGGACAGCAAACCGGATGGTTTGTCCTCTATTATGAGGACATCGCACCCGAAACGGCCTCAGCGATAGGCCATTTGTCGCACCCCGAATCGCCCGGCGGCAGGGCACTTGCAGGATACTCAATGTCGATTGCTTTCGCCCCAGAAGCAAACCGTTCATTTAATCCGGACGATTCGCTAGACGCGCAGTACGACGCGGACGAGATTTTCGCGCATGACCTCACTGTCGCGCCCGATCCCGAACCGGTCGCCGCAGCCCCCTTTGGCTGGTACCCCGACCCAGCAGGCAGCCCGATGCTCCGCTGGTGGAATGGCACCGCGTGGACGGACCGCCTCGAAGTTGCTCGTCCAGAGTTGCAGCCTGCCGCCGGGTATTCGACCCATAACCTGCTTGCCCGCTAAGGCTGTTATCCACAGCTTGTTCCGAGGTGAGCGGGGTGTTGCTGCGCCCCGATAGTCTGAGCCGACGACCGCTCAGGGGGTACGACGACTATGGCCGAATTCGACACCGACTTCGTTGGCTATGCCGAACTGGTGAACTTTCCCAGAAGCCAGGGCGATCTCACCAACACGACAATCTGCCCTGCCTGTCTGAGCCCACTCACCAACAGCGTCTGCCAGACGTGCTTTCTCGATCTCAACCATCCCGCCGCAGCTGAGCTTTTCCAGCTGTCCGCGGATGCCGCTGCCGCGCTCGATCGCCGCACGGCACTTATCGGGCGCATCCGCTTCGAAACCGCGCAACTGCTCCAGCAGCAGGCAGCCACACGCGCGGCGACACTCGCGCGGGCTGCACCAGCAGACACAGTTGCACCACCGGTCGCCGTGGAAACACCGGCGAAGCCGGGTTTGGGCTCCGACCCCTTTATGTCACTCACAGCCACGCCCGGGGGTGTGGACGCCTCTGCCGGGCCGTCCCCGATTCCCAGTCAGTCCGCAATTCCACGTCGCTCCAGCGTGCAGGTAATCCTGTTAGTCGTCGGGGTATCGCTCCTGTCAATCGCCGCGATCTTCTTCCTCGTCTTCGCCTTCATTACCTACGGGTTGATCGCACGAAGCATCATCATCGGGAGCATCACACTCGCAGCGCTCGTTGCCGCGTCGCTGCTCAAGCGACGCGGCCTGCGCGCAACGGCGGAGGGAATTGCGGTGTTTGCCGTGGTTCTTGTCTACCTGGATGCGTTCGCGGTGCGCGCTAACAACCTGGCGGGATCGGAAAATGCGAACGCCGCCGTCTACTGGGGTATCGCGTTGAGTGGCTCAGCCATCGCCTTCATGCTCTGGCACCGAGCTTCGACTCTGCGTGCGCCGAACTTCGCCGCTTTCATCGCGTTCGTCCCTGGAATTGGTCTGCTCGTCGGCGGGCTTACCGAACCGCTACTCAATTCGACACAATACTTCGCCGCTTTCGTGGCCGCGGCAGTAGCGGGGCTCATCCACGTATTCCGCGCCACGCGGATATCCAGGGCGGGAGTCGTGCCCACGGCAGTTCCGGAGCGCGTCATCGCGTTGACTGTGGCTGGAATCAGCCTCGTTTGCGCCTTCTTCACCGCCTTCGCCGTGCAACCAGACAGCGTGTGGGCACCAACACTCGCGCTGGTCATAGTCGCCGTGGTCGCGCTCATCCACGTGCTCCTCATGCGACGCGCGGATGCCCCTCCGAGCATCCGTGCACTTGTATCGGTGATCGCCGGTGTCGGCGCCGTCGCATTCGCGGCCCTCGGTATCGCCATCGCCCTAAGGCCTGGCACTAACTTTGCCAACGTGGTGCAGCCCGCACTATTCTGGCCCGCAGTTGTAGGGGCAACGGCCGCCCTCGCACTCGAGGCGGTGGCTCGCCGCACGACCAATCCGGTGAGGACCCTCCCGGCTCGAGTCGCGGCGTTCTCGGCCACAATGGTCGCCGCACTGGTGCTTACCGTCCCGCTGTTCGTAGCACTGTTCACGACCCTGACAGCGGCTGGAGCGGGATATTTCGCCCCCTGGGGCAGTCCAGCGAACGCAACAGCGGAGGATGTAGGCCTGCACCCCACGGTCGCCATCGCAGCTCTGGCCACCGTCACGCTTCTTGTCGCAGTGTTCTGGGCGGCATCCGGATTGCTACGCAAGAGAAGTGCGATCCTCGTCTGGCCTTCCGCGGCGGTCGTGGTGCTGGCCGTGCCGCTCATCGGGATCGCCTGGATGATCACGGCTGGCTGGTTGTTCCTCGCCGCTGCCGGAGTCGTCCTCCTTGGCTATACGCGAGACCGTCTTCGCTTCAGGGGGGTGTTCCGCCTTCCCATCGCTGTGGGATCCGTCACCGCACTCGCGCTCGGATACTCCGCCTCCTGGGCCAGTATCGACACCTGGGGCTGGGCAAGCCTGGCATGCGTGGCCATCATGCTCGCTGCGCGTAGCGCGGTGAAGTCCATCGAGGCGGCCAGGCCACAGCGGGTGCTGCGAGCCATGCTCCTGGGCGGCGCAGTCGTAGTCGCTCTCGTCGGCGCTGCCGCCCTGGCCAGACAACTCGACTACACCACTACCACAACTTGGGCATCCGGAATCGACGCCCTCCGGTTCACTGGGATCCTCGCAACGCTGCTCATCGCCGCTGCCGCAGTAGTCCCGGCGCGAACCGTGTCACCCATAGACAGGCGCGTCGGGTACTGGATTGCCACCCCAGTCGCCCTGCTTGTGACGCTGACGAGCGCAGGCAGCATTGGAACAGCCGGGGCGTCCACCCTCGATGAGTTGCTCCTTCCGGAGTTCGGAACCAGCTTAATCCTCGGCCTGGCGCTGCTCGGTGCGCTCGCGTTGTGGGTGGTCCCGAGCGTCAATTCGGCACTGCGGCCCGAGCGGATCGTCGCATCTATCGCCATTGCACCCACGATCTACTGGGTGGTTGATTCCTTCACGCGAGTGCTTACTCTTCCGGAGTATGCGCGGATGACGGCGCCAATCGTCGCTTCCCTCCTGGTGGCTGTAGGAGCCCTCGTCGCTACACTTCCGCGTCCGTCCACAGCGCACCCGTCCACACCGAGTGCCCATACCGCGCACCAGACTTCCCTGCCACGTTGGATACGCGAGGTCAGCATCGTGCTGGTCGCCGTTCCGGCCATTTTGTTCGTGGTCACGACCGACCACGATGCTGGGTGGTTGGTGCTGCTTCTCGCCGGCGTCACGGCACTCATCCTCGCCACCAGTGCAGACGGACTGTTCGCATCGGTATCGACGCGCAAACATTTCGGGTGGCTCGCCATCGTGCTGGTTACCGCCGGGTTGTGGTGGCGCCTGGCTGGCGAGCAGGTCTCCGCACTCGAATTGTACGTGTTGCCGCTTGCGGCCATTCTCCTGCTTGTCGCTTTCATGATGTGGCGTGCTTCCAACCGCTCAACGGGCACGATCCGCGATGATGGTGTCCACACGCCAGCACGTAGCGCTGCACCCTTCGTCGCTCTCGGCGGGCTGCTCGTCGCCATCCTTCCCCTGGCGGTGGATGCGACTACCAGCGACCCCATCCGTGCCTTCGTGATTGGCGCGGTGTCTGCTTTGCTCCTCCTCGGCGGGGTGTTCATCATGGCGGGCGGCACACTCGGGCCATATCTTGACGCGGCGGCCGTCGCCGGGGCAATCGGTGTCCTCATCACGGGGGCCGGCCGAGGGGTCTTCCTGGTTTGGGAACCCGGCGGGCTCGGCGATGCACGCCTCGACGTGTGGCTCGGTGCGACATTCCTCGTGTTGGTGCTCGCTGCGGTGGGCATTCCGTGGGCAAACGACACGTCCGACAAGTCGCGCAGTCGCCGCAAGTCAGCAGCACAGACACTCGTGGTGCTCGCAATGGTCGCGGTGCTTGTACTCGAGAACGCAAGCCTCGGGTCGGACGAACGCGGTGCCGTCCGTGCATTCACCGTCACTGTGTTGTTCGCGATCCTGTACCTGGTAGGAGCCGCCTGGAGTCGCATGCCGTTCACTCCGCTCGTCGGATGGATCGGCCTGGGTTTCGCTGCCGCAACCGCGCTCAACGGCGTGACAGTCAGCGCACTCGACCCCGCCGAATTCGGCGCCATCCCCATAGCAGCCGCGCTCATTATCGGCGGTGCGCTCCACCTGGCCAGGAACCCGGGGGCTCGCAGCTGGCCTCATCTCGGCCCTGGCCTTATGGTTCTACTTCTGCCATCGCTTATCGCCTCGACAATTGCCCCTGTGGGTGACCGTCCGCTGTGGAGGCTAGTCGGCCTCGGCGTCCTTTCGATCACGGTTCTCATTGTGGGGGTTGTGCGCAGACTGCAGGCGCCGTTCATCCTCGGCGTCATCGTTACGCTTATCCACGGGATCGCCACTTTCTCGACCGAGATCAGGATCGCCTACGAAGCCATCCCTGGATATTACTGGTTGGCCGCTGGCGGAGTTCTGCTCATTGTGCTGGCAGCTCGCTACGAGAAGCGGATCAAAAACCTGAAGGACGCCGCCATCATGGTGACGTCGCTGCGGTAGCAGAGTCAGCCACGATGCGTCTTCGGCCGGGGCACGGCACGGGTCAGGGGCAGTATCGCTTAGGCCTGATCAGTGGGACACCAGTAGAGCTTTCGCCCCGCAGCCATCTCCATCACGATATTCGTGCCGCAGATCCGGCATGGTAGTCCCTCGCGGTGATAGACCCAGTGCCGGTCTGCACGATTGGCCAGTGCCTTGCGATAAGCCTCGTCGTCGAGGTCTTCCATGGTGAGCATCTGCCCAGTTTCGACGCCAATCCGAAGCAGGTGCACCCAATCATTCCATAGTGCGCGCACCAGCTCTTCCGGCACGAGTTTGCCTGGAGTGTGTGGATCGAGTCTGGCCCGGAACAGCAGTTCTGCGCGGTACACGTTGCCGATTCCACTCACCACGGACTGGTCCATGAGAAGCAACCCGATCGGTGTCTGCTTTTTACGCACGACAGAGACAAAGCGCTCCTCTGCATCCTGGTTGTCATCCACGAGGGGGTCTGGACCAAGCTTCGCCACTGCTGCGGCCGCCTGTTCTGGCGTGAGCACCTCGCAGGCGGTGGGTCCGCGCAGGTCGGCCACCGCATCCGTCGTCAGAAGGCGCACGCGCACCTGACCAATCGGTTCGGGTGGGAAGCTCTGGATGTCTGCCTCGAGTTTCTCCTGTTCGGCCATTCGAAGGCGCGTTTTGCGTGGAGCGCCAATGCTGTGCAGGGAATCCTCGCCTGCGCTGTCTCGAATCGCACCGTCTTGAATCGCACCGTCGCTGCCCAGGGTCCCGGGAACCGTGCCCTGCTGGTTTGTCTGTCCCATCCGCCCGTTCGCGGATGCCGTCGTCGCGTCCGCGGTGATGTTGCCGGCAAAGTCCCAAGCCCCATAGATCCCGAGGTGTACCCGCAGCACAAGGCCGTTGTCGAACTCGAGGAACATCTGTTTGCCGACGGCCCTGGCGTCAGTCATAACCCTGCCGCTGATTTCCGTCGCGCCGGAGACGAACCGCCCCTGCGGCGATGAGGCTACCACCTCCCGGCCGACAAAATGCAGCGCAAACTGCCTGGCAATTCGATGGACTGAGTGACCTTCTGGCATGCTCTCTGTCTACCACGCACCACACCGCACTGCCCCAGCTTCGGCTCCGGTTCCGGAGGATCCCGTGCTGCGTTGCGCTGGTGACGCTCGGGAGTGGCGCAGGTGCGAACTGACGCCATAACCCCCCGAATGGGGGCAACACCCCGTCCGCTGTGCGTATTTCTGAGGAGATAGCATGACAGTGGATTGCGACAGCTATCCCAACCACTACGTGGGCTTCGGGAGCGCGCGTGCATCAGGGGTTGTGGGCGCGATGGGGTCTGAATCCGACTCAGAGGAGTTCTTTAGTGGCTGCATATGACGACAACGTCATCGAGTTTCGCCGAGCGATTAGGGGGTATGACCCGGCAGATGTTGATCGCACGATCACGGAACTCAGCACTCGGGTGGATCGCTTCGAGAGTGAGAGGCTGGAAAGCGCGCGCCTCGTTCAGCGGTTGACCCGCGAACTCGCGGAAGCTCATGAGCGTTCGTCGCAGGTGAAACCCAGCTTTACAGAGCTCGGCACCGCGTTCGAAGAGACCCTGCGCGTCGCGGAGAAGCAGGCGGGGAAGATGCTCGCGGATGCAGCGGAAGAAGCATCGGAACGGCTTTCAAAGGCTCGCTCAGAAAGCACCCGGCTGCGCACCCAGAGCACTCGGGAGAGCCAGGCCATCCTCACTGACGCGCATCAGAAGGCCGAGGAACTGCGTTTGGAGACGGATCGCACGGTTGCCCAATCGCGGCAACAGGCTGCAGACGAGACCGCAAAGGCCCGCAACGTGCGCGCACGTGCGGAGCGAAGCAGCGCCACCATGCTCACGCAGGCCGAGCGCCAGGTTGCCCAACTCCAGGCAGAGTCAAACCATCGGGCAGAGCTTCTAAAGCGCGAGGCAGAGGAGCTCGTACACGAGGCACAACAGAAGCTTGTGGCAACCGAAGCGTTGATTCGAGAACAGCAAGATGAGGCCGAAACTGCGCGCGCCGCGATCCACGATGAGGCGGAGCGTTACGCACAGAAGGCCTACATGCAGGCGGATGCCCACGTGAGTGCGGCCGTTCAGCGTGCCGAGGACCTCAGCGCGGAAGCCGAATCGATCGTCTCCAAGGCGAAACAACGCTCAGAGGAAGAAATGCAGAGTGCCCGCGCATACTGCGAGCATCTCGTGTCGACGACGGTCTCTCGGGCGAGCACTATTACTCGCGACACCGATGACCTGATTACTTCGATGACGATGGATGCCGAGACGCAGATCTCCGACCTCCGACGCCAGCAGCACACGCTCGACCAGTACGTGCAACGGATGCGCGCTCTCGCGGTCTCCGAGGATGGGGAGCCGGCAGGAGTCATGCAGTACTCACCACCGGCGCCGCGCGTCATCGGAGCTTAAGCAGAAAGTTCCGATTCACGCAGCGCAGGCTGCTTTCAGCTGAATGGGTGACCGACGATTTCGCCTGTCTTCTCAAATTCCGCCAGCTGGGCTATACGGCGAGCATGGCGTTCCTCGCCAGAGAATGGTGTCGCGACGAAACAGTCAATGAATGCGACAGCTTCTTCGACGGTGTGCTGGCGAGCTCCGATCGCGATGACATTCGCATCGTTGTGTTCACGGGCAAGCTGAGCGGTTGGGATGCTCCACACGAGCGCTGCACGCACGCCCTGCACCTTGTTGGCTGCGATTTGCTCGCCATTGCCCGAACCCCCGAAGACGATTCCGAGCGCCTCAACGCCCGCAGACTGGTCTTCCACTACCCCGCGCGCTGCGCTGATGCAAAACGATGGGTAGTCATCGAGCGGCTCATAGTTGTGCGGTCCGTGGTCGACGACCTCGTGTCCGGCGCCTCGCAGGTGCTCCTGCAGGTCCTTACTGAAGTCGAGTCCAGCGTGATCAGTGGCGATGTGGATGCGCATCAGCCCAGTCTAGAAGCTGGCTGCGCACAGTCAGCCGCGGAACTTCACTGAACCAGGTATCCTGTCTTGCCGAGAAGCGCGGTCTCCCTGTCGGCATCCGCGGGCACGGCAACTTCGGGCCCGAACACCCCCATGGACCGCCAGGTTTCCACGTTGGGCATGATAATTTCCCACAGACCCTCGACGAGTTCCGGCGGCAGTGAATAGTCGAGTCCGATGAACTTCGCGATCGACCATGCCTGGAAAGCACGGTAGGTAGCCATGTGCTCGAGGGCTTCGCCCATCGGATAATCGCCGTAGCTGAGGTGCGCAGTCGCCTCCGGGTCGTCTCCGGCTAGGACGGCGGCTGTAGCAAGGTCGTTAAGCCGATCGTAGCTCGCAATCGGGTCATCCGCACCGAGCAGGTCGCCTGCATAGGTGTCTCCGACCTCGTCGATCGTTCGGCCGGCGAGAACATCGGGAACCCAGGCCTCATCAAAGGCATGGTAGGCGAGGATGTCGCGGAGGGTGGGGTTGTCGGCACGGGACCACCCCGCAGGTGCGGCGAGCGCAAGATGCTCGGGCCGGATCTGGTCGATGACGGAGCGCAACGCGGCATCCGACTGAAGGAACAGTTCTTTCTGTTTCATTCGGGAAAACTAACACCGGCCGCTGACAGCGACAATGGCCCGGCACATCTTGCCGGGGTTTCAGGAATCGAAACCAAGTCCGACGGCATCCAGAGTCCGCAACAGCAGGTTGCGCTTGCCCTCGTTGCGATCTGCGCGCCCGAGCGCCCAGCGGGATGCCTGCACCCCCGCGTACGCCGCAGGCTCAGGTGGGAATGGCATCGGCATCGACCTCACCATGTCGAGATTTGTCCGCTCGGTCTCGATACCGGACAGGTGATCGAGCATGACGTTTGCAGCGAAGCGGGTGGCACCAACACCAAGCCCGGTGAACCCCGCCGCATAGGCCACCCTCCCGGCCCTTGCCTTGCCGAAGAACGCACAGAACCGACTTGAGGTGTCGATGACGCCTGCCCACCGGTGAGTGAAGCGCACACCCTCAAGCTGCGGGAACGTCGTGAAGAAGTGCCGCGCCAGCATCTCAAATGTTTCGCGGCGATCCTCGTACTCCGGCCGGATGCGACCGCCGTAATGGTAAATCGCGTCATAGCCTCCCCACAAAATGCGGTTATCCGCACTCAGCCGGTAGTAATGGAATTGGTTGCCAAGGTCGGAAACGCCCTGCCGGTGTCCCCACCCGATGCTGGCGAGTTGTTCAGAGCTGAGTGGCTCCGTCATGAGCACGTAGTCGTAGACCGGAACAGTGTGCAAACGGAATCGTTTGAGCAGCGACGGGAAGACATTGGTGGCGAGGGCGACCCGATCGGCGCTGACGAAGCCGCCTGGTACCGTCACAGTCACCGGTCCACTGCGCAACTCGCTATCAAGGCCGGAGACGAGCGAGTGCTCGAAGATCTCCACACCAGCCTCTGCGCACGCGCGCGCAAGCTCCATCGCCAACTTCGCCGGGTGCACCATCGCCGTCGCCCTGGCGCTCCACAGTCCGCCGAGGTAGGTGGGCGAATTCAGTTCTGTGCGCATCGCTTCGGCATCAATGAAAATCTCGGTCGTGCCATTGTGAGCGGTGCGAAGCTCCTCCAGCTGGTAGCCCTCCACTGCAACAGCCAGCGAGCCGGTGCGCTCGAAGTCGCAGTCGAGGCCGAGTTTCAGCACGGTCTGCTCGATTTCGTCAAGATTCTCCTGGCCGAGTCGATTCAGTTGATCGAGCTCCTGCGGGAAACGGTTTTCGCCATTGACCTCGCCATGGGTCAGGCTCGCCTCGCAGAAACCACCGTTGCGACCGGATGCCGCCCACCCGATGGTCTTAGCCTCCAGGATGACGACCCGGGCATCCGGATCACGCTGCTTGGCCTGCAGCGCAGTCCACAGTCCCGCGTAGCCACCGCCCACCACTGCGAGGTCGGCCTTTGCGCTCCCGGAGAACGTCGGAAACGACGGACGATCGCGCAGATCGTCAAGCCAAAAAGGGGCAAGCCGTGAGCCTTCGAGAGCCGAGGCGACGATGCGGGAGTCCGGATTAGAGCGGTCGAAAACAGTGGCATTCACGTCATTAGGCTATCGAAAACGGTGTCGCAAAGGGGGTTTTACCACTGAATCCGCAGCAATGCGGGATTCACGGCAACACTCAGTCGAAGATAGGCTCCCGTGTGCGTGAGCGTTTCAACTCGAAGAAGCCGTCGTAGCCGGCGATGGAGACCACGGCATCCCACAGCACAGCCGCCCGCTCACCCTTGGGTGCGGGCGAGATCACAGGACCGAAGAATGCGCTTTCGCCGACGGCGATCACGGGAGTGCCCACATCATGGCCGACCCTATCCATCCCATCGAAGTGTGAGGCACGCATTTGTGGATCGTACTCATCCGAGTCTGCAAAGCGGGCAAGCTCGGCAGGCAAGCCGGTCTCGGCAAGTGCCTCAGTAATGACCGCATCAACGTCCTTGCGCATTCCGGGGTGGATACGCGTGCCGAGAGCGTCGTAGAGCGGCTTGACCGCAGACTGACCGACCAGTTCTCGCACCGCTGCCACCAGTCTGGTGTAGCGCAGGGCGCGCGGAAAGAACGACCGGTAGTCGTCGCTGAGATCCGCATCCTCGTTGAGAACGGCAAGACTCATCACATGCCAGCGCACGTCGAGGTTTCGGAATCGAGCAACCTCATCTACCCAGCGGCTCGTCATCCACGCCCACGGGCAGGATGGATCAAACCAAAAGTCGACAGGAGTGGGTGCGGATAGGGAGGTATTCGTGCTCATAGAGTTTCAGAACTCTTCCTACGGCGAAGCTATTCCCTCTGGTCTAAGTCTTCAACTCGGAGGAGACTGAAGAGAGGTTCTTTCTTGGGGAGGACACAATGTCGAAAAGTAGTTCTTTGCGTACCGCGCCCGGCATCATGCCCGTGCTGTCTGCAGGCAAACATCGGAGCCCTCGTAGCGGTGCATGCTTCATGGAGTTTGCGTCCTGGCTCGCGGGAGAGAGCTGGAGCGACAGGCCCGCCTGCACGCATCCTGCCCTGGCATCTCTCGCCAGACTGGTCAACGATTGCAGCACCGCTGGGGGTCGCACGCGGTTGATCGAGCTTATTCCCTCGGTGATCGGATTGGTCGACGATGACCCGCTCACAAGCGTCTTGATTGCCATTCGCGCGACGAGCGCCGGCGTCACGGTGGCGCGCGACGACCGGCAGCGAGCCTTGGCCACCGGACTGCTGTGCTTCGGACGGTTTCTGGAAGCTCAACAAGGGCCGGTTGCTGCGCAGTGCAGGCGACTCATCGATGACGCCCTTCTGCGAGTGCCAGCTGCAACAGCATGGGCGCTTAAGTTCTCGGAGGGGCAGCGTCGACCCCGGCAGCGTGACCTCCCGCGCATCTGCGAGGCAGCACTTCGAGTATCGGTCGTTGGCATCGCCGAGGCATGCATAGACGACCCTGACACGCTGCTTTATGACCTGCTCTCCTCAGCGATCGCTGATCTAACTGCTAGGACCGGAGCCCCGCGGACTGATTCAGGCGCCGCCGCGCAGGTCACTGAGCACGAACAGTCGGTGCCCACGTCCGACCAGCGTGTGGTGACGCTGCAGACATGACGCCACTGACACTTTTGCTTTACTGAACGAGCACAGGATCGCTCCCTACTAGGCTGGATTTCAGGACACAATCCATCGCCGAAGAAGGAGCCACAGCCGTGCCAGAAGAGAACCTCACCAGGATCGAAGCACAGGAACGCAAAGCGCTTGTCGCGGTCGACAGCTATGACGTCGTACTCGACCTCACCGATGGGGACGAGACCTTCCTCAGTACGACGACAGTGAACTTCTCGGCGAAGGCCGGAGCATCCACATTCATCGACGCGTTCACACGAACCGTGCACTCGGTTACCCTCAACGGGACTGCTCTCGATGCTGCATCTGTCAGCGACGGAGTGCGCATCCGGCTTGACAATCTCGCTGAAAACAATGTGCTCGCGGTTGTGGCGGATGCCGAATACACAAACACGGGCGAGGGCCTGCACCGCTTCGTCGACCCCGTCGACGGTGAGGTTTACCTCTACACGCAGTTCGAGGTGCCCGATTCTCGCCGCGTCTTCGCCGTCTTCGAGCAGCCGGACCTCAAGGCCACCTTCACCTTCACCGTGACAGCACCGAGCGCCTGGGCCGTTGTCAGCAACTCCCCCACGCCCGCGCCGACCGTGCACGGCGACTCTTCGACTTGGGCGTTTGCGCCGACTCCTATCCTCTCTTCTTACGTCACCGCACTCATCGCTGGGCCGTATCGCTCGGTGCACAGCGAACTGACCAGCCGCGACGGCCGCACCATCCCATTAGGCATTTATGTGCGCGCATCACTCGCCGAGTACCTCGACTCTGACTACATCTTCGAGAAGACCCGTCAGGGTTTCGCGTACTACGAGGAGAAGTTCGACTTCGCTTACCCGTTCGAGAAGTACGACCAGTTGTTTGTCCCTGAGTTCAATGCCGGCGCGATGGAAAATGCGGGTGCGATCACGTTTACGGAGACGTACGTGTTCCGCTCGAAGGTGACCGACGCGATTAAGGAACGCCGCGTCGTGACGATCCTGCACGAGCTTGCGCACATGTGGTTCGGCGATCTGGTGACCATGAAATGGTGGAATGACCTCTGGCTCAACGAGTCGTTCGCAGAATGGGCGTCCACCATCGCAACCGCGGAGGCCACGGAGTGGACCGAGGCCTGGACTACCTTCCAGGCGATGGAGAAGAGCTGGGCCTATCGTCAGGATCAGCTGCCATCCACGCATCCAGTCGTCGCCACCATCAATGATCTCGAAGACGTGCAGGTCAACTTTGATGGCATTACCTATGCCAAGGGTGGCTCGGTCATCAAGCAGCTGGTCGCCTGGGTGGGTCGTGACGCGTTCTTCTCGGGCGTTGCCGCCTATCTCAAGAAACACGCCTGGGGCAACGCGGAGCTCGCCGACCTCATGGTGGAACTCGAGGCCACCAGCGGACGCGATCTCAGTCGCTGGACCAAGTTGTGGCTCGAGACCGCAGGTGTCAACACCCTGCGCCCAGCCATCGAGACGGATGCCGACGGCACGATCACGTCGTTCGCGGTGCTCCAGACGGCGCCGGAAGACTACCCCACCATCCGCCCGCACCGTTTGGCGATCGGGTTCTACGACCTCGTAAACGGCGCGCTAGCGCGAGTACATCAGGTGGAGATCGACATTGACGGCGCATCCACGACCGTCGCCGAGCTCGTCGGGCTCGCGAAGCCCGCCCTCGTTCTGGTCAACGACGACGACCTCGCCTACGCGAAGATCCGCCTCGACCCCGACTCTCTCTCGGTTGCGACCAAAAACCTCGCGGCGATCAAAGATCCGCTCGCTCGCTCGCTCGTGTGGGGGGCGGCCTGGGATGCGACCAGGGACGCAGAACTGAAAGCCAGCGACTACGTGCATCTCGTGCTGCGCAACATCGCGACCGAAACCGAGAGCACGACGATCCGCACAACGCTTTCGCAGCTCGGCACCGCCATCCGGTTCTATGTGAACCCGGCCCACCGCACGGCCACCATCGCCGAAGTGGGCGATACGCTCTGGTTGCTCGCACAGTCTGCCGAGGCCGCATCGGATGCGCAGTTCCAGTTCGTCAAGTACTTTGCGAACCTAGCGTCGACGCCCGCTCATGTGGCCGCGCTGCAGGGTCTGCTTGACGGTTCAATCGCGCTCGACGGGCTTGCGATAGACACCGATCTTGCCTGGGAGCTGCTCGAGGGACTGGTGCTGAATGGCGCGACCGGCCAAGCCGAAATCGATGCGGCACTCGCGAAAGACAACACGGCGAACGGGCAGCAGGCAGCGGCTCGCGCATCCGCAACCATTCCGACGCACGCAGGTAAGCAGGCTGCATTCGACTCACTGGTGAAGAGCGATGCCCTTCCTAACGTCATCGTCAGGAACGTGGCCCTCGGCTTTCAGCATGCCAACGACGTGAGCGTTCTCGAACCGTTCGTTTCGCAATATTTCGCGATGCTGAATGAGATCTGGAAGAACCGCAGCTACAAGATCGCCGAGTACATCGTTGTCGGTCTCTATCCGGCTTCGCTTGCCTCCGAAGAGTTGCGGGACGCCACCCAGGCCTGGCTCGACGCCAACCCGGAGGTGCCTGCACTGCGCCGACTCGTGACCGAGAACCTGGCCGGCGTCATCCGCGCGCTCAAGGTGCAGGGGTATGACGCCGCGTAACGATCACGGCCCACAACTACACCACCGGGCGATTCGCAGCATTATTCATCCCTTTAGTCTGGATGCATGAGGAAGTTTTCGTGATTGAAGCACTCAACCTGACCAAGCGCTACGGCAGCAAGGCAGCCGTCAACGACGTAAGCTTCACCGTCAAACCGGGGATCGTCACCGGCTTTCTCGGGCCGAACGGTGCGGGCAAGTCGACGACGATGCGGCTGATCGTCGGGCTTGACCGCCCGACCAGTGGCAGCGTGACGGTGAATGGCTCCGACTACACGAAGCTCCGTGCTCCGCTGCGCGAAGTCGGCGTGCTCCTCGACGCGAAGGCCGTGCACACCGGGCGGAGCGCTCGAGGCCACCTGCTTGCGATCGCAGCCACCCACAGCATCCCGCGTTCCCGTGTCAACGAGGTCATCGAACTTACCGGTCTTGGTGCGGTAGCGGGCACGCGCGTCGGCGGATTCTCGCTCGGGATGGGACAACGGCTCGGCATCGCCGCCGCACTCCTCGGCGACCCGGCCACGCTCATCCTCGACGAGCCGATCAATGGTCTCGATCCCGAGGGCGTGATCTGGGTGCGAAACCTCGCTCGCCACCTCGCCAAGGAGGGTCGCACTGTTTTTCTCTCCTCGCACCTTATGAGCGAAATGGCACAAACGGCAGATCACATTATCGTTCTCGGTCGAGGCCGAATCATCGCCGATGCACCCGTTGGTGAGATCCTCGCGCTGGCGAAGGGAACTGCGGTGCGGGTGCGCACACCGGATGCCGAACGCTTTGGGGAGTTGCTCAGCGCGAACGGTGAGGCTCAAGTGTCGAACTCGGAGCCCGGACTCCTCGAAGTTACAGGGCTTTCCGCGGCAA
The DNA here is from genome assembly GCA_039936355.1 of Lacisediminihabitans sp. Taxonomy (GTDB): domain Bacteria; phylum Actinomycetota; class Actinomycetes; order Actinomycetales; family Microbacteriaceae; genus Parafrigoribacterium_A. Next base: position 855 of record JBDTIM010000068.1, on the reverse strand, counting down.
GAATCGGCGAGCTGGCTGCTGCGGAAAGTGTGGTGCTGCACGAACTCTCCCCTCTCTCAGGGTCGCTAGAGGACGCCTACCTCACACTCACCCAGGACGAAGTCGAATACCACGCGGGCGGGATGGAAATCGCATGACCAGCACACTGGAACACAGCGCACACAGCCACGGCGCACTTTCGGGGCTGACTTTTGTCGGCATCCTGCACTCAGAATGGATCAAGCTCCGCACGCTTCGTTCAACACTGTGGTGCTATGCCATCATCATCGCCCTGATGATCGGTTTCGGAGCACTGCTCGCGGCAGTTATGCCCGCCGGAGGAGTGCAACTTCAATCGAGTTCCGCCACGGCGCAGCAGCAGCAGGCCGCGTGGCTGCAAGTGACAACCCTCGGCATCGGATTCGGCGAACTCGTGAGCGCGGTCCTCGGCGCGCTCGTTATCACAGGCGAATACGGAACCGGCATGATCCGCTCTACACTCACTGCCGTTCCGAAACGCACTCCCGCCTTGGTCGCGAAAGCGATCGTGTTCGGCGTCACCACCTTTGTCGTATCGCTGGTGGCGCTGGTGGCAACGGCCCTCATCACCGCACCGCTCATGCCGACCAAGGACATCCACCCCGACTTCGGCGATGCGAACTTCTGGCTGGCCATCGTAGGGGGTGCCGGATTCCTGGCACTGATCGGCATTCTCGGCCTCGCAATCGGCTCCATCATCCGCAGCAGCGCTGGAGGCATTTCGGCAGCACTCGGCCTCATCCTTGTTGTACCCGTGGTCGTGCAGATCTTGGCTGGCGTGACGCGGGCGAACTGGGCACAGAACCTCGGTTCTTTCCTTCCGAGTTCGGCAGGAGG
>JBDTIM010000067.1:0-7025 GCA_039936355.1 Lacisediminihabitans sp. | reverse complement strand
GCTCGCCTACGGGCACGCATCCGGATCCGATCTTCCGTCGCTGTTCCAGTCGATCCGGAATCATCTCGAGGAAGGCTTCAAGGCGGTCCGAGTGCAGACCTCGGTGCCGGGTCTTGGCCAGGTCTATGGCGTGGCCACCGACCAGAGGCCCGGGGCGCGCTACGACTACGAGCCGGCTGGCCGCGGCGTCGTACCGACGGAAGAAGAGTGGGACAGCAGGGCATACCTGCACCACATCCCGACAGTTTTCGCCGCGGTGCGCGAGGAGTTCGGCTACGACTTCCCCCTACTCCACGACGGGCATCACCGACTCACCCCGAACCAAGCCGCCATTCTCGGCAAGTCACTCGAGCCGTACGACCTGTTCTGGCTCGAGGACTGCACACCGGGCGAGAACCAGGAAGGTTTGCGTCGCGTTCGGTCACAAACCACGACGCCGCTGGCCATTGGCGAGATCTTCAACACTGTCTACGACTACCAGACATTGATCACCGAGCAGCTTATCGACTACGTCCGCAGCGCCGTCACCCACACAGGTGGTATCAGCGCGCTGAAGAAGATCATGGACTTCGCGGCGATTTATCAGATCAAGTCCGGATTCCACGGCCCAACCGACATCTCACCGGTCGGACAGGCGGCCGCCCTGCACCTGGACATCGCCATCCACAACTTCGGTATTCAGGAATACATGAAGCACTCGGAAGACACTCTGAACGTGTTCAAAACGAGCTACACCTTTGTGGATGGCCTGCTGCACCCCGGTGACAACCCCGGACTCGGAGTGGACTACGACGACGATCTTGCGGCATCCTTCAAGTACACGCCCGCATACCTCCCGGTGAACCGTCTAAAGCTCGACGGCACGATTCACGACTGGTAACCGCATCACGAAGGAAGCACTATGACCGCACCGAAGAGACTCGAGCCATCGACTCTGCTTCGCGAGCACCCCATCATCGCGGTGCTTCGCGCCCGCGATGCGGCCGACTACGACGCAGTCATCGACGTGCTCGTGGAGAACGGTGTGCGCTCGATCGAGTTGACGCTGAGCACGCCGCGCACGTTCGAGCACCTTCCGAACCTTGTGACACGCGGTGGAGCGGATGTCGAAATCGGTCTGGGCACGATCACCACGCTCGAGCAGGCCCAACGCGCGATCGACGCCGGCGCAAACTACCTCGTCACCCCCGTCACAAACCTGGACATCGTTGCACTCGCGGTGCGGAGCGGCGTTCCCATTTTCCCCGGCGGCCTGACTCCGACCGAGTTGCACTCGGCCTGGCAGGCAGGCGCCACCGCGGTGAAGATCTTCCCGGCCCAAACCGTCGGTCCACAATACGGTTCGCATCTGCGTGGACCGTTCCCTGAGCTGCAGTTCGTCCCCTCCGGGGGCATCACACTCGTAGACATCCCGCTGTGGCTTCGGGCCGGTGCTCTGACAGTCAGCCTCGGTGGCCCGCTCATCGGCGATGCGCTGAAAGGTGGATCCCTGACCGAGCTGGCCGAGCGTACCAAGGTCGCCGTTGACGTCGCTGGCGAGGCCAGAGCATGAGCGGCGTCGTCACGCTGGGCGAAACCATGGCCCTCATGGCCGCAACGACCACCGGCCCGCTCCAGCACGCGCGCACTATGGCGCTCGGCGTCGGCGGTTCGGAGAGCAATGTCGCGATCGGCCTTAGCCGCCTCGGCGTCGAAACCACCTGGATCGGCAAGGTTGGCGCCGACTCGCTCGGAGATCTTGTTCTGCGAGAAATCACAGCAGAGGGCGTTCGCGTTCTCGCCGTTCGCGACTCCGAGGCGCCAACGTCACTCATGGTGAAGGAACAGCGCACCAGCATGGACATGCACGTCTGGTACTACCGGCGCGGCAATGCTGGAGGCCGCCTTCGCACCGACGAGGTTGACTTCGGTGTCATCCGCGACGCGTCCCTGCTGCACATCACCGGCATCTCTCCCGCGCTGTCCGATGAGATGGCCGAAACTATTTTCGAGTCGATTCGGGTCGCAAAGGATGCTGGCGTCACCGTCTCGTTCGACCTGAACTTCCGCGGCAAGCTCTGGTCGCGCGAGCAGGCGCGCGAAAGCTACCTCCACATCATCCCGGACGCCGACATCGTGTTTGCCGGAGACGATGAGGCCGCCATCGCGGTCGATGTGGCGGGATCCCCCCTAGAGCTCGCTCATCGCATTGTGGCACTCGGCGCAGGACAAGCCGTCATCAAGCTTGGGGCACAGGGTGCGGTCGCAGTCGTCCACGGGCGCGAGTACACGCGCGAAGCAGTGAAGGTGAACCCCATCGACACCGTCGGTGCGGGCGACGCCTTCGTCGCTGGTTACCTCGCCGACTACCTGCTGGGGGCGGATGTCGAAACCTGCCTGACCACAGCTGTCACCACCGGCGCGTACGCCTGCCTGTTCTCCGGTGACTGGGAGGGCGCACCTCGCCGTCACGAACTTGCCCTGCTCAACGGCCACGAGCCGGTCAGTCGCTAGGCGGAACCGTAACCCGCTTTCACCGCCGTTCCGCTGGCCCTAACCTGTAGGAGCGGAATGTTATCCGCGTTTACAGTCCCGACCCCCGAGGAGCCACCATGCCAGACAGCGCAAAAGCAACAGCAAACATCGGAGTTGTCGGGCTCGCCGTCATGGGGTCCAACCTCTCCCGCAACCTGGCAAGCCGCGAGGGCAACACCGTCGCCGTCTACAACCGCTCGCCCGAGCGCACCGATCTGCTCATGAGCGAGCACCCAGACGAGGGTTTTGTGCCGTCCGGGAGCATCGAGGAGTTCGCCGCTTCCCTGACGAAGCCGCGCACCGCCATCATCATGGTGCAGGCAGGCAAGGGAACGGATGCGGTGATCGAGCAGCTCGCGGCCGTGTTCGAAGAAGGCGACATCATCGTCGACGGCGGCAACGCGAACTTCCAGGACACCATTCGCCGTGAAAAGGCGCTGCGCGAGAAAGGACTCAACTTCGTCGGGGCTGGGATTTCCGGGGGTGAAGAGGGAGCACTCAAGGGACCGAGCATCATGCCAGGCGGCTCGGTGGAGGCGTACAAGACCCTGGGCCCCATCCTCGAATCTATCGCAGCAGTGGTCGACGGTGTTCCCTGCGTCACCCACATCGGCACCGACGGGGCAGGCCACTTCGTCAAGATGGTGCACAATGGCATCGAGTACGCAGACATGCAGCTCATTGCTGAGGCCTACGACCTGTTGCGGGCTGTCGGCGGACACTCTCCTGTCGAGATTGCGGATGTCTTCAGCACGTGGAACACCGGCGACCTCGAGTCATACCTGATCGAGATCACGGCCGAGGTTCTCAGGCAGGTGGATGCGAAGACGGGTAAACCTTTCGTCGACATCGTGCTCGACCAGGCCGGCTCTAAGGGCACCGGAGTGTGGACCGTACAGAACGCGCTCGACCTTGGGGTGCCTGTTGGCGGCATCGCGGAGGCGGTTTTCGCTCGCGCCGTCTCAAGCCACCCCGAGCAGCGCGAGGCCGTACAGGCAATCGTCGCCTCCCGTCCCGATGTCGTCGCTCTCGCAGAAGGAACGTCCTTTGAAGACGACGTACGCGCTGCCCTCTACGCCTCCAAGGTCGTCGCATACGCGCAGGGTTTCGACGCGATCATTGCCGGAGCCGAGAAGTACAACTGGAAGATCGACAAGGGGGCCGTAGCTACGATCTGGCGCGGCGGCTGCATAATTCGCGCCCAGTTCCTCAACCGCATAGTCGAGGCTTACGAGAAGGACGACAGCATCCCGACACTGCTCGTCGACCCGTATTTCGCGAAGGCGATCAAGGAGGGTGAAGCGGCCTGGCGCCGCGTAGTCTCAACTGCTGCGCTTTCCGGCATTCCAATCCCCGGCTTCGGTGCAGCGCTCAGCTACTACGACTCGCTCGCCGCTGGGCGACTGCCGGCCGCGCTCGTTCAGGGACAGCGCGACTTTTTCGGCGCCCACACCTACAAGAGGGTGGATGAAGACGGCGTCTTCCACACTCTGTGGTCGGGAGACCGTTCCGAGGTTGCGACTGAGCCGAGCACGCACTAGCCTCCGCCCTCAGCTATCCGGTACCCCGTCACAACAAAAGAACGTGCAGCATGCGAGACTTGGTGGGCTATGAGCGGACAGGACGAACACCCGGAGCTGGCCGGCTATGACCCGGCCGACGACCGACCGCTCGGCGGCAGACGGCGGATGCTCATCATGCGCACCCTCGTCATCCTGGGCGTCATCGCGCTTGTGCTCCCCGGAATCGTCACCACAATCTCGGTGAGTTCGGCAACAGCCAACGCGTCCTGCGCCACCTGGGTGCACTACAGCGCACCGGACGCGAGCGGGGCATCCGCTCGATTCGAACTGTTCGGTGCTGGCGGGATCGGCTGGGAGTGCTACACGGTTGGCGCGTTCGGAGGAGACAGGCACGTGGCATCCCTCGGGCTGATTCCGGGGGACGCAAAACTTCCGGCGCCGAGCATCAGAAGCTGAACGTCAGAAGCTGAACGTCAGGCCGGCTCAACGGGTTCGGCCAGCGATTTCGTTCTCAGGCGGCGCCGTCGAACATCGACGTGACCGAGCCGTCACCGAATACTTGCTGGATCGCCAGCGCTAACAGTGGCGCGATCGGCAGGATCGTGAGGGTCGGGAAACGCTTCGCCTGGGGGATTGGCAGTGTGTCGGTAACAACAACGGAGTTGATGAATTCGGACTGCAGGATCTCGGGGGCGGGATCGGACAGGATCGCGTGCGTCGCGGCAACGACAACGCTGAGGGCACCGGCCTCCTTGAGTGCCTGGGCCGCGGCAACGATCGTGCGGCCGGTGTCGATCATGTCGTCGACGATGAGACACACGCGCCCCTTGACCGGACCGATGATCTCGTGCACAGACACCTTGTTCGGTACGAGCGGGTCGCGACGCTTGTGAATGATCGCCAGCGGAGCACCCAGCTTGTCGCTCCAGATGTCGGCAACGCGCACGCGCCCCATGTCTGGTGAGACGACGGTGAGATTCGCGGTGTCGAGTTTGGACTGAAAGTGCTTGAGCAACACCGGCATCGCGAACAGATGGTCGACCGGTCCGTCGAAGAAACCCTGGATTTGAGCGGCGTGCAGGTCGACAGACATGATGCGGTCCGCCCCTGCCGCCTTGAAGAGGTCGGCGACCAGGCGGGCGGAGATCGGTTCGCGGCCACGGCCCTTCTTGTCTTGACGCGCGTACGGATAGAACGGGGCAACGACGGTGATGCGCTTGGCCGAGGCGCGCTTGAGGGCATCAACCATGATGAGTTGCTCCATGAGCCACTCGTTGATCGGATCGGTGTGTGACTGGATGACGAAGGCGTCACATCCGCGAACACTCTCTCCATAGCGCGCATAGATCTCACCGTTCGCGAATGTGCGGGCATTCGTATGCACCAGATCGGTGTCTAGTTCTGCCGCGATGTCGATCGCGAGCTGAGGATGGGCTCGACCGGACACGATCACGAGCCTCTTCTGTCCGTTGATTTTGATCTCGGACACGTATCCCGCTCTCCGCCGTCGTCGGCTGTTCGTAAACCCGCGGCTAGTCGGTAGCTTCTTCGCCAGCCGCTGCCGCTGCTTGCGCCGCCGCAGTGCCCGGGCGATTCGTTTCGACCCAGCCAGTCATATTGCGTTGTGGGGCCACACTGATCGCGAGTGCCCCGGCAGGCACATCCTTTCGGACGACCGTCCCGGCTCCCGTATAGGCTCCGTCGCCAATTCTAACGGGGGCGACGAACACGTTGTGCGACCCGGTGCGCACGTGCGACCCAACCACGGTGCGGTGTTTGTTCACGCCGTCGTAGTTGGCGGTGATGGTCGCGGCCCCGACGTTCGATCCCTCACCAACTTCGGTGTCACCGATGTAGCTCAGGTGCGGCACCTTGCTTCCTCGACCAATGCGCGAATTCTTGGTCTCGACGAACGTCCCGATCTTGCCATCGGCCCCGAGCTGAGTGTTAGGTCGCAGATACGAAAATGGTCCAACGGATGCTCCAGCCCCGATCACGGCGAGCGTCGCGTCTGTGCGCTTAACGATCGCGCCCTCGCCAATTTCGCAGTCCACAAGAGTTGTGTCCGGGCCGATGATGGCGCCGCGCTCGATCACGGTCGCACCCCTGATCTGGGTCCCTGGAAGGATTTCAACATCCTCTGCAAGGACCGCCTTCAGGTCGATCCAGGTGGACGCGGGATCCTGCACGGTCACCCCGGCGAGCTGCCAACCGCGCACGATACGTGCATTCAGTTCAACCCCGGCTGCGCTCAGCTGGGCGCGGTCATTGATTCCAGCGACCAGCCAGCGGTCGGCGACCGGGACCGCCTCGATACGACCACCTGCGGCTCGGATGCCGGCCGCGGCATCCGTCAGATACTTCTCCTTCTGCGCGTTGTTGGTTCCGATCGCGCCGAGCGCAGCACGCAGCGCAGAAACCTCGAACACGTAGACGCCCGCGTTGACCTCGGTCACCAGGCGTTGTCGTTCAGATGCGTCCTTCTGCTCCACGATCGAGTCGAATGCGCCATCCTCAGAACGGAGGATGCGGCCGAACCCGGTCGGATCATCGAATGTCGTACTCAGCAGCGTGAGCGTGTTGCGGGAGCGCACGTGGGTCGCCACAAGATTCTGCACGGTCGCCGCGTCGAGCAGAGGAACATCCGCACTCAACACGACGACCTGGCCGTCAAATTCTCCTGGCAGGCCCGCCAACGCCATCTCCACCGCACGGCCGGTGCCCGGCACCTCGTCCTGATCGATGATGATCGCGGAAGGCAACTGCTCCGAGACGGCCGCAGCAATCACGTCGCGCTCGTGCCGCACCACCGCGACAACATGTGCCGCATCCAGGTGCTCCGTGGTCGACAGCACGTGACCGAGCATGGACACACCAGCCAACTCGTGCAGGACCTTCGGGCGGGAAGACTTCATCCTGGTGCCCTGACCAGCGGCGAGGATAACGACGGCCAGGCGGGATTCAGTCATGTGGTTCGCTTTCTCGATT
>JBDTIM010000066.1:0-7221 GCA_039936355.1 Lacisediminihabitans sp. | reverse complement strand
AGTCCGCGACGAGGTCGTCGGGAACCGTATCGGGAATCAGGGTGATTCCCTCGATCACGGCCAGGCGGTCGCCCACCTCGCGCATGATGACAGAGATGGGAGTCTCGAGCGCATCGGCGACCGAGGCGAGAATCTCTGAACTGGCCTCTTTCTGCCCACGCTCTACCTCACTGAGGTAGCCGAGCGCGACGCTGGCCTTACTCGCGACCTGACGAAGGGTACGACCCTTCTGCAGACGAAAGTCCCGGAGCACATCTCCGATTTCTTCACGAACTAGAACCATAGGACCCTCCTCCATTGTGACAAGTGCACTTACTTACCATTGCCCTGCTGTTAAATCTGTCAGGTTGAGTAACACTACAACCTCTTACAACAAACTCTAACCAGTGCGATCTGTGTAGCTCTTGTGAGTCTCAGTTTGTAACGAGATCGCAACGAGAAAGATTCCCGGATCTCGGCGACTAGCCAATTCCCAACAACTTTCCTAGCTGCAGTAGTGATTCGTAGACAACACCATTTTGGATGTGCTGTCGATCCCCAATGAGAGTGACACTGACGGAAAACTCCGTTTCTCGCGTGGCGATTCCGATGAATGCCGTACCCGGCAGATGGCCACCTTGGGAGTCAGGGCCTGCAACGCCCGTTGTCGCAACTCCAACATCCGCAGCCACTCCCCCGACGGCCAGCGCATTCCGAACACCGCGCGCCATGTGGATCGCCACTTCCGGGTGCACGGGCCCGTGCTCCCGGAGCAAATTGGCATCCACGGCGAGAAGGGTGTGCTTGAGCTCGGTATTGTACGCAACCACCCCTCCCAGGACCGCAGAGGATGCGCCGGGGGTACGAATCAGTTCGGCGACGAGCAGTCCACCTGTGAGGGACTCCGCCACCGCTATCGTGAGTTTCCGCTTCACCAGCGCAGCGATCAGCGCTGCCGACAGATCAGCAGAGCTCACGGTAGTAGACCGCTCAGTCTGGTCGGCATGATCAACCATGATCGAAATTCTCAGTCATGATGACCCCTCAGGCGCGAACCGGCCTGCTACGCGTGACCGCGTTCACCAAATACTGGATACCCGTCACGACGGTGAGAATCACGGCGATCGCCATGACCGCGAAGTTGACCCAGTGCATCCAATTCCCGAGTAGAAGCCAGGTCGGAACGAGATAGAGCGAGATCGCTACCGCCTGGAAAACTGTCTTCAGTTTTCCTCCCTGAGAAGCGGGCACCACAAGTTTCCGGATAATCACGAAGCGGTATGCGGTGATCCCAAGCTCACGGACGAGGATCACGATGGTGACCCACCACCACAGTTCGCCGAGAATCGACAGTGACACGAGCGCGCCGCCGGTGAGGATCTTGTCAGCGATCGGGTCGAGGATTTTACCCGAGTCCGTGATCAGGTTTTGGCGGCGAGCAAGTAGGCCGTCCACACCATCCGTTGCAATCGCGACGATGAACAACGCGGCCGCTAAGTATCGGATCGGCCCCAGCTCGCCTGCATCGTCAATGAGCAGCCAAACAAAGAGAGGAGCGAGCAGGATGCGGACTACGGTGATGATGTTCGCGATGTTGCCGTTGCTCGCGGGGGTATCGCCGTTCCGAACCACGCGCCCGCGCATCGGGTGGGTACTCTGACGCACATCTTCGGTGTCGGATGGTTCGCGCGGGTCAGGCAGTGTCACGTACTACTCCCTGCCGGTCAGGTTCCAGGCATCCTCATCCGAGGGACCATCGTCCTCATCGTAACCGGAAGTGTGCTTCGTCACCGGATCGCCGGAGTATCGGTCAGTGGGCTGATGCTCACCCGAGTAGCGGGTCCCGGAGTGGATGGCGTCCGTCGCTTCGGGTGCAGGCTCAGATTCTGAACCCCGCAGCCTGGCGAGCACTTCGGGCAGCTGCTCGGGTGCCACGAGCACGTCGCGGGCCTTCGATCCCTCGGATGGTCCAACGATCTCACGCGATTCAAGCAGGTCCATGAGCCTCCCCGCCTTAGCAAACCCGACCCGAAGTTTGCGTTGCAGCATGGAGGTCGAACCAAACTGGGTGCTGACGATGAGTTCCGCGGCGGCAAGGAGCACCTCAAGATCGTCTCCGATATCGCCGTCGACGACCCTGTGCTCGGTCGTCGCCGCGACATCCTTGCGATATTCCGGCCGCGCCTGGCGTGTGACGTGCTTCACGACCGCCGCAACTTCACTCTCCGTCACCCACGCGCCCTGCACCCGGATCGCTTTTGAGGCGCCCATAGGCAAGAACAGGGCGTCACCCTGGCCGATGAGCTTGTCTGCCCCTGGCTGGTCGAGGATTACGCGCGAGTCAGTCATGCTGCTCACGGCGAAGGCAAGTCGGCTGGGTACATTCGCCTTGATCAGCCCGGTCACGACATCAACACTCGGGCGCTGGGTGGCCAGCACAAGGTGGATTCCGGATGCCCGCGCGAGCTGGGTGATGCGAACGATCGAGTCCTCGACATCCCTCGGTGCCACCATCATGAGATCGGCAAGTTCGTCGACGACAACAAGCAGGTACGGATACGGCTTCAGGTGTCGCTCGCTGCCCACGGGAAGCTGGATCTCATCTGCCACCACAGCAGCGTTGAAGTCGTCGATGTGGCGAAAACCAAAACTCGCGAGGTCGTCATAGCGCATGTCCATCTCTTTGACCACCCAGGCAAGGGCTTCCGCCGCCTTCTTGGGGTTGGTGATGATGGGCGTTATGAGGTGCGGAACACCCGCGTACGCCGCGAGCTCGACGCGCTTGGGATCGATCAAAACCATGCGAACGTCGGACGGCTTTGCTCGCATCAGGAGTGACGTGATCATGGAGTTGACGAAGCTCGATTTACCCGAGCCGGTCGCGCCTGCGACCAACAGGTGCGGCATCTTCGCGAGGTTGGCGACAACGAAGCCGCCCTCGACATCTTTACCAAGCCCGATCGTGAGCGGATGTTGACTGCTCGTGGCCGCCCGCGAGCGCAGCACATCACCGAGTGACACGATCTCGCGGTCCGCGTTCGGGATCTCCACCCCGATAGCACTCTTTCCCGGTATAGGTGAAAGGATGCGCACCTCGTTGCTGGCTACAGCGTAGGAGAGATTCTTGCTCAATGCCGTAACCCGCTCGACCTTGACTCCGGGGCCAAGCTCGATTTCATAGCGCGTGACCGTCGGTCCCCGGCTGAACCCGGTTACCTTGGCGTCCACATGGAATTGTCCAAGGACCTCGGTAATCGACCGAACGATAGCGTCGTTGGCCTCTGACCGCGACTTCGGCGGCGTTCCCAATGCCAGGGTCGAGACGGCGGGCAGCCGGTACGGAGCAGTCGGCTGCCGGTGCTCCTCGTGCGCGACAGCGGTGTCAAAATCACCGTGCTCGCCCTTGATGGATGCCTTGTTGGAAAACCCGGGGAGGAGTCCCGCGACAGGTGGACCGCCGTCGTCGCGGATGCCCGTGGTGGACGCGACACCGTCGACCTCACCCGTGAACCGCTTGACCGCGCCCTCCGCATTGAGCAACTCCTCGAGCAGCTCAACGCCAAAGCCCTCTTCATGCTTACTGTGATCGATGACGTCCGTCGCATTGCCATCGCGCGAAATCACAGGGCTGTCGAAAGCGGGGTCATCCTCGCGCCTGGTCTTGTTTCTGCGCCACCACGGGATGGACGCAGGGTCGTCATCGTCCGCGAGTTCATTGAAGACGAGCGAGTCCGTATCAGCCTTGCGTGCGGCACGCTCGTCGGCATCCGGCAGTTGCGCGCCAAAGAGGTATGAATACAGCTCCCGCAGGCGATCACGGATCTTGTTCGGGGGTGTCTTGGTGAGGATGAAAATAGACAACACCAGGAGGAGCACAATCACGGGTGTCGCTAAGAAGCCAGTTCCCAGTGCCAACAAAGGGGCCGCCAGGACCCAGCCGAGCAAACCACCGGCTCGGGCCAAAACCTCCATGCCTGCGGAGGGCTGATGCTGGCCTCCAAACACATGGCACAGCGCACTCACCGTGACCAAAAGAAGGCCGAAGCCTATGCCTATGCGACCGTTGTCGTGGACGGACGACGGATGCCGAAACAGCCATATCGCAAACACCAGCATGATCACCGGCAGCGCAAATGCCACGCGCCCGAACAGACCGCCGAACGTGAAGGCGTCTAGGGCAATCGCCACAGGGTCCGTGGGCTGGAACCATTCGACGACGGCTCCAGCGACCGCGAGGACGAGCACGAAGAACGGAACTCCGTCACGCCGCTCCTCCTTGGCCAGAGACTCCCGACCAAGGACACGGGCTGCACCGCCCGCTGTGTGCGCAAGCATCATCCATGCTTTCACAAGCAAGCCCTGCTCGGATCGCTGGGCAACCTTTGCCTTTAACCTACGGGCGGGAAGTCGCTTGGTGGCTGCGGTGCTCGTGCGCGCGCGCGAATTCGTCGTGCGCGCACGCGAAGTCGATCTGGTGCTCGTAGCCATGCGCTCAACGCTAGCGCGGCAGCCCTTCACATCCCGGTTGGCCGGGGCGCGTGTCAATACAGCGCGGTGGAGCGGTACTTATGCCTCAATGACCACGGGCACGATCATGGGACGGCGACGATGCTGCGTGTTCACCCAGCGACCGACCACCCGGCGAATGACCTGGCTGAACGCGTGCGTGTCGCGGGTACCGTTCTCTGCGGCGTCGGTAAGGGCTCGGATAATGAGCGGCTTGACGGCATCGAACACCGCTTCGTCCTCCGCAAAGCCACGAGCCTGGATCTCCGGCCCAACGATGACCCTGCCGGTCTGCGGGTCCACTGCAGCGAAGATGGAGATGAAGCCCTCTTCTGCGAGGATCCTGCGGTCCTTGAGGTCGGCATCCGTAATCTCACCGACGGTCGATCCGTCCACGTAGACGTAACCGAGGTCTAGTTGGCCCACAACCGTCGCGACGCCGTCTTTGAGGTCGACGACAGTGCCATCCTCGCCGATGATGGTGTTCTCCTCTGGGATACCCGTAGCCATCGCGAGCTGCTGGTTGGCCACCAGATGACGATATTCGCCGTGGACAGGCAGCACGTTCTTTGGCTTGACGATGTTGTAGACGTAGAGCAGTTCGCCCGCTGCGGCATGCCCAGAGACGTGCACCTTGGCGTTGCCCTTATGCACGACATTGGCGCCGAGCTTCACAAGGCCGTTAATGACACGGTAGACCGCGTTCTCATTGCCCGGAATAAGACTCGAGGCGAGAATGACAGTATCGCCCTTGCCTACCTCGATCTGGTGATCGAGATTGGCCATGCGAGCGAGCACCGCCATGGGCTCACCCTGGGAACCCGTGCTCATGTAGACGATCTTGTTGTCGGGGAGGTCTGTGGCCTTCTTGGCTTCGATGAGCACGCCGTCCGGAACCTTGAGGTAACCGAGTTCCGCAGCGATGTTCATGTTACGCACCATCGAGCGCCCCATAAAGGCAACCCTGCGCCCGTTCGCGGCTGCAGCATCCAGCACCTGTTGCACACGGTGCACGTGGCTCGAAAAGCTCGCGACGATCACGCGGCGTGGCGCCTTAGAGATGACACTCTCGATGACCGGGCCAATGTTGCGCTCCGGTGCGGTGAATCCAGGCACATCCGCGTTAGTGGAGTCCGGAAGGAACAGGTCGACACCGGCTTCACCGAGCCGGGCGAAGGCTCGCAGGTCGGTAATACGATCATCGAGCGGCAGCTGGTCCATCTTGAAGTCACCCGTGTGTAGCACGACGCCAGCGCTGGTCTTAATGGCAACCGCCAGTGCATCCGGAATCGAGTGGTTGACCGCGATGAACTCGAGCTCGAAGGGACCAAACTTCTCGGTCTGTCCCTCCCGAACCGTGAGGGTGTACGGGTTGATTCGGTGTTCTTTGAGTTTCGCTTCGACAAGTGCGAGCGTCAGCGTCGACCCAATCAATGGCAGATCCTGGCGCAGTTTGAGCAGGTACGGAACCGCTCCAATGTGGTCTTCGTGGCCATGGGTAAGCACGACACCAAGCACGTCATCGAGGCGATCACGGATCGAGCTGAAGTCGGGCAGGATCAGGTCGACTCCCGGCTGGTTCTCTTCGGGAAAGAGCACACCACAGTCGACGATGAGGAGCTTGCCGTCGATTTCGTAGACGGTCATATTTCGGCCGATTTCGCCGAGACCGCCGATAGGCGTGACGCGAAGCGTTCCTGATGGAAGTTTGCTAGGGAGAAAAATAGGTGAGTTCATTGCGTCCAGTTGGGTTATTGCGGCCGAGTCTTCTAATTATCGTTGGCCAGATTGTGGGGCCTCTAGCCCCCTTTTCACGTTAGCGGGTTGTACCGGCGACCTTTGGCAATGCGCCGCCAGCAGCGGCGTTGCGATCCGGGCGGAAGTTGCTGAGATCGAGGCCGGTAATCTCGCCGACAAGGGCGATTTCGTCTTCGATGCCTGCCGCTTCGAAGTCTTCCGGCCCGACCAGAGGAAGTCGAACCCTCGGGGAGCCGATTCGGCCGAGGCCGTGCAAAATGTACTTCGCTGCGACTGTACCTGGCACATGGGTCATCACGGCACGCACAAGCGGCTCGAGCTGCTTGTGCGCTGCCGTTGCAGTGGCGAGGTCGCCCGCGTTCACCGCATCGATCATCACCCGATATGGAGCGGCCGCGATGTTGGCGGTAACCCCCACAAGTCCTGTCGCACCAATCGCCAGATGGGGCAGCACATTCGTGTCATCTCCAGAGAAGTAGAGCAGGTCGGTCTGGTTGAGAACACGGCTGACCTCGGAGAAATCGCCCTTGGCGTCCTTGACGGCACGGATGTTGGGGTGCTGGGCCGCACGAAGGATCGTCTCGTACTTGATGGGGATGCCGGCACGTCCCGGAATGTCGTACAGGATCACGGGCAGGTCGGTTGCGTCGGCGATCATCCTAAAGTGGGTGAGTACACCGGCCTGGGTCGGCTTGTTGTAGTACGGCGTGACGATCATGACACCGTCTGCGCCGGCCTTCTCGCTCGCCTTGTACAGTTCGATCGCGTGAGCGGTCTCGTTCGAGCCACCACCGGTGATGGTCTTGGCGCGGCCAGCGGCAACCGACTTACTCACCTCGACGAGTCGGATCTTCTCCGGGTCGGTGAGCGTGCTGGTTTCACCTGTCGTGCCGGACACGACGATGCCGTCGGCTCCCGCGTTGATCACATCATCGATGTGCTTTTCTACGCCGGGCCAGTCAACTTCGCCGTCCGGTG
>JBDTIM010000065.1:0-6307 GCA_039936355.1 Lacisediminihabitans sp. | reverse complement strand
GATGCGGTGCTCGAGCTTGCGGGCCAGGTCTGGGAATTTCCCCGCCACCTGGGCATCCATTCCGGAGGCATGGTGCTGACCGAGCAACCGGTTGGCGAGGTCGTTCCCATTGAGCATGCCCGCATGGACGGCAGAACGGTGCTGCAATGGGACAAAGATGCCTGCGCGTGGATGGGGCTGGTCAAGTTCGACTTGCTGGGGCTCGGCATGCTCTCGGCGCTGCAGCACTGCTTCGACCTCGTAGGCAAGGCTCTGGGTGAAACCTGGAGTCTCGACAGTATCCCCAAAGAAGAACCGGGGGTGTACGACCAGCTGTGCCGCGCCGATGTTATCGGTATCTTTCAGGTGGAGAGTCGGGCACAGATGAGCATGCTCCCCCGGCTTCAACCGCGCGAGTTTTATCACCTTGCTGTAGAGATCGCCGTGGTGCGGCCTGGACCAGTTCAGGGTGGCGCTGTCCACCCCTATGTGCGTCGCAAGAGCGGTCGCGAGACCGTTAGCTACCTGCATCCGCTATTGAAGCCGGTGCTAGAACGCACGCTCGGGGTGCCACTTTTCCAGGAGCAGCTCATGCAGATTGCCGTTGCGGTCGGTGGCTGCAATTTAGAAGATGCCGATCTGCTTCGACGGGCAATGGGCTCTAAGCGCGGCAAGGTGAAGATCGAGTCCCTCAGGGCCAAGCTCTACGCGGGCATGGCAAGCAACGGCATTGTGGGGCAAGATGCCGATGAGATCTACGCGAGAATCCAGTCCTTTTCAAGCTTCGGCTTTGCAGAGAGCCATGCGCTGAGCTTCGCATTCCTCGTCTACGCGAGTGCCTGGATGCGCTTGCACTATCCCGCAGCCTTTCTGGCCTCGCTATTGCGGGCGCAGCCGATGGGGTTCTATTACCCTCAGACTCTTGTGGCGGATGCGCGGCGCCACGGCGTCACGGTGCTGCGCCCTGACATCCTGCACTCAGCTGTGGAGACGGGGCTCGAGCCTGTGACGGCCGTCGAGCCTGTCGAGACCGCGCCGGCCAAGACTTCGCCCACGGGAAACGATCGCTGCCTCAATCCTGACCAGCCCCCAATCGGCGAATTTGACCGCACGGCACACTTCGATACGAACGATCATCGGCGCGATGGGGTATTCGCCGTTCGGCTCGGATTAGCGGAGGTGACAGGAATCAGTACCGAACTCGCCGAACGCATCGTCGATGAGCGAGTCAGAGCGGGTGATTACCTGAGCATGGCCGAGCTCGTGCGCAGAGTGGGCCTCTCGACCGCGCAGTTGGAGTCGCTGGCAGCAGCCGGCGCGTTCGAGTCACTCGGACTCTCCCTGCGCGAGGCACTGTGGGCCGCGGGTGATGCGGCACAGAATCGAGCCGAATACTTGAGCGGCAGCATGGTGTCGGTGCAGCCTCCCCTCTTCTCGATGCCCTCAGAAATAGAGCTGCTCGCCTCTGATCTCTGGGCAACGGGGATGTCCACGAAAGACCATCCCCTCAGTCATCTTCGTCAGGCGCTCAATCGTCGCGGTGTCATAAGTGCGGCGCGGCTGACCGAAACGGAACCTGGTAGGCGGATCGAGGTCGGTGGCATCGTCACTCATCGTCAGCGACCGCAGACAGCAAGCGGTATTACCTTCATGAACCTGGAAGACGAGACAGGACTAGTGAACGTGATCTGCAGCGTCGGAGTGTGGACACGGTACCGACGGGTTGCTCGCAACTCCTCTGCGCTGATCATCCGCGGCATCCTAGAACGATCGCCAGAAGGCGTCACCAACCTTCTTGCTGACCGCTTCGAGACTCTCGAGACGGGGCTGAGGGTATCTTCGCGAGACTTTCAGTAATGCTGTTCAGGCAGCGGAAGCACGCTCTGCCTGCGCCATCAGCACGCAGGTGCACAGTCCGTCGAGAGCAGCGCGAACGTCTTCCAGCGAGGCAAAGCTGGGAGCAATGCGGATGTTGGAGTCGCGGGGGTCGTCATGGTACGGGAAGGTCGAACCGGCGGCCGTCACCGCGATGCCCGCCTGCTTCGCTAGCTCGATTGCGCGGCTGGCACAGCCCTCGCCGGCCTCGAGGCTTACGAAATAACCGCCGGTGGGAACAGACCACTCTGCCGCTGCCCCGAGGCGAGCCTCCAGGATCTGCTGCACCGCGTCAAAGCGGGGCGCCATGATCGAGCGATGCTTCTGCATCAGCTGGCGCACCCCGTTCGCGTCCCCAAGAAAGCGCACGTGACGCAGCTGGTTCACCTTGTCTGGGCCAATAGTTCTGGCAGAGCGATGTGTGCTCAGCCAGGAGACGTTCGCGGCGGAGGCACCAAAGAAGCCAACGCCTCCTCCGGGGAAGGTGATCTTTGAGGTCGAGGCGTAGACGAGAGGTCGGTCAGGGTTCCCCGCCTGTGCAGCAAGACCTAAGACATCGACCACCGGGGGCTCTTCGTCGGTCAGGTGATGCACCGCATAAGCGTTGTCCCACATCAAACGAAAGTCGGGTGCTGCCGTCGGCATTTCAACCAGCTGACGCACCTCATCCTCGGTGTAGGTGATTCCGGTGGGGTTCGAGTACATCGGCACACACCACATGCCGCGGATGCCAGCGTCCTCAGACACCAGACGTGTGATTGTGTCGAAGTCGAGCCGGCCATTCACAAAGGGAACCGGAATCATCCTGATTCCCAATGACTCGCAGATCGTGAAGTGACGATCATAGCCGGGAGCAGGGCAAAGAAAAGCCAGGTTTTCGACGTCTTTCCACGGACCGACACCGCCGGGAACA
Source organism: Lacisediminihabitans sp. (assembly GCA_039936355.1). GTDB lineage: Bacteria > Actinomycetota > Actinomycetes > Actinomycetales > Microbacteriaceae > Parafrigoribacterium_A. The sequence goes on along the minus strand of JBDTIM010000065.1, from coordinate 3,540 downwards.
CCGTGCAACAGGGCAGTGACGATCGTGTCGTACATGATCGGTAGGCTCACCGTGTCTGGCGCGAGTAACTGCTTAACCGGGATGTGAAGGAGTTCTCCGAAAATCGCACGCAGCTCTGGCAGCCCATCGAGACCGCCATAGTTGCGCAGGTCGGTGCCGTCCGCATCGCGATACTCTCCATCGCCCGGAAGGGAAAGCAATGCGTTCGAGAGATCGAGCTGCTCAGGTGAGGGTTTACCCCGGGTGAGGTCGAGCGAGAGCTTCTTGGCGCAGAGTTCCTGGTACGTGGTTTCCAGCAGGTTTTCGGTCACCTGATCAACGTTACCGGCCAGAGCTCGCTCGTTTGCGCAGAGCGTCAATTCGTGATTGCAATTGCGTGACGGTTGCTTGGGCTACAGCGGGCCCACCGCACATTCGTCGCAGTTCGGCGTGGATGAGAGCGTGAGGCTCCCCGCTCAGCTTGGACCTCATTCCGACCAAGCTATTAAGCAGGGTGCGCTGTTCCTTGAGCGTTCGGTAGAGCGGCGGCGGAGGTTCCTCGCCAGCGGCGATTCGCTGTCGTCTACTGTCTTCGCTCCGCCTCGATTGCCTCGCCTGGCGTGCACGCAAAATGTCGCGGACCTGCTCGGGCTCCAGAAGACCCGGAATGCCGATGAAGTCTTCCTCTTCGAGGCTGCCTGGCTCTGCCGCGAAACCAAACTCAGAGCCTTCAAAGAGCACCCGATCGAAGTTTGCCTGGGATTCGAGCGCTTTGAAATCGAATTCGTAGAGGTTCTCGGCCGATGCGGACTCCGAGCTATTCGCCTCTGCAGCGGACTCATCATCAAGAGCCAGCAGCTGGTCTCCCGTGTCACGGTCGAGAGCGTGATCTCGTTCCAATTCCATTTGGCTGGCCAAGGTCATGATGCTCGGCACGCTCGGCACGAAAATAGAGGCAGTCTCCCCGCGCCGCCGTGTGCGCACGAAACGGCCGATTGCCTGAGCGAAATAGAGCGGAGTTGAAGCCGAAGTGGCATAAACACCCACACCAAGGCGCGGAATATCTACGCCTTCGGAGACCATGCGCACCGCGACAATCCATCGGTCAGTGGACTTCGAGAAGGTCGCGATGCGCTCGCTCGCGGCTTTCTCATCTGAGAGCACGACGGTGGGCGTTCGTCCGGTAATTGACTGCAAAATGTCGGCGTAGGCCCGCGCGGCAAAATGATCAGTTGCGATGACGAGCCCACCCGCATCCGGCACGGCGCTCCGCACCTCGCTGAGGCGACGATCTGCGGAACGCAGCACAGATGGCATCCACTCACCCTCGGGATCCAGTGCGGTGCGCCAGGCTTGCGCTGTGACGTCCTTGGTGTCGCCTTCCCCGAGCCGCGCCTCCATCTCGTCGCCAGTGCGCGTTCGCCAGCGCACCTTGCCCGCGTAGGCCATGAACATCACGGGTCGCACGACGCCGTCTTTGAGCGCGCGGCCGTAACCGTACGAGTAGTCAGCATGAGATGTGCGGATGCCATGCTCGTCTGGGTAGTAGGTGACGAACGGACTCGGTGAGGTATCTGAGCGGAACGGGGTTCCCGTGAGCGAGAGACGTCTAGTGGCTGGTTCAAAAGCCTCACGGATAGCGTCGCCCCAACTGAGCGCGTCTCCCCCGTGGTGAACTTCGTCGAGGATAACGAGTGTGCGGGCACCCTCGGTGAGCTTGCGATGAAGGGTAGGCCTCGTCGCCACCTGTGCGTAGCTAATAGCGATGCCATGGTAGTGCCGTGCCTGGCGCCCGTGACTGTTCTTGAATCCGGGGTCGAGGCGGATACCGACCCGGTGAGCAGCATCAGCCCACTGACGTTTGAGATGCTCGGTTGGTGCGACCACGGTAATTCGGTCGATAGTCTTCCGCGCGAGCAGCTCCGCGGCAAGGCGCAGCGCGAACGTGGTCTTTCCGGCACCGGGTGTTGCCGCCGCGAGAAAGTCGCGAGGCTCTCGCTCGAAGTACGCCTCGAGTGCCTCTTGTTGCCACGCTCGGAGCTTGTCGGCTGTGCCTCGTGCGGCACGCTCGGGGAACGAAGGAGAGAGGTGTTCCGCTGCTGAGGTTCCGACCTGATGGCCGAAGGGAAGCGGTGTACTCACTTGAGAAGACATTACCTCCCCCAGCCGACATTCCCGTTCGAATGTGCGTTCCGAGACAATCTGAGGCATCGTTGATTCCATGACTCAGCAACATCCGTGGTCTCGCTATGTCGCTATAGGAGATTCATTCACCGAGGGAATCGGCGATCCGGAACCCGCGAGTCCTGGCGGTTTTCGTGGCTGGGCGGATCGGGTCGCTGAGGTACTGGGAGAAGGCACCGAGGATCTCGCCTATGCCAACCTCGCGATCCGCGGAAGGTTGCTGCAACAAATCCTCGATGAACAAATCGAGCCTGCTCTGCAGTTGAGGCCAGACTTGATCACGATCTCCGCGGGCGGTAACGACATCATCCGTCCGAATACTGATCCTGATGATGTTGCAGCGCGACTAGAGACTGGGGTCGAAAGGCTCCGATCCGATGGCGCAACGGTCGTGCTCTTCAATGGACCAGATATCGGGTTGACACCGGTGCTGGGCCGGGTTCGCGGCAAGGTCGCAATTTACAACGAGAACTTACGCGCGATCGCAGCTCGCCATGACCTCGTTATGGCTGACATGTGGGCGCTGCGAGAGCTTAAGGATCCACGCATGTGGGCACCTGATCGGCTGCACTTCTCTCCCATCGGGCACACAACGGTCGCGCGAATGGTACTGGATGCGCTCAACATCGAGAACGAACTTGAACCGTATTCACCGGAGCCGTTGCCTCCGCGGCCGTGGCGTCAAGCGCGGGTCGAAGACATGGGCTGGGCGCGCGAATACTTGGTCCCCTGGGTTATCAGACGCATTCGCCACCAGTCCTCTGGAGACGGAATAAGCCCCAAGCGTCCGGGTGAGGGCGACTCTTGGGGCTTACCGCACTGAGAGTTCGTGGCTTAGCGGCCGAATTGCATAGCTGCTGGGCAATCGAAAGGATCTCCACCGGCGGAGAGGCCCACGCGGTTGAGGTACTTGATGACAATCCCATAGGACTGCACCAGGCTCGTCTCCGTGTAGAGAACGTCGTTCTTGGCGCAATACGCTTTGGCGATCGCTTGTGCTTTGGCGAGGTGTGGCCGTGGCATGTTGGGGAAGAGGTGATGCTCAATCTGGTAGTTGAGCCCGCCCATGAAGGTGTCCATGACCCAATTGCCCCTGATGTTCCTAGAGGTGAGAACCTGCCGGCGGAGGAAGTCGACTTTGCTGTCATGTGGAAGGATCGGCATCCCTTTGTGGTTGGGAGCGAAGGTTGCCCCCATGTAGACGCCGAAGACGGCCATCTGCACGCCGAGGAAGGCGAACGCCATGCCCAGCGGCAGGAAGAGGAAGATCACGGCGAGGTACGCACTGATCCGCGTGACCAGCATGGTGATCTCGAGCCAGCGCTTGTCGACTCTGCCACGACCGAAGACGGTCTTGAACCCGAGAATGTGCAGATT
>JBDTIM010000064.1:0-9797 GCA_039936355.1 Lacisediminihabitans sp. | reverse complement strand
CGCGCGCGCTCAACGGTACGAAACGGAAGCCCTTGCCGTCTTCACTCACGATCTGGCCCTCGCTTTCCAGCGCAATGAGTGCTTCGCGCAAAGGCGTTCTGCTCACGCCGAGTTCTGCGGCCAGTTGAACTTCGTTGATGCCTTCCCCTGGACTGACTGTGCCTGAACGCATCCGTGCCAGTAGCTCTTCGCGGACCTGCGATCGGAGTGTACGCCGTTCGATAACCATGAGCCCTCTCACCTCTCGCCGATGGGTTTATTTTTGATCGGGCGATGTCTCAGTGTATGTGGTGGTCTTTCCTTGCATTGATCACACGCTTACTGTATACAGAATACAGAACACTTTTTCGAACACGTCGCGGTCGGATCGGTAATCGAGTATGAGGGGAATCAGGATGGATTCATGCCATGAAATCCGATTCGCCGTGCTCGCCCATCCCCATGCACCGAATATTCCCTTCTTCGCTATCTCCCAGCAGACAACCACTATTGAGGAACCCAGATGACCGAGACCTTCGTGCACCCTTATGTGCCCAACTCTGCGCCCGAGACCAAGGCGAGGATGCTTGCCGCGACGGGTGCCGCATCCATCGAAGACTTCTATCGGGATGTCCCGGAAGACCTGCGGCTCGGACGGATGCTCGACCTGCCAGAACCCCTGCTCGCCGAGCAGGACCTGGTGCGACATGTGGAGGGCATTCTTGCCAGCAATGTTTCGACCCGGGTCCGGCTGAGCTTCCTCGGGGCGGGGACCTACAACCACTACGTGCCTGCGGTCGTCGACGAGGTGATCAACCGGAGCGAATTTCTCACCGCATACGCGGGCGAACCCTACGAGGATCACGGGCGCTTCCAGGCCCTGTTCCAGTATCAATCGTTGATGGCAGAGTTGCTCAATCAGGATGTCGTTAACGTGCCGACGTACGACGGTCTTCAGGCTGCAGCGACGTCGATTGCCATGGCGGGAAGAATCACCGGGCGTCGAGCGGTGATCGTGGCGAGCGATGTGCACCCGGACAAGTTCGCGAAGGTCACAGACTTCGTTCAGCCCAACCTCGATCTCGTCTCGGTCCCCACCGTGAATGGAACTGTGGACGTCGCAGCCGTCGTCGCGCTCCTTGGCGCGGACACCGCGGCAGTGTGGGTCGAGACACCGAGCTACACCGGTGCACTCGAGACGGTGCTGGAGGAGTTGGCTTCCGCGGCTCATGCAGCCGGAGCACTTCTGGTCGTCGGGACCGATCCAATCGGACTCGGAGTGCTGACTCCCCCCGCCGACGCGGGAGCAGACATTGTGCACGGCGACATCCAGTCCCTTGGCCTGCACCAGTGGTTCGGTGGTAGCCACGGCGGCTTCATCGCAGTGCACGACGATCCGCGTTTCGTTATGGAGATGCCATCACGGCTCTTCGGGCTCGCGTCAACGGATGTGCCGGGGGAGTACGGTTTCGGCGATGTGGCTTTCGAGCGCACATCGTTTGCGCTGCGTGAGGACGGTAAGGAGTGGGTCGGAACGGCCGCAGCTCTGTGGGGGATCGCGGCCGGGGTCTACCTCGCCCTGATGGGACCGCAGGGGATGGTCGACCTTGGGGAGACCCTGCTCGCGAGAACCGCGTATGCATCTTCGAAGCTCGCCGCAATACCGGGGCTGAAGCTTGCAGATCCTGCCGTGCATCTGCGGGAATTCGTGCTCACCCTCGACAACTCCGGCCCCACTGCCCAGTCGCTGGTTGACGCGATGCGCCAGCGGAACATCGAGCCGGGTGTCGTGATCGGCACACGTTCTCTTTTGGTGTGCGTCACTGAAATGACCACCCAGGCAGACATCGATCGCCTTGTCGAAAACATCGGCATTGTTCTCCAGGAGATGACAGCATGAGCCTCCCCATTGCACCCAAACCAGCCCTGCGCAGGTTCCACCAGGCGAGTTGGGACGAGCCCATCGTCTTCGAGCTCAGCACTCCGGGTGAACGTGGAGTTCTGGTCTCGCCCGTGGAATCCGGAGTGCGCGAGGCGGTCGGTGATGTTATCGCCGCGCTGCCCGCAAGCCTTCGTCGCAGCGCGCCGCCCGCACTTCCCGAGATCGGCCAGATGCGAGTACTCAAGCACTATCTGCGGTTGAGCCAGGAGAACCTCGGCGCAGACTTGAATGTGGACGTCGGACAGGGTACCTGCACGATGAAGTATTCGCCCAAGGTCAATGACGCGATCATCCGCACCCCCCAGTTGGTTGATCTGCACCCGCTGCAGGCAGAAGACAGCGTGCAGGGAGCGCTCGAAATTATCTGGCGCACCGAACGGATGCTGGCCGAGATCTCGGGAATGTCCAGGGTCTCCCTGCAAACCAGCGGCGGCTCCGCAGCGATCTGGACGAACATCTCGATGATCCGCGCCTATCACGCATCGCGGGGGGAGGCAGACCAGCGTGACGAGGTGATCACCACGATCTTCTCGCACCCGTCCAATGCCGCGTGTGCGAAGGCAGCCGGGTACAAGGTGATCACCATCCATCCGGATGCGGAGGGGTATCCCGACCTCGAGGCATTGCGAGCCGCGTTGGGCCCGCACACTGCCGCCATCATGGTCACCAACCCCGAAGACACCGGAATCTTCAACCCGCACATCCGGGAGTGGGTAGATCTGGCGCACTCCGTCGGTGCGCTGGCCTCCTACGATCAGGCCAACGCGAACGGCATCCTCGGAATCACCCGTGCGCGCGACGCCGGTTTTGACACCTGCCACTTCAACCTGCACAAGACCTTTTCCACGCCGCACGCCTGCGGCGGCCCCGGCGCCGGTGCGAGTGCAGTGTCCGAAGCTCTCGAGCCTTTCGTGCCGGGTCCAATCATCGAACGTGTTGGCGACCGCTTCGTTATTGTTAACGACCGGCCACAGGCTATCGGCAAGGTTGCCCCATTCTTCGGGGTCATCCCAAACATCGTCCGCGCGTACTCCTGGATCATGTCCATGGGCGCGGCAGGTCTTCGCGAGGTGGCCGAGATCGCGGTGCTCAATAACAACTACCTGATGAAGCGCGTGCTTGATATCCCCGGTGCTAGCGCCCCGTATGCCGTGGGCAGGCGACGGATCGAGCAGGTGCGGTATTCGTGGCAAGAGCTGTTCGAGGAGACGGGAATCACCTCAGAGGAGATAGGTGTCCGTGCCTCCGACTATGGCATGCACTACTGGACCAGCCACCACCCCTATGTCGTGCCGCAGCCGTTCACGCTGGAGCCGACGGAGTCGTACTCGATGAAAGAGCTCGACGAGTACGCCGACGTGCTTGCTCAGGTGGTACGGGAGGCGAGAGAAGATCCAGAGCTGGTTCGCAGTGCGCCTCACAACCAGACCGTGCACCACACCCATCACGATGACCTCGACGACCCGGAACGCTGGGCCATCACGTGGCGGGCCTACCGCCGCAAGTACTTCAGCGGTGCTTCAGCGTCTGCATCATGATCGGGCTCGTCGTAAACCCGGTTGCCGGTCTTGGTGGCCCGGCAGGATTAAAGGGTAGCGACGGTAGCGACGTGCAGCTTCTCGCACGGGAGCGCGGTGCGGTCGAGAGGTCTGACGAGCGTGCTCAACGGGTTCTGAGCATGATTGCACGCTCGTATCCCGATGCCGTCATTATGACTGCGGGTGGCGCTATGGGCGAGAGTGCTGTGCGCGCAGCGGGGTTGGATGCGCGAGTCGTGTATGTTCCGGAGACTGTCACGACGGCCGCCGATACTACTGCTGCGGCGGCCGCGATTGCCGCTACAGAGGCCGATCTCCTACTTTTCGTTGGCGGCGACGGAACCGCGCGGGATGTCTGCTCCGGCCTTCCCGCGGGCTTCGCTGCACTGGGTGTGCCAGCGGGAGTGAAGATGTACTCCTCCTGTTTCGCCGTGAGCCCTGCTGCGGCCGGAGCTATGGCTCTCGCCTGGCTGGATACGCGATCCCGTCCACCTCTACGCGAACGCGAAGTGCTTGACGTGGTCGAGGAGCAGTTGAGAGTCGGCCGGGTCGACCCACGCCTGTTTGGCACGATGATGGTGCCCTATCTGGTGGGGCGCACCCAGGCACGCAAGGCCGCTATGCCAGCATCCGGTCACGAAGCGGTCGTTGCAGCCGCCCGTGGCCTCGCGGCAAAGCTCTGCACCGACGGTGTCTACTTACTAGGCCCTGGGAGCACCGTTGCGGAAGTGGCGAAACAGTGTGGCGTCGTGTCGACACCATTAGGGGTGGACGTGATGCGGGACGGCCGGATAGTCATAGCGGATGCGTCGGAGCATCAGCTCCTCGACTACCTCGCGACCGTATCCACGGATGTCCCGGTGAAGGCCATCATCACGGTGATTGGTGGGCAGGGATTTCTGCTCGGGCGCGGCAACCAACAAATCTCTGCGGCGGTTCTGCGGCGGCTCGGTCCTGACCCACTCCTCGTCGTTGCGACGGAGAGCAAACTCATCGAGCTCGCAGCTCGACCGCTGCTCGTCGACACCGGTGACCGCGTGCTCGATCGAGAGCTGACCGGATACGTGAAAGTGGTCACCGGCCAAAGCTCCACCAGTATCTATTCTGTTGAAGCACCAGAAAACGAAGGAGCACAGACATGCGTTTAGAAGGCAAGAGCACCATTATCACCGGTGGAGCGGGTGGCATCGGTCGGGCCACCTCACTGTTGCTGGCCTCAGAGGGTGCCAGAGTTGCAGTCGTTGACATGCAGAGAGAGGCCGCTGAGGCTGTCGTCGATGAGATTCGTGCAGCAGGTGGCGAGGCCATTGCTCTCATAGCGGATGTCTCCAGCGAGCCCGACATCGAGCGTGTGGTGGGCGAAGTCGTCGCCGCGTTCGGCGGGGTCGATGTCGTGTTTAACAACGCCGGTATCATTCGGCGCACGACGGTGGTCGAGACCTCCGTCGAAGAGTGGGACCGAGTCTTCGGAGTAAACGTGCGGTCTATCTTCCTCATGTGTAAGTATGTGGTTCCAATCATGGCGTCAGCTGGCGGTGGTTCCATCATCAACACTGGCTCCGGCTGGGGGCTCAAAGGTGGCGGCAAAGCGATTTCCTACTGCGCTTCTAAAGGAGCTGTTGTGAACATGACCAGGGCTCTGGCGATCGACCACGGACCGCAAGGAATCCGGGTGAACTCGGTAAATCCAGGCGACGTCAACACGGGGATGCTGCGCGAAGAGGCGAGACAGCTCGCGCAGGATACCGAGTCGTTCCTTGCGGAATCTGTCGATCGACCTCTGGGCAGAATGGGCGAACCTAGGGAGATCGCGTCCGCAGTGCTCTGGCTGGCCAGTGACGAGTCGAGCTATGTTACCGGTTCGGCACTCGTAGTAGACGGCGGAGGAATCGCCTAATTCTCCAAATCCCTGCTTCTAGAACCCCATTCGTGGTGAATGGCCGGTGCCTGGACATATTTGGTGTGATAACCACATTCGAAGCGCGGCGCCACTGTCGGCAACGGGACTTTGGCGGTCTCGGAATCAGATACAACTAAAAGCATTCGAACACTGCGGCCGCGACAACGAGGTCTTCCCAGGACATTCCGGAACTCGTAAATGCGCGCGGGCGCGAACTGTCAACGGGAACTGCGCCCGTGATGATCTCCCGCATTGACACAAGATCAGAGGCTGCAATGACGCCTTCGGTGACAGGCATAGCGACGTCACCCGACTCTCGCAGCGCGACGGCGATATCTTCAACAACCAGCTGGGCGCGCACGGCCAGCGCGCTGTCGAATTCGCGCGCATCCGCATCGTGAGAACCCACCGCGATTGTGCAACTGTCGTCTGGGGCGGATTCCCCGTCGAACAGCGGCATGCGCGCTGTCGTCGCGCACACGATGATTTGGGCGTCGCGCACATCCGCTGCGTCACCCTCTGTGGCGTTCATACCCTGGGCAGCGAATTCTCCAACGAGCGAAGCTGCGCGCCCGGGAAAGCGCCCGACGACCGTGATTCTCTGTACCTCACGGATGGCGCGCATGGCGTGTACGTGGGCTCGCGCTTGCGGTCCTGTCCCGAAAACTACGAGATGGTCGACGAACTTTGGCGCGAGGTAGTCAGCGATCGCCGCCGACACCGCCGGTGTGCGCAGTGTGGTGAGGGCAGTGCCGTCGAGGAGAACCACCGGGGTCAGGGTCTCCGCATCGGCGAGAATGTAGACACCCTGAATGCGCTCCCGGTTGATGCTCGGATTATTCGGTGCGACGGTGGCGACCTTCACGCCGACGAACCGAGCCGACTGGCTGGGCATAAGCAGTAGCTGGCCGTGATTGACGTCGAGAATCGAGCGGCTGAAGTCAGACGCCGGATCCAGACCCTCGCGCAGTGCTCGCTGGATGGCGCGGGTAGCGCCCTCAAAATCGACGAGTTCGAAGACTTCCGAGGCCGAGATCCACGGTGGTCCCGCTGATGCTGGGCGTGACGTGTGATCGGTCATCGCAGCACAAACCCGTCTGACAGTGGATCCTGCGGATCGAGCAAGAAAGAATGCTCTCCCGTCTTGTACGCCATTGCTTCAACTTCGGGTGTTATCGCGGCTCGCCCGTTCACGGTCGCCGTCTTGCGCCCCACCCGCCCGACGAAACGCGTCCCGATGATCGAATCGTGAGTCAGGACCCGCGATCCAGTGAGCTTGCCATCCTCGGCCAGAATGGCGAGGCGCGCCGCGGTTCCGGATCCACAGGGTGACCTGTCGCCCCATCCGTCGCCGAAGACCGTGAGGTTTCGCTGGTGGGGACCCGTGTCCAGATCGCCGAGGTCGTCGTAGAAGATCGTGCCGTAGACCCCGTTGAGGCGATTGTCGCTTGCGTGTCGCGCGAGTTCACTGTCGTTTAGCGCCCACTTGATTTCGCGCCCCACCTCGATCAAAGTCGAGTACTGCTCCGGGGTGACCTCCAGGCCGAGCGAGGATGCGGCCACGCAGGCGTAGAGCGCCCCACCAAAGGCGAGGTCGGCTGTGCATGAGCCAAGACTCGTGTTTACGGGAACATCACGGGCGACGGAATACGAGGGCACGTTCTCGAAGACGACACTCGTCACCGTGCCGCCTCGCTGAGTCACGTGAGCGATCACCCGGCCGGAGGGCACATCGATCGTGACCGCTGTCACTCCGTTCGGGTTCGAGTGAACCTTGCCGCTTTCGACGGCCCACACTCCGAGCGCGACCGTGCCGTGTCCGCACGCGGTCGAGTAGCCGTCGTTGTGCCAGAAAAGTGCACCGAAGTCCGCACCGGCGTCATCCGGCGGAACGACGAAGCATCCGTACATATCCGAGTGGCCCCGGGGCTCGCGACAGAGCAGTTTGCGAATGAGGTCTATCTCTTTCGAGCCTTGCGACTCGACCCGTCGCTGCGCAACGGTGTTGCTATCCCACCGTGGCGCACCTTCTATTACAATTCGAAATGGCTCACCGGCCGTGTGGTAATCGACAGTGCGAACGGTTTCGGTACTATGCCACATAGTCTGATGCTAGCCAGCGGTCTGACTTTTGTTCTACGGCACGACATTGAATGGATGGCGGTGCACGAAGCTGGCACGCGGCGGATAGCTCCGCAGATGAGGGAACCATGACACTGTCTTCACTCCGCAAGGTGGAACACGTCTTGAGTCTGCGAGACCGGATTTGCAATTCACTCGCAGCGGCGATTGTCTCTGGCGAGCTTGCACCGGGAACACTGGTCACCGTCCCAACACTCGCGCTGCAGTTCGAGGTGTCTGCCACCCCTGTCCGTGAGGCGCTACTCGACCTTGAACGGCGTGGCTTCGTTATATCTGTCAGAAACAAGGGGTTCCGGGTCACGGCCGTCAGCTCCACCGACCTACGTGAGATCGTTGAACTCCGTGCCTTTCTCGAGGTTCCCGCGATCCGGGCTCTCGCCGCGGTGTTTCCTCTCGAGACCATGCCGCGGTGGCGCAAACTCGCAACCAAGATCGCCCAACATGCCGACAAGAGTGAGCTCGCTGAGTTCATTGAGGCAGACCGCGCGTTTCATCTCGGGTTGCTTGCGTTACACGGAAACAAACGTTTGGTGGAGCTCGTTTCCGAGCTGCGGTCGCAAACGCGGATGGTGAACTTGGCAAGAATGACCCACAGTCGTGAACTTGCAGAGGTTGCTCAGGAGCATCACCGGATGCTCGATCTCCTGGCAGAAAAAGACGCGGACGGTTTGGATACGCTCATGCGCCAACACCTCGAACACGTCATCGATTGGTGGGAAACGAAGCCGACGGAGTAGAGAAAGCTTCGACATTTCCGCTCTTTACACTTCAGTATTACCCCTCTTTCTGACGCGATCGATACCATCAGGGCGGTCAAAACTGCCTTTTCTGTAATAGCGTCATATAGTACTCAGGCCGGTTCGAGTGGCGCAGCCTTCGCACGAACGCTTGACCGGTTGTCATCAATGGAGAGGCAAGCACATGAAATCTGGCAAAAGATTAACAGCAGCGGTCGGTATAGCGAGCGCAGTACTCCTGATTGTTTCCGGTTGCAGTGGTGGCCTCCTGGACGGCGGTGGAAGCGACTCCGGCTCCGCCACCAAGGGTGCCATCAAGATCGGTATGGTCGCCCCGACCTCGGGTAGTAGCGCTCCGACCGGCGCGTACATGGTGAATGGCGCAAAGCTCGCCATCGATGAGATCAATAAGGCCGGAGGCATCCTCGACGGTCGCAAGCTGGAGCTTCAGGTGGAAGACGGCGCGTGTGACGCACAACAGGCCGTCGCTGCCGCAAACAAATTGGTCTCCAGCGGCGTGGTTGTCTCAGTTGGAGGCTATTGCTCGGGTGCGACACTTCCGACTCTTCCCATTTTCGGAGCGGCGACCATCCCCATGATCATTCCTGCGGCTAACTCGCAGGATCTCGTCAAGCAGGGACTCAAGAACGTGTTCCTGATTAACGGGACCGGCTTGCAGCAGTCCACGGCTGCGCTCAAGTTCATTAAGAAGGAAGGCTACAAAACGGTCGCCCTGGTCGACGACAACACCAGCTACTCGGTGGACATCGCCAATGAGACCAATAAGCAGATCGAAGCTGACGGTGCAGCCAAAGTGGCTTTGAAGACGTCGGTTACCGCCGGTGAGAGCGACTACTCCTCCGTGGTCAATGCCATCATGGGTGCAAATCCAGAGCTCGTCTACTGGACGGGGTATTACCAAGAGGGCGGCCTGATCATCAACCAGCTGAAGAAGGCTGGCTTTGCGGGAAAGATCATGGTTGCCGATGGCAGCGTCGACCCGTCACTGCCCAAAATCGCTGGCCCCGGTTCAGAGGGTGTCTTCGCGACCATGACCCAGACGCCAGACACGCTCACCGGTGCGGATGCCGAAAAGTGGATCGCGGACTACAAGGCGAAGTTCAGCGCTGAGCCCGGCCCGTATTCCACCCAGTCCTATGACGCCGTGCGGGTTGCGGCAGAGGCAATGAAGAAGGCTGGCAACACCAAGGGCGACGACATTATCAAAGCGCTTGAGGGACTCGACGGATTCAAGATCTTCTCCGGTCCGCTGAAGTTCACCCCGGAGCACACGCTCTCAAACGGCGGATTCATCATCCTGGTAGTAAAGGACGGCAAGTTCGTTCTGAAGGATTCTCTGTCCTGATTCCCACCGACTGCTGCGGCGACCTCATTGCGGGGTCGCCGCAGTGCTCGTCCCTTTTCACTTGACGGAGTACATCCATGACTCAGGTAATTTGGAACGGACTTTTTGTCGGTTCCTTCTATGCCCTGATCGCGCTGGGCTACAGCATGGTCTACGGCATCATCAAACTCTTGAACTTCGCACACGGCGACGT
>JBDTIM010000063.1:0-32708 GCA_039936355.1 Lacisediminihabitans sp. | reverse complement strand
TGCTGGGTGGTGACGTCCTGGATTCGGTCAATCCTGATCGGCACGTGCCACCGGAACACCGCGGCGTCGGCTTTGTGTTTCAGGACTACCTGCTATTCCCCCACCTGAGTGTGATCGAGAACGTGGCGTTCGGGCTGCGCGCGACCGGCATCCAGAAGGCTGACGCGAGAGAACGCGCTCGTGTTTGGCTTGACCGGATGGGTCTTGCCGAGTTTGCCGAAGCGAAGCCTGGCCAGCTCTCAGGGGGACAGGCACAACGCGTCGCTCTGGCTCGCGTGCTGGTCGGGGAACCGAGGCTCCTCCTGCTCGACGAGCCCCTCGCCGCGCTGGACGCGTCAACGAGGCCGCACGTGCGCACCGAACTGGCCGCCCACCTGCGTGAGTTCGGGGGATGCACGGTAATCGTGAGTCACGACCCACTCGATGCTCTGGTGTTGGGCGACGAGCTCGTCGTTCTCGAACACGGACGAGTGACCCAGCGCGGGACCCCAGCGGAGGTTGCCCGCATTCCGGGAACTGAATATATCGCGCAGTTGATGGGTCTCAATCTGGTCGATGGGCGAGTTTTTGTTCCGTCGGCAGTCGCGGTGCAGCGCAAGCTCCCGGCGCGGCTACCTGCATCGCAGGCATCCAGTGCATGGCGTGGAGTCATCCTGAGCGTCGAGCGACAACTCGGCCAGCCTCGGATCATGGTGCGCGTGGAGCCGGGAGCGCACGTGATTATGGCCGATGTCTCCGCGGCCACTATTGCCGAGCTTCGGCTTACGGCCGGCGACGCGGTGTGGTTGACAGTCGCCGCATCCGATATTCGGTCGAACGAGCGTCCGTCTTGACCGCTTAGGAGACCGTCACGTCGATGCTGTGCAGCCCTGTTGCCCCGTCCGGCACGACATCGGCGAGAGCGGCGGTTTGGACTTCACCTCCTGCATCAATTGCTCGGACGCTGAGAACGTATTTTCCGGGTCGCGCCAGCCAACTCCAGTGCCACTGGCGCCAGGTGTCTGCTGAGATGGCGTCGGCGAGTTCTGCGTCGTTCCATGGTCCGTCATCGACCCGTAATTGCACGCCGCTGATTCCCGTGTGCTGGGCCCAGGCGACCCCGGCAACAGTCACGGTGCCTGCAGCGATTTGTCCGCCGCCGCGATGGGGCACGTCGATGCGCGATGACAGCTTGACTGGGCCACGCTCTGACCAGCCTCGATCGGTCCAATAGGCGGCGTGTTTCGCGAAGGTAGTGACCTCCATCTGAGTCACCCATTTGGTTGCGGAGACGTAACCGTACAGCCCTGGGACGACCATTCGCACCGGGTAGCCGTGCTCGAAACGGAGCGGCTCGCCGTTCATGCCCAGCGCGAGAATCGCATTGCGGTCATCGGTGAGAACCGGCAAAGGTGTGCTTGCCGTGAATCCGTCGATGCTTGTCGAGAGCACCATATCGGCCCCTGGTCTGGGTCCGGCTCTTTTCAACAGTTCCCTGATCGGGTAGCCGAGCCATTTCGCATTGCCAATCAGGTCACCCCCGACATAGTTCGAGACGCAGGCGAGCGTTGTGTAGCTTTCTTCCAGTGGAAGCGCCACGAGTTCGTCGAAGGTGATAGTGAGCTCGGTGTCGACCATCCCGAAGATCTTTAGACTCCAGTCCTTCGGATCGACTGTGGGAACCTGAAGGGCAGTGTCAATTCGGTAGAAGTCAGCGTTCGGTGTGACTAGCGGGGTCAGACCATGTACGGCAAGTGACGTTCCCGATGCTGGAGCGGATGCGATGGTCGCGGCCCTCGGGAGCTTAAAGGCGGTGCGCGCCGCCTGGGTCGCCTGCCTGCCAGCGGTCAGCATTCGTCCGCTCAGCACTGCGAGCAGGCCGATCACCGCAGTGCTTCCCGCGGAGACCAGGAATCGACGCCGTTCAATCGCGTCGTGTTCATCGGCCACGAATGCCAATCGCTTGCTTAACCAGCGCAGAATGATTGCAGCGATGACAGTGGCGACCAGTGAGGGAACCGCATCGAGCTGTCCGGCGCTTGAGCGCGTGACAGCGGCGACCACGCCGATCAGTCCGATCACTCCGAGAAGTACACGTCCGAGCGGTGGTCGTGCGCGCTCGAGAATTCCGGCGAGCCCTGCCAGGGCGGCTACCAGCAGTGCCAGTGCAATGAGGAGCACCGCTTTGTCTGACGTGCCGAACAACGCGATCACGCCATTCTTCACCCAAGCGGGCACAATGTCGATCACGAGGGATCCAACTACAAGCAACGGGCTTCCAGATGGCGCGAGGAGCGCGGCAGCCAGTTCGGCGCCGCCGAGTCCGGCCGCGACGGCGGAAATCCCGGCGGCAACCCACCACCACCGCGAGCTCCGTGAATGGGTGGTCGCGCTCGCCGCTGGTCCATTCACGTGCTCGAACTGGCCGGAGTGACCTGCGGGGCCGGGACCGCGACTTGGGGTAGAGCTCTGACCGGGTGACATAGTCTGCCTAGCCTAGATTCAGGTGCTGACACCAGGCTGCATTCCGGCCGAGAATCTGGGGCAGAGACCGAGGGGCAGAGAGTGTGGGGCAGAGAGTGTGCCACAGAGAATGTGGAGGTTAGTGTACAAGGGTGACGTCCGACTATCTCATCCAAAAGACACGCACCCGTCGCGTCGGTAGCAGGACGACGGGGTGGGTTCGGGCTCGATCGAGCCGAAATCGTGTTGCCGGCCTTGAAATTGTCCTGATGTGGCTTCCAGGACGTACCGCTCTCGCGGCCGCGGGGCGTACGTTCGTGCTCGTTCACGGCATCGGCGTATCGTCCTGGTATTTTCACCCGCTCGCCGCAGAGCTTGCAAAGGTCGGCAATGTCTGCCTCGTCGACCTCCCCGGCTACGGCCGCTCACCCAATCCGGGACGCGCGGTGTCGATCGAGCAACACGCGGAGGTGCTCGCGGGTGTCCTCGCGGGCGAAAACATCGACGACCCGGTGCTCGTCGGACACTCGATGGGAACGCAGGTCGTGTCGCGGCTTGTCGTTGACCACGCAGAACTCACCGACCGGCTGGTGCTGCTTGCGCCGACCACGAACCCGGCGGAGCGAACGCTCGGTGCCCAATCGAGGCGTCTTTTCCTCGACCTGCTTCAGGAATCCCCGAAAGCAAACCTCATCGTCACGATCGACTACCTGTTCCGATGTGGGATCCCGTACTACCTCTCGCAGCTGCCTAACCTTCTCGACGACCACATCGAGGAGCGGCTTCCGATGGTGCGCGCGAAGACTCTCGTTGTCCGCGGACACCGTGACCCGATAGTGCCGCGCGAGTGGGCGAAGCGGGTTGCCTCGCTCATTCCGGACGCAGTTTCTCGTGAGGTCTCCGGCCCTCACGTGATCATGCACTCGGACCCGGTTCGGACGGCCGAGCTCATCGTGGAACACGCACAACCGTGAACCTCGCAGGCTGGGCGTTGGTGGTGGGTCGTGACCAACTCGCTGCCGCGCGCTGGCAGCTTCACTACCTTGCCAGGCGTGGCGGGCCCGAGCGATACCTCGTGGGGGGCCGGCAACCTGTGCTTCTGCTGCCTGGAGTATACGAACCATGGGAATTTTTGCGGCCGGTCGGCGACCGTCTCAACGCCCTCGGGCATCCGGTGCACCTGGTGCGGGAGATCGGGTACAACCGACGAGCGATCGTGCCGACTGCGGAGCTCGTTGCTCGTTTTCTCATCGAGCGGGACCTTAGGCATGTGATTATCGTGGGCCACAGCAAGGGCGGGCTCATCGGCAAGCAGCTCATGGTGACGGATGCCGTAGCCGACCGCATAGATCGAATGGTCGCCATCAACTCCCCGTTCTCCGGTTCTCGCCTCGCCCGTTTCGCGCCCGGCGCGACCCTGCGCGCCTTCGCGCCGACGAACCCGTTGCTCAGCACCCTCGCGCGAAATCGTGAAGCGAACTCCCGCATTGTCTCGATCTTCAGCCGCTTTGACCCGAATATCCCTGAAGGGAGCAGGTTGGACGGCGCCGTCAACATCGAACTTCCGATCTCGGGGCACTTCCGCCCTCTTGACCGGTTGGTGCTCCTTGCCGCGGTGGAGCGAGCGATCGAGAGCGCTCAGGGGACAGAATGACTTCATGACGAAACAGCAGAGGCTCATCCTCGCGATCGCAGTGCTGGCATCTTTCGTGGCGTTCCTGGACGGCAGTGTGATCAATGTCGCGCTACCGGCTATCAGCCGCGACCTTGGTGGAGGACTGAGCATCCAACAGTGGGTGGTCGACGCGTATCTCATCACGCTCGGTGCGCTCATTCTCGTGGCCGGGTCACTGTCGGACGTGTACGGTCGTATCGTCGTGTTGCGCTGGGGACTGATCGGCTTCGCGGTGACTTCCCTGCTTTGCGCGATCGCGCCTTTCGGAGAATTCCTGGTCGTGTCTCGCGGCCTGCAAGGGATTGCAGGAGCCCTGTTGGTGCCAAGTTCTCTCGCCATCATCTTGTCGTCGTTTCGAGGCGCGGCTCAGGCGAAGGCGATCGGCCTGTGGACCGCCTGGACCAGCGCCGCGTTTCTTGCCGGTCCGCTCATCGGTGGTCTGTTTGTCGACCTGCTCTCGTGGAGACTGGTCTTCGCCATCAATCTCCTGCCGATCGCGGTCACTCTGTGGCTGCTCGCAGTCTTGAAACAGCGCGACGTGCGCGAGGAGGGCGTCACTATCGACTACCTTGGCGCGGTGCTGTGCATCGTCGGCCTCGGTGCGCCCGTGTTTGCGCTCATTGAGCAGGGCAACTACGGCTGGGGCAGTCCAGCGATCTACCTGCCCATGGTGCTCGGAATACTCGCGCTCGTGGCGTTCCTCTGGCGTGAGCGCGTCGCGAAGCAACCAATGATGCCGCTCGGCCTGTTCCGCGTGCGAAATTTCGGTATGGGCAACATTGCGACGGTGGCCATCTATGGTGCACTGTCGATTGGCGGCCTACTCGTGGTGGTATTCCTGCAGCAGGTCGCAAAGTACCCGGCGACGCTAGCCGGCCTCGCGATGATTCCGGTGAGCATCCTCAATATTGCGTTGTCCCCGCTGTTCGGTACCCTCGCCGGTAAATATGGGCCACGGTTGTTTATGGCCGCGGGTCCGATCATCGGCGGGATCGGCTACTTCATGCTCACGTGGATTGATGAGACTGGAAGCTACTGGACGCAGGTGCTCCCTGGCACCCTCGTGTTTGGGCTAGGCCTGACCATCACTGTTGCGCCTCTCACTGCAGCAATCCTCGGAT
Source organism: Lacisediminihabitans sp. (assembly GCA_039936355.1). GTDB lineage: Bacteria > Actinomycetota > Actinomycetes > Actinomycetales > Microbacteriaceae > Parafrigoribacterium_A. The sequence continues at coordinate 27,470 of JBDTIM010000063.1, read as the reverse complement.
CAATCGATGCAAGCCAGGCCGGCATCGGCTCCGCGATCAACAATGCCGTCGCGCGGGTCGCCGGTCTGATCGCGGTGGCCATGCTCGGCATCATCGTTGGGACGACGCTCGACGTGCCGAGTTTTCACCGGGGGCTCGTGGTCACGGCCCTGCTGCTCATCGCCGGTGGTGTGATCTCGGCCTTCGGCATCAAGAATTCGCACGTTGTGTCACAGGGTCCAGCCGTCCAGGGTTGCACCCTGGAACAGGCTTCCGCCTCCGCCTCGGCTTCGGCCGCAGAAGACTAACGCGTTTCAGGCGAGAAGCCGCTCTCCGGCGATCACCAGCAGGGCAGTGTCGACCAGAGCCGCGGCGATGATCAGCTGAAATAGCAAACGGCCAGGTGGCCGGGTCAGAACAATGACGATGCCGGTTGCCGCGATGCTGAGACCGAGCACAAGGCCCAACCATTGGACCCAGGCAAGTGGTCCGGTGGGCCCGAGAAGAGCGATGACGGATGCCGCGGCCAGTGCCAGGTACGTCGCCACCCCGCTCGCCCGGAGTCCCATCCGGTGGGGGAGTCCGTGTACGCCAGTGGCGCGATCATCTTCGAAGTCTGGCAGCACATTGGCGAAATGGGCGGCGGCGCCGAGCAGTGCGCCGAGCGCTATCGCCCACGGCGCGGCGGCTGAGGGTGTTGGCAGCGCCAGAGTGACCACGACCGGCAGTAGACCGAAGCTGATGAGGTAGGGCACTACAGAGAATGCTGTTCTCTTAAGCCCCAGGTTGTAGCCCCAAGCAGACAGGATGAACGCCGCGTGCGCGAGGGTGGCGAGTGGACCGAGCGGGAGCGTGAGCAGCAGGGCGGCTGCGGCAGTCGCGAAGGCGACATTCCGCACTGTTGACCGGGCTATCCTCCCCTGTGCGACGGGTTTGTCCTGCCTGCCGGCCGCGGCATCCCGATCGGCGTCGATCCAGTCGTTGGACAGACCCACAGACCACTGGTTGCTGAGGAAGGCGAGTCCAAGGACGACCACCCGCCATGGTTCGAGACCGACCCCGATGCCGAGAATGATTGCGACGAGCGTGACCGCGGCGCCCGGGCCAGGATGGCTGGAGAGAAGCAGCGACATCGTCGTGCGGCCGCGCGTGGGCGCTCGCCCTCCAGTGCTACCCCAGATCATGGCACGAGCAGCAGCTTGCCGATGTGAACGGACGACTCCATCCGCTCGTGCGCCAGGGCGGCGTCAGCGAGCGGCATGCGCGTGTCCACCACCGGGATCACCTGCCCTGTCTCGACGAGCGGCCACGCGTTCGCGAGCACGCTCTCGACGATCGCGGCCTTCTCTGTGGCGGGCCGAGCTCGCAATGTCGTCCCGTGGATGCTCGCCCACTTGCCCATGAGCGAGCGCAAATCGATCGTGCTCTGTGTCCCACTCTGGTTTCCGATCACGGCGATACGCCCGTGAGGCGCGAGGGCCCGCAGGTCGCGTTCCAGGTAATCGCCTCCGATGGCGTCGAGGATGACGTCTGCGCCACGACCGTCGCTGGCTTCCAGCATCCGCTCGACAAAGTCGTCAGTGCGGTAGTTAATGAGGATGTCAGCACCCAGTCGTGCACAGGCTGCCAGCTTGTCGGAGCTGCCGGCGGTCACCGCGACCAAGCAACCAAATGTCCGGGCGAGTTGCACGGCGACGGTACCGACGCCTCCGGAACCGCCGTGTACGAGCAGGGTTTCGCCCGCGCGCAGATCGGCATCAAGAAAGACGTTCGACCACACGGTTGCCATCGCCTCAGGGAGGGCGGCGGCATCCACGAGGTCGACGCCCGCCGGGATGGGCAGCAGCTGGGATGTGGGTGCGACGGCCAAGGAGGCGTATCCGCCGCCGCTCAGGAGCGCACAGACTGGCTGGCCGACAGACCACCCTGTGACGTCACTCGCGGTCTCGACAATCGTGCCGGAGACTTCAAGCCCTGGCCAGTCTGGAAATCCCGGAGGCGATGGGTAGTGGCCAAGGCGCTGGAATACATCGGCACGATTGACTCCGGCCGCCGCGACCGCGATGAGGACCTCGCCCGGCCCTGGGCGCGGATCGGCCAGTTCCGTCATCCTGAAGCTGTCCGGACCACCCGGCACCGGAACTGTCATGGCTATCACGTCTCAACCGTAGGGCACGGCACCTGGTCAATCGTTGGATCCGATAATTCCTTCGCGTACGCGCCGGAGGTCTTCCAGCAGTGATCCAACCAGAATCCAGTTCTGCTGGTTTGGTCTCGCGATGACCAGTGGTGCGGTCAGTGCGGGAAGCTCAGCCGTTGTGGGTGGCTCGTCACTCGGTAAAGTCCCCTGCGACGGGCCGCGGGCCAGGAGTCGGAGATCGTGCGCTGCACGATTCAACTCCACTGCGATCGACTTGACGATCGGGTCGGCCGTCAGCTCCTCGTCGTAGTGGTCATGGACGGCCCTCGTCATACCCAGAACCTGGGTAGCTAGTGCCGTGAGGGAACCGAGGAAACGGCGATCGTGCTCCAACACTGTGCGGTGTTTTCCGCCTCGCGGGTTGAACATCAGGCTCTCTTCCGCACGCGAAATGGTGCTGATCGCCGTGTCGCGCAGTGGGCGAAGGGCTCGTGCCTCGGTCAGGAGCTCTTCTCGTTGAGTGGGAGTCTGCCGGGAGCGGAGGGCGGCCGAGAGTGAATCGAGTGTGTCGGCCACGCCGTGTGCGAGGTGGCTGACCGCGAGGTGTGCCGGTTGGAGCATTACAGGGGGAACGATCACGACGTTGACAAGGAGAGCGACGACCGCTCCAATTACGGTTTCGATGATGCGGTTAACGGCGTAGTCGGGAGTCTGCGCTCCAATCGAAAGCACGAGCATCGCGCTTATCGGGATCTGGTTGGCAGACCCTGGAGTGAGCCGGAGTGCCCAGGCAAGCAGGAGGGAGAGAACAATCACACCGAGGACGATCCAGCTCGCAGTTCCGAACAGGAGGCCTACTCCGAAAGCCAGGAGCACCCCGGCGACCACGCCGATGCTGCGCTCGACTCCTTTGGAGAGGGACTGGTTGACGCTCGGCTGCACGACGAGCAGAGCGGCTATGGCCGCAAAGATGGGCAGCGGCTGGTTGAGAAGGATGTTACACAACAGCCACGCGGTGATAGTCGCAACCGAGGTCTTGAGCACTTGCACCAGTGGTCCCCGCGAGGACACCTGAAATACCGTGGTCAGCCGCATCCGCCCAGCGTAGCTTGACCGTGACGTCCTGCGGCGGCCCTCTCCCGGAGCGCGTGGCTACTTCGTGGGGAGCTGAATTCCGTCGAGGTCGGTGGGGATGGGTAAAACAACCACGGTGCTGTTGGCTGCAGGAGTTGTCGGCACTGGAGTCGCGGACGCAATCGAGGCATTGCCGAGCGCAACGCTGATCAACAGAGCGCTGAGGAGAACACCCGTCGCAGACACCGCGCTCGCTGACGCGTTTACCCCATTGAGGTGGCCAGCCAAACGCTGCCGACGTACGTAGAGTGCTATTCCCGCAAGAACTGCGGTGGCCAGCACAACGGTCACCACAATGGGTGCGACAATCGCGTCTGCTGCCTGGGGAACGGCAGCGAGCACAGAATTCACAGCGTGCATGTGCAGGCTGTTCCTTTCGGGTAAGGAACGCTCACGTCGGGTACGTGAACTATCCGCCTTGTCCGCCTTTAGGGGGACAGACAAGTGACAAGTAGAAAGCTATCAGGCGCGGGGTTCTAGGTCAAGGAGGCCGTGATCTCGAAAAGGATGAGGACGAACAGACTTGACGGCTGCGTTATTTAGGCACGGATGTTGCGGCCGCAATGGCATCCGCTGCGTGCACCAGGGCCAGGTGAGACAGCGCCTGCGGGGTGTTGCCCACCTGGCGCTTTCCACGCGTGTCGTACTCCTCGCTGAGCAGACCGACGTCATTGCAGAACGAGACCAGCCTGTCCATCAGGACTGTCGCATCCGCTAGGCGACCGCTTTTGGCGTACTGCTCCACAAGCCAGAACGAGCAGGCGAGGAACGGATGCTCACCGGCCGGCAGTCCGTCGACTTTGCTCTCCGTGCGGTAACGCATGAGTAGACCGTCTTCCAGGAGCTCCTGCTCGATCGCCGCGACCGTGCCGAGCATCCGCGGGTCGTCTGCTCGCACATAGCCGACCTGGGAGAGCTGGAGAAGCGAGGCGTCCACGCCGGTACTGCCGAAGTACTGCGTATAGGTGTTCCGTTTGCGGTCAAAACCTCTATTTTCGATTTCGTCGCGGATCTGGTTCCTGATCGATTCCCAGAGCTCCGCCGGTCCGTCTAGGCCGAAATCGCGCACTGCCTTGATCGCACAGTCAAATGCAGCCCAAATCATCACTCGAGAATGGGTGAAGTGCCGAAGTGGGCCGCGGATCTCCCAGATACCGTTGTCCGGCCGCTGCCAGTTGTCTTCAACGAAGCTCATCAGTGCCCGCTGCAGCGGCCACGAGAACTCCGTCTCGGCGAGCCCTTTCTCCCGCGCGCTCTGCAGCGCGAGCATGACCTCGCCGAAGATGTCGCCCTGGTACTGACGGAATGCGTCGTTTCCGATTCGCACAGGAGCGGAGTCTTCGTAGCCGGGGAAATTATCCAGCTCCATTTCGGTGAGTCTGCGTTCACCACCTAGCCCGTACATGATCTGCACGTCGGCCGGGTCTCCCGCGACTGCGCGCAAAAGCCAGTTTCGCCACGCGGGAGCCTCGCCACGGAAGCCGTGGTCGAGGAGGGCGTGCAGCGTCAGAGACGCGTCGCGAAGCCAAACAAAGCGGTAGTCCCAGTTTCGCGACCCGCCAAAATGTTCCGGCAGACTCGTTGTGGCGGCGGCGACGATCCCTCCGGTGTCCTCGTGGGTGAGGGCGCGGAGCACGAGCAATGAGCGGTGCACTTCTTTTCCGTACACGGGGGAAGGCGTGCACGCAGCCCCCCAGTCCAGCCACCACTTCTTGGTCGTGCGGAGTGCTTTGGTCGCGTTCGGAGCTTCCGGGGGTTGCCGATGGGACGGGTACCAGGTGAGACTTATGTCCACCGTCTCGCCTTTGGACACGGTGAAGTCCGAGTGGTGAGAATGGTCAGTGGCACGCAGTCTCGGACCGCGGATGATGATCGCGTCCGGGCCGGCTACGGCGATAAGCGCATTCCCAGACTCCTCTTGTGCCTGTCGCACCCAGGGCATTGCCATCGCGTAGTCGGGGCGGATCCGCACATCCTGCATCATCTCCACGCTTCCGCGGATCCCTCGTATCCGGCGGATCACGTCTGCTCTTCTGCCCCCGTGTGGCATGAGATCGGTTACTTCGACTTCGCCTGTTGCGGTGACCCACCTGGTGATGAGAATGAAGGTTCCGTCTTGGTACCTGCGGCTGGTTTCAACGACGTCACCGCTTGGGGCAACCATCCAGCATCCGTGGTCATCGTTACCGAGGAGTGCCCCGAATGTGGATGCCGAGTCGAAGCGCGGTAGGCACAGCCAGTCGATACTTCCGTTGTTGCCAACCAGCGCAGCCGTGTGGCAGTCGCCGATCAGTGCGTAATCTTCAATCTTCAAAGCCATTTCCCTAGTGTCACAGCTATTCTGCAACGATGGCTGAACGCATAGGAACGCTCGTTATTTTCGGTGCGGGAGGAGACCTCGCGAAACGACTGCTTATGCCGGGGCTGGGAGATCTCCTCGCCAGCGGCCGTGGTGGAGACTTCACGCTCGTCGGTGTCGACCGGGAGTCGATGACGGATACCGCGTGGCGAAAGCGGGTGACCTCGTCGTTCGCAGCGGGCGGCGCACGCGGCGAGTGCGTTGCTGGCGTGGTCGCGGCATCTCGGTACCTTCAGGCTGACGTGACTGATTCGGAAGACCTGAGGCGTGTCATCGGGGCCTGCACCGGCACGCCAGCGCTGTATTTCGCTCTCCCGCCGCACGTCACCATTGCGTCCTGCGCTGCGTTGGAGAACGTCGAGCTCCCTGAGGGCACTGTGTTCGGATTGGAGAAGCCGTTCGGCACCGATCTCACGAGCGCGACCGCCCTCAATCGCCAGTTGCTCAAGTTGGCTCCGGAGCGGGACATTCATCGGATCGATCACTTCCTCGGGAAGGCGACGGTGTTGAATCTGCTGGGCCTGCGCTTTGCCAACCGGATCTTTGAGGCGGTGTGGAACGCCGACAACATCGAACGGGTCGAATTGGTTTTCGACGAACAGCTCGCGCTCGAAGGCCGGGCCGGGTACTACGACAAGGCTGGAGCGCTCGTGGACATGATCCAGAGCCATCTCCTGTTGGTGACGGCGATTGTCGCCATGGAACCGCCGTCGAGTTTGGACGCAGACGACCTGCGTGGTTCGATCGCTCAGGCACTCAGGGCTACCAAGGTTTGGGATGACGATGCTGCGAAGGCCAGTCGCCGCGCCAGGTACGTCGCGGGGAAGATCAACGCGAAGCCGATCCCTCCCTACGTCAAGGAAGACGGGGTCGACCCGGCTCGCGACACAGAGACTCTCACGGAGGTGACTTTGGCTGTAGATAACTGGCGATGGGCCGGCGTGCCTTTCGTATTGCGCTCAGGGAAGGCGCTCGCTCACAAGCGGCAGGAAATCGTGGTCACTTTCAAGGATGTTCCACACCTGCCGACCGGACTGAGCGGGTACCAAAGCCCCCCGCAGCTGCGCATTGCACTGACCCCTGACTGCATAAGCCTCGACCTTAATATCAACGGTGAGGGGAATCCGTTTACTCTCGATCGGGTGGCGCTCAGCACGGAATTCGCCGCTGGGGAGCTCGCGCCGTATGGCGAGGTGCTTTCTGGCATCCTGGCTGCGGATCCGACGCTGTCGGTGCGAGCGGACGCGGTTGAGGAGTGCTGGAGGATCATCGCACCGATTCTCGCCGCCTGGAAGAAAGGTGCTGTCCCCATGGAGGAGTATCGCGCTGGGTCTGACGGGCCACTCGGCTGGTAAGGCGCGGGTGCGGAAGGCAGGACAGAGGACACCGGCAGCTCGTTTCGTTTTTACTGCTGAGTATCCAAGACTCCGGTGTCAGCTAGCTGTTCGGCCAGACCAGCACCGTCCGGTGCGTAGACCCAGCGGATGCCGTGCTTGGGGCTGTGTTCCTCGTCGCGACTGCGCCCGCCAGCCAGGACCGCCTCGCCGGGGGATAGCTGGCGGATCGCTACCGCCTCGATGTTTGAGGCTCGCTCGCTGGCGAAAGTGCTGTAGAGCTCTTCGTCGTGCTGGCCATCGTCCCCAATGAGGAGCCACTTGATCTGTGGAAACTCGTCCGCAAGCCTCAGGAGGCTCCGCTCTTTGTGATCGCGGCCGCTTCGGAACCATCGATCATGAGTGGGACCCCAGTCGGTCAAAAGTAGCGGACCGGCGGGAAAGAGATGCCGCGACAGGAAGCGCGTGAGCGTTGGCGCAACATTCCATGCGCCTGTGGAGAGGTAGACCACTGGGGCACCGGGGTTCGCACGAACCAGCCGCTCGTAAAGCACTCCCATCCCCGGCACTGGTCTGCGTGCGTGTTCATCGAGTACGAAGGTGTTCCAGGCGGCCAGGAACGGACGAGGCAGCGCGGTCACCATGACCGTGTCATCGACATCCGAAATAATTCCAACACGCACAGCGGGGTCGACAATGAAAATGGGGGCCTCAACCGGCTCCGAGTCTTCCGTGCGCAGCGTAATGGTGTGCCACCCTGGGGCTAAATCGGCCGTGAGCATCTCATCGACGACCCCTCCGCGGTCAGCCTTCACCGCTTGCTCGACACCGCCTATCTGCACGATGACGGCGACGTCGTTGACCGGGACGCTTGTAAAGCTGCGCCATCCGCGGATCTTTTTGTATCTGGTGCCGTTGTTTGCGTCTGGCCTGGCCAGCAAGACACGGCAGAGCACTCGTGCCCAACCGGGAGCACCGTACCCGGTGTAAGGGATGACGACGGGTGTGAGTCCGCGCTTGCGAGCGTGTTTCTCCCGGAAGTTGTGCATGGAGTCTTCAAGGCGTGCCGCGAAATGGATGATCGGCTCGCTTTCCGGGGTGCTGGCCGACGTTTTACGGGACTTGGCCATGCGTAGAGTCTTTCATGCTCGCGCCAGAGTCGCGTTTCGATGTGTATAAACGGATGTCTTGTGAGCAAAGTTTTGTCAATTTGCTCAAAAACTGCGTTCGGCGCATATTCCGTCAACGGAACTGACGCCCCCGTTGCGGGGGCACGGTAGAATTATGGTCCAGTCGAAAAGGAGACGCAAATGGTTGCACACCACCTGGGAGATGCGTTGCCTGCGGGCGCCGCTCTACTGAGAAATGAGCCGGTTCAGGCGAGAAGCACCGCGCGACTAACCGCGCTGCTCGACGCTGCAGCAGCGGTAATTGACGAGATCGGCTATGAGCGGCTTACCACCGCAATGGTCGCAGAGAAGGCCGGAGCTTCTATCGGAACGGTGTATCGGTATTTTCCTGACCGCATTGCAGTGTTGCAGAGCCCGAGCGTACGGAACTTGACCGAGTTCACCGCTCGCGGACTTGCGGGCCTTTCCGCTCCTGGCATCACCAGCTGGTCTATGGCGATCGATGCTGCAGTAGACGGGATTGCGGAATTTTTCAGAACGGAGCCCGGCTTTAAGTCGCTGCGCTTCGGGGATGTCCTCGACGTTCGTCCACGGGCCGCTGGCGCGACGGGGAACGGCGCGGTCGCGGGTCAGATCGTCTCCATCCTCCACGAGCGCTTTGAACTCGGTAATGCCGCTGAGCTGGGGTTCCGGGTGGAAGTCGCGCTCGAGTTGGCCGATTCGCTCCTGGCTCGGGCGTTCGCATTCGGCTCGACTGGTGAACAGCGCTTCATCGCCGAGGCCCACAAGGTGGTAGTTGACTACCTCGGAGGTTATTACCCGCGGTAGATGTGATCGCTCGATCGTGTTCCACCGGTCGAAACTGCTAATTCGCCCCAAGATTTCTTGACAATCCGGGAATGCCACGGGCTCCGAATAGTGTTTCAGAGGGTGCATCTGGCAGGCGTTTATCCGCGCCGACACGAGGGATGAGCTATTCATGATCGAATTCCGTGACGTTACCAAGCGTTTTCCCGATGGCACCGTCGCGGTCGAAGGCTTTAGCCTGGTCATCCCCTCCCGAAAGACGACCGTACTGGTTGGATCGTCCGGTTCCGGCAAGACGACACTTCTGCGGATGATCAATCGGATGGTCGAGCGTAGTTCCGGGACGATTGAGATCGACGGTGAAGACACCTCGACGCTTGAACCAGTCGCGCTCCGCAGACGTATCGGCTACGTCATGCAGAACTCCGGGCTGCTCCCGCACTTCACGGTCATCGACAATGTCGCGACAGTGCCCATCCTTAACGGGATGTCGAAGCGGCAGGCTCGCGCAGAGGCCTTGGACCTCCTCGACACCGTGGGCCTTGACCGTTCTCTGGCGGATCGCTACCCCAGCCAACTCTCTGGAGGGCAGCAGCAGCGAGTCGGAGTTGCCCGCGGGCTAGCCGCCGATCCCAACATCCTGCTCATGGATGAGCCATTTGGAGCCGTCGATCCGATTGTGCGCGCGGAATTGCAGACGGAGCTCATTCGGCTTCAGCGGGAACTAGACAAGACCGTCGTTTTCGTCACGCACGACATCGATGAGGCGTTTCTTCTCGGCGATCAGGTCGTCATCCTGCAAACGGGCGGCAAGATTGCACAACTGGGTTCGCCGACTGAGATCATCTCGAACCCCGCCGATGACTTCGTCGCGAGCTTTATTGGGGCAGAAAAGGGCAAGCGGGCACTCAGCATCAGGAAAACTTCGCGAGGCGAGATTGTCGTGGACAGTGAAGGACGTGCCGCAGGAGTGCTCGTTGGGCGACAACACGGTGGATCAGCATGAAGCCGATGCTCGCATGACGTGGGTGTTCGAGAATCTCGGTCTCATCTGGCAGCTCACCCTGCAGCATCTGGCGACGGCGCTTCCAGCCATTGTGCTGAGTTTTGTTATCTCCATCCCGATCGGCTGGGTGGCAAACCGGTTCAGGCGAGCTCGTGGCACAGTTCTTGCCGCGAGCGCGTTGCTTTATGCCATCCCGTCACTTCCGCTGTTCCTTGTGATGCCGCTCATCATCGGGTCGGGGCTGCGGGACAGCATCAACGTGACGATCAGCCTCACCGTGTATGGCATTGCGCTGATGGCCAGATCTACGGCGGACGGGTTAGCCGCAGTCGATGCCGATGTCAATCAGTCGGCGACAGCCGTCGGGTTCTCGGCGTGGTCGCGTTTTTGGCGTGTTGAGCTTCCGCTAGCTGGCCCGGTACTGCTTGCAGGCCTCCGTGTGGTGGCGGTGAGCACGATCAGTCTCACCACAGTGGGTGCGGTCCTGGGAATTGGGAGCCTCGGGCTACTGTTCACCGATGGGCTGCAGCGGAGCATCCCGGAAGAGGTCCTGAGCGGAATCATCCTGACCATCGCGGTCGCACTCGTGATCGACCTGATCTTGGTGCAGCTGGGGCGGGCGATTATGCCGTGGTCCAGGGTGAAATCCGGACCCGCAGAGGGACAGTTCGTAACCGGAACGCGTCGGGCGGTGACGCTGTGAACTATCTCGTTGCCGCGGTCGCGTGGATTTTTGACCCGAGCCACTATGGGAACTACGACGGGATCGGCGTCCGGCTGACACAGCACATCTTTATCAGCCTCGCCGTGGTCGTTGTGGCGTCCGTCATCGCAATTCCTCTCGGCTATCTCGTGGGTCATACGGGGCGCGGGCGCGGTCTCGCGGTCGTCCTGTCCGGTGGCATTCGGGCACTCCCGACGCTCGGGCTCCTCATCATCATTGCGCTCGGCGTGGGAATCGGACTCGAAGCGCCGTTTGTTGCTCTCGTCGTCCTCGCAATTCCCTCGATCCTTGCGGGAGCGTACGCGGGTTTTGAAGCAATCGATCGGCGCACGATTGACGCGGCGCGCGCCGTCGGGATGACGGAATGGCAGATCATCGGTCGCGTCGAGATGCCGCTCGGGCTCCCACTGCTTATCGGAGGCCTCCGCCTCGCCACTCTGCAAGTGATCGCCACGGCGACTCTTGCCGACTATGTCGGCGGCGGTGGGCTAGGGTTGTTCCTTTTCCGTGGGCTCAAGAGCAATGACTACCCACAGATGCTGGCCGGATCGATCATCGTCATCCTGCTGGCTCTCGTGTCGGAGGTTGCCTTTAGTGTGGCTCAGCGATTTGCCATACCGGCGGGGGTAAGCGCAGGTCTCAAACAAGACGTTCGCGTGAAATCAGCAGGATTTCGCGTGGCACAGGGTTAGTAGCCCGTAATCGGTAAGGAATGTGATCATGTTCACAGCAGGAAAAGGCCGACTCGCCGCAATTGGCGCGGTCGTGGTTGGGGCAGCAATAGCCCTTTCAGGGTGTGCATCGAGTAACCCTCTGGATACAGGGGGATCGAGCACCGCGGCAGGCGGTACCCTCGTCGTTGGATCGCAGCAGTACTACTCCAACGAGATTGTCGCGGAGATCTATTCGCAGGCGCTCGAGGCCGGTGGCTACACCGTCGACCGACAGTTCAACATCGGGCAGCGCGAGGTATATCTGCCGCAGATCGAGGCTGGCAAGATCGACGTGTTCCCTGAGTACATCGGGAGTCTTTTGCAGGCCCTCGACAAGATCGCGGGCAAGACTGCAGTAGGCGGAACAGCCGATGCAACCTACACGGAGCTGCAGGCGGCATTGCCCAGCGGACTGCGCGTGCTCGATAAGGCGGAAGCCGCAGACCAGAATTCGTGGACGGTCACGAAAGCGTTCGCCGACAAGTACAAGCTCACGGACATCGCCTCACTCAAGAATGTCACGGAGCCAATCACCGTCGGTGGGAACTCCGAGCTAGAGACCCGGCCATACGGGCCGACGGCACTGAAGGAGAAGTACGGCATTACGACCGCGGGGTTCAAGGCAGTCGAAGACAGCGGTGGACCGCTCACGGTCAAGGCACTCGTCGACAACGAGATCCAGCTCGCGAACATCTACACGGCGGATCCGAATATCAAGTCGAACAACCTGGTTGCGCTCGCCGACCCCGACGGTTTGTTCTTTGCGGATAACGTCGCACCGATCGTGTCGAAGAAAGTTGATTCACAGGCGGCAACAATCCTTAACAAGGTTGACGCGAAGTTGTCGCAGAGCACGTTGGTGGAGCTCAACGCGGAAAGCGTGAACGACAAGAAGTCCGCCACGGTCATTGCTAAGGCGTGGCTCGCCAAGGTGGGAATTGTCACATAGTCACGCGTAGAAAACGGGGGGCGGATGCTGCGGCGTTCGCCCTCCGTTGTCGCCTCGCGCGGTGAGCCGGTTGCATCGCGAAGCCGCCGGTCGATGAATTAGTCTGGCGTGTTTGCGTCGCCGTCGCCAGGGTGTTCCATGTGTCTGGCCTCGCGTCGCTCGAGAACCTTCTTGACGATGAACACCGCGATGAGGAACAGCACGATGATAGCGACGAAAATGTAGCTTGCGAAGTGCAGCCTGGCTGCAAGGTGGCGATATGAGCCTGCAGCGGCCCATCCCACCGAGACATAACTGATCGCCCAGATAATGCAGGCTGGTGTGGTCCAGACGATGAACTTGCGATAGCGCATCGTGCTCATTCCGACGGTGAGTGGAATGAGCGCGTGCAGGATCGGCAGAAATCGGGAGACAAAGACGGCGATCCCACCGCGCCGATCAAGGTAGTTCTCCGCGCGGATCCAGTGGCCCTCACCGATTGCCCGTCCAAGTCTGCTGGCGCGAATCTTCGGCCCGAAATAGTGCCCGAGCGCAAAGCCGACACTCTCACCGCCGAGTGAACCGATCACCACGGCGATCACCAGCGCTCCGTATTCAAACCAGTTAGCGGTGGCCGTGGCTGCAACAATCACCACTGTGTCACCGGGCACGAACAATCCGATCAGGATCGAGGTCTCGCAGAATATGCCCACGGCGGCGAGCAGGATGCGCAACACCGGTTCGACGTCATGGATGGTGTTCAGAATCCAACTGAGTATGTCATTCACGGACTCGTCGTTTCCGTTTCACTTCGTGCTACGGGCGGCAATGGTTTTCTGAGGGTATCCAGCAACCGACGCCACTTTCTCAACCGGCCGGGTACCTCAGCAGTCGATGGCCCGTCGACCCACGCGGTGACGATGCGGATGCCGTGCAGCGCGTTTACCGCCCACACTTCGAGTCCGTCCAACTCTGCTGGAGTGACGGACTCGTAGTAGAGGTCGTACCCAAGCGCCGTCGCCAGGGTGATCAGACTCTTTGCGGTGACACTGTCGATCCGCTCGAGCTCTGGCGCAGGGGCACACAGGGTATTGCCGCGCCACCAGAGGAGTGACGTGTGTGCGCCCTCGACGACGAAACCGAGTGGCGAGAGCAGTACGGCGTCATCCGCTCCGCGTTGCTGCGCGATTGTTCGGAGCCTGAGCATGGACGCCAGATCGGGGCCCTTGATCAACGGAGCTGTTCGCGGATCGTCGCCGGCGTGGTTCGCGAGCACGATCCGGAGGGAACGCTCCGGAGACGGCCTCAGGCGGAAGCGGAAGTGTGCCGCTCCACTCAGAGAGAGTAGCTCGACCCTGGGAAACCACTCACCGTCCCTGGGGATTGTGGCGAGAGCGGCATCCCAAAAATTCTCGGCATCTAGGAATTTCCCCGCACCCGGGTGCTGCTGAGAGGTTGCAGCGCCGAATCCGCGTGCGTCAACGGAGGACAGGAATCGAGTGCGATGCAGCTCGATGGCCAGTGTCGTTCCCTCGCTGACCAACCAGGAATCGGCCACCTGAAGAGTCTGCTCACTCGTGTCGCAATAGTCGAGAAGCTCCAACTTGTCGCGTTCCCAGCGGTAAATGGCCGACGCTGACGCAGCCGGGCTCCTCGGTACTCCTCCGCTCATAGAGTTAGGTTATGCGCCAGCGGGTTATCCGACACGTCATGGAGCGCTGGGTTGACCCGGTCACAGCGTTCTCGGAGCTGTTTGGGCGCTCGGAGCGTGCATTCTGGCTCGACGGTGGCGCGAGGGCAATCGATGGGCTAAGCGTTATGGGCGAGGGGGCGAGCCTCGTGACGGCGTCCGCAGCAGGGGGAACGCTGACGAGGGATCCACCCGGCCGAGTACTGCCGAACGACATCTTCGAATTTCTGGCAGCACAGCAAGAGCGCGGTGTCGAGTATTCGATCCCGGAGGTCGTGGATCGCTCGGGCACTGATTCTGTGCGGGCAAATTCCGCGGGTGCTGAATTCGTGGTCGCAGAGCCGCAGGGATTCGGGCTTGGCTGGGTGGGCTGGCTGGGGTACGAGCTTCGCGCCCGCACCATGCGAGTCGATGCGACCCACACGTCCCAGTATCCGGATGCCGTGTGGATGGAGGTGACCAGGGCAGTCGAGTTCGATCATCGCAGGGGAACGGTGTCGCTATTAGCCCTCGGAGACGGCTGGAGTGGTGAACTCGCGTTCTGGCGAGATTCCGTGACCGCTGCACTGGCTGGAGCCCGGAGTGTCCCGGATGACGTGGTGGTACCCGTTCATGATCGCCCGGCACTCTGGCGGTATGACGATGAGGAATACCTCGAGATGATTCTGCAGTGCCAGGCGGCCATTGTTGAGGGGGATGCCTATCAGCTCTGCCTCACTAGTGAAGCGACCGTCGACGTCCATCCCGATCCGCTGGCCACCTATCTAGCGCTCCGGGCATCCAGTCCGAGCCATCACGGTGGGTTTCTGCGGGCGGGGGAGGTCTCCCTGCTGAGCTCCTCTCCTGAGCGTTTTCTGTCTGTATCGCCGGAGGGTGTGGTCGAGTCAAGGCCGATCAAGGGCACGAAGCGCAGGGGGGCAACACCGGAGGAGGATGCGCTGCTGCGCGACGAGCTTGAGGATAGCGAGAAGGAGCGCGCCGAAAACCTGATGATCGTCGATCTGATGCGCAACGACATCGCCCGCGTGAGTCGCATAGGTTCGGTCACGGTACCCAGCTTGCTCGCGGTAGAAAGCTACGCACAGGTGCACCAGCTCGTGAGTACCGTTCGTGGCACGCTCGCCGAGGGGCTTGTCCCGCTGGATGCGGTGATAGCGTGCTTCCCGGCAGGCTCGATGACGGGTGCGCCGAAGCAGAGTGCAACGGCCATCCTTGACGCCCTGGAGAACCGAGCTCGCGGAATCTATTCCGGCGCATTCGGATACGTCGGACTTGACGGTCGGATCGACCTCGCGATGGTCATCCGCAGCATCATCCTCGACGCACATGGTGCGACCGTAGGTTCCGGCGGCGGGATCACCTCACTCTCCGTTCCAAGCGAGGAACTGGCCGAGGTGAAACTCAAAGCCGCCGTGCTGCTGCGAGTCCTCGGCGTGAAAGAGGACACCTAACTCCACAGAACCGGTAATCTTGGGAGTCGAGCCGTGGCCCGCGGATTTGCGCTGGCATACGATCACACGTGATCCGGCTTCTCCCGCAACGGTTTTCGGCAATGATTTTCCGCAATGAATTGAGAGTTCCTTTGGCATCCCAGCATGAACGAGCAGCACACGACGATCACGAGCTAGAGTATGACGTTGCTCGCATGCAGGAGAAGTGGCTTCCCATCTGGGACGATCTGAAACCGTTCCGCACTGATGACCCGAACGACACACGGCCGCGCAAGTACATCCTTGACATGTTCCCGTATCCCTCCGGTGACCTTCACATGGGCCATGCTGAGGCCTTTGCACTCGGCGACATTGTGGCTCGATACTGGCGCCAGCAGGGGTTTAGGGTGTTGCATCCGATCGGCTGGGACTCCTTTGGGCTACCGGCCGAAAATGCTGCGATCAAGCGCGGTGTCGACCCGCGCGAATGGACATATGCGAATATCGAGCAGCAGAAGCAGAGCATGCGACGCTACGCAGCATCCTTCGACTGGGATCGCGAACTGCACACGAGCGACCCCGAGTATTACAAGTGGAATCAGTGGCTGTTTCTGAAGCTGTACGAGAAGGGTCTCGCCTACCGAAAAGACAGCTGGGTTAACTGGGACCCGATCGACCAGACAGTTCTCGCCAACGAGCAGGTGTTGCCAGACGGCACCTCTGATCGTTCCGGCGCCGTTGTGGTCAAGAAGAAACTCACCCAGTGGTACTTCAAGATCACCGATTACGCCGATCGTTTGCTCGACGACCTGAACCAACTCGAGGGTGCCTGGCCATCGAAGGTGCTCAGCATGCAGCGCAACTGGATCGGTCGTTCGGTCGGTGCGGACGTCGACTTCGTCATCGAGGGCGGGCTGGGTGCCGGCTTCGACGGCACGGTCACAGTCTTCACCACGCGACCGGACACGCTCTACGGTGCGACCTTCATGGTTGTTGCACCCGAGTCCGAACTTGCGGCAGAACTCGTTTCTGCCGCGACTCCCGAGGTCCAGAAGAAGTTTGCCGACTATCTGGTGCAGGTGCAGAAGAAAACCGAAATCGAGCGGCAGGATGCCAGCCGCGAGAAGTCCGGCGTTCCACTCGGGCGTTTTGCGGTCAACCCGGCAACTGGAGAGCGCATCCCGATCTGGGCTGCCGACTACGTACTCTCTGACTACGGTCATGGCGCCGTCATGGGAGTGCCCGCTCATGACCAGCGTGATCTGGACTTCGCCCGCAAGTTCGGACTACCCGTGCGCGTCGTGCTCGACACGAACGCTCCGGTGACCGGAGCGATTCCGGTGATTCGCGATGGTGAGATCCCGGATGACCTGCCACCGCTTGACCCCGCAGCAACCGGAGTCGCTCTCGGCGGCGAGGGTCGGATGATCAACTCCGGCCCGTTGGATGGCCTCAGTAAGGCAAACGCGATCAAAAAGGTCATCGAACAGCTCGAAAAGGCGGGCACCGGCCGCGCCTCGAAGACCTATCGGCTTCGCGACTGGCTGATCTCTCGTCAGCGATTCTGGGGGACACCCATCCCGATCATCCACGGCGAAGACGGGGAACTCATCCCGGTTCCGGAGGATCAGTTGCCGGTGCGGTTGCCTGCGACGGACGGCCTCGACCTGAAGCCGAAGGGCACCTCACCTCTTGGTGCGGCCGAAGACTGGGTTAACGTCCCGAATCCAAAGGATGGCACCCCGGCCAGGCGCGACCCAGACACGATGGATACCTTCGTTGACAGCTCGTGGTACTTCCTGCGTTTCATGGATCCACACGATGATGTCAGGGCGTTCGATCCGGCCGAGGCGGACCGCTGGGCGCCGGTCGACCAGTACGTCGGTGGCGTCGAACATGCCATCCTGCATCTGCTGTACGCGCGATTCATCACCAAAGTGCTCTTCGACCTGGGTTACGTTGGCTTTACTGAGCCGTTTAGTGCCCTACTCAACCAGGGCATGGTGCTTTCCGGTGGCTCGAAGATGTCCAAGAGCAAGGGCGGAGTGAATCTCGGCGACGAGATCGATGCACATGGTGTCGACGCGATCAGGCTCACGATGGCATTTGCCGGACCACCAGAGGATGACATCAATTGGGAGGATGTCTCGCCGGCGGGCTCGGCGAAGTTCCTCGCTCGAGCCTGGCGACTGGCCAACGACGTCACCAGCAAGAAGGAAATCGAGTGGAAGACCGGTGACGTGGCGCTGAGACGCGTGACTCACCGTTTTCTCTCCGAGGCACCCGGACTCATCGAATCGTTTAAGTTCAACGTGGTCGTGGCGCGACTCATGGAACTCGTCAGCGCTACCCGCAAGGTCGTTGACAGCGGAGCGGGGCCAGCGGATGCCGCGGTGCGGGAGGCGACGGAAACGGTTGCCCTCGCGCTCAGCCTGTTTGCCCCGTACACGGCAGAGGAGATGTGGGAGAAGCTGGGTTACCCGCCTTCCGTCGCACTCTTTGGCTGGCGTAAGCCCGACCCGGCGTTACTTGTGCAGAGTTCGGTTACCGCGGTCGTGCAGGTGGACGGCAAGGTGCGCGATCGGCTCGAGGTATCCCCGACAGTCGACCCTGTAGAGCTCGAGCGGATGGCACGTGAGCTGCCCGCGATTGTGCGCTCGCTCGGTGACCGCGAGGTGGCATCAGTGGTGGTGAGAGCTCCGCGTCTGGTGAATATCGTCACCAAGCACTGACTTCTCCTTCCCGCTTCCGGTTTAGTCGTTTTGTGCACAGTCGCGCGACGCGCTCGCGCCCGGGACTGCTCGTGACCGTACCGTTCCAGGATGAAGCTGCCCGGCCTGTTGGTTACCCCTGCCAAGAGCAGGGTGAGGGTGGGTCTCGGCGCTGCCGTGATCCTGGTACTTGTGGCTCTCGGTATCGCCGTGCTTGTGAGCATTCTTGGTCCACACGGGGTGACGCAGTCTCTCGGTCCAGACGCGGTCGCGAGTGTGTCGCCGGGTGGCGCCGAGTCGGCGGCTGGCGGCACATCGCGACCGGGTAGCTCGACAGGAGCTGGCAATAAGAGCTCTTCTGCGATTTTTGTGCACGTCGTAGGGGCGGTCATGAGGCCCGGGCTTTTCGAGTTGCGCGATGGTGACCGGGTAGTGGACGCGGTTGCCGCCGCCGGCGGGTTTACGGAGACCGCCGACAAGTCCCAGGTGAATCTCGCGCGTTTCGTCAGCGATGGAGAGCAACTCGCCGTCCCTGTCGTGGGCGAAGCGCAGCCAGCACCAGGGGCCGCGGGGATTGCGGGTGGCAAGGTGAATTTGAATACCGCCGATCTTGCCGCGCTGGAAACGCTTCCGCGGGTGGGACCGGCCATGGCGCAACGGATCATCGATTGGCGCACGACCAATGGGCGCTTTAGTGCTGTCGAAGACCTCATGAGCGTCACAGGAGTCGGTGACAAGACATTTGAGCAACTGAAGAACCTCGTCACCATATGAGCGTCGACCTCCGGCTCGCTCTGCCAGTCAGTATCGCGTGGGTCGTCCTCGCGGTGTGTCTTGGTTTCCCGGGGGCGTTATCGGCTGGTGCGGCCGTCGCGTGGGCCATAGCCATCGCTGTGACGATTGGCGCATTCGTGCTCCATAAACGGGCAGTGGTTGCTATGGTCATTGCCGTCATCACGGCGGCCACCGCTCTGATGCTGAGCTCTGCCGCTGTGCAGGATGTGCAGCGTACACCCGCTGTGCTGACTGCGGCTGCGGCGAGCGGGCGCTTCGTTTCTGCCGTCGCGGTCACGACCGAGACCGCGATGCCACATCCTTCTCAGTCAGGGGCTGTGACGTCCACCACCGTGTCGTCCACCGCCGTGCGGTCCAGCACTGCGTCGTCCGGTTACATGCAACCCAGGTCGATCCGTTTTTCGGCAACCCTCACGTCGTTCACGGTCGGATCGTCAAAAACTGGTGGCGGCTGGACCCACGCGAGCGTTCCCGTCACAGTCTTCGGATCGCTGACACCGTCGGCGCAGATGAGGATCGGAACGACAATTGAGCTCTCCGGTACCGTTGCGACAACCGAAGCCGGCGACGACGTGTCATTCCTCTTTTTCGCGTCGGGTCAGCCGCGGATCCGGGCTGCCCCCACCGGGTTTCCGGGCTGGGCAGACGGGATCCGGGAGGGATTCGCGGATGCCGCTCGCGCTCTGCCGGGAGACGGCGGCGCCCTGCTGCCCGGTCTCGCCATCGGCGACACTAGCGCAGTGAGCCCCGGGCTCAACACGGCGATGAAGACGAGTGCACTCAGCCATTTGACTGCTGTGTCTGGAGCCAACTGCGCGGTGATTATTGCGCTGATCATGGCCGCGGGAGGAGCGCTCGGCATCCGGCGAGGGTGGAGGATCACAGCATCTGTCATAGTGCTGGTGGGATTCGTCGTCCTGGTCACACCCCAACCGAGTGTGCTGCGTGCTGCGGTCATGGCTGTGCTTGTGCTGGCAGCGCTCGGCAGTGGGCGGCCCGTCAGGGGAGTCCCGGTGCTGGCCCTTGCCGTGCTGATCCTGCTCACTGTGGACCCTTGGCTCGCGCGGAGCTACGGATTTATCCTCTCGGTACTGGCCACCGGGGGGTTGCTTGTGTTGTCGAGACCGTTGACACTCCACCTCGCCCGATGGTTGCCACTCTCGCTGTCTGCGGTGATCGCGATTCCATTGGCAGCCCAGCTCGCGTGTCAGCCGGTATCGATCCTTCTCAATCCGTCCATTCCGCTCTACGCCGTGCCCGCGAATATGCTGGCCGAACCTGCCGCCCCGATCGCCACGGTGCTTGGGCTCATAGCCTGCCTGACGCTGCCGTGGTGTGCACCCCTCGGAGTGTTCGTCGCGCGGCTGGCCTGGCTGCCAGCGAGCTGGATCGCTGGTATCGCGCGATTCTTCGACTCGCTGCCAGGCAAGAGCGTCCCGTGGCTGCCCGGGGCACTCGGCGTTGCCGTGGCGGCCGTGACCATCCTGCTTGGTCTCGCGCTCGCGCTCCATCGGGGAAGGCGCGTGCGTCGAATATCCGCGGTCGTGCTGGTTGTCATCTTTGTCGGCTATGCCGGCGTGGTTGGTGGCGATTACCTCAGGCAGGCGATCGCACGGCCGCAGGATTGGCAGATTGCCGCTTGTGACATTGGGCAGGGCGACGCAGTGTTGGTGCGCAGCGCCGGCCGCGTCGCCCTCGTCGACACCGGCCCGGATCCTTCGCTGCTGCGGCAGTGCCTCGACACCCTTGGAGTCACCCGCATCGACTTGTTGGTGCTGACCCACTATGACCTCGACCATGTGGCAGGAACCCCCGCGGTTTTCGGAATGGTCGACTGCGTGATGATCGGCCCGTCCGCGGACGAGCACGACGTACGCCTGGCGCAGCAACTGCGCGATGGTGGTGCCCGTGTGAACCAGGTGAGCCGAGGGGAGTCCGGCGAACTTGGTGAGCTACACTTCGACGTTCTCTGGCCCCCCACTCGATCCGGTTTAGTCGAACCTGGAAATGATTCAAGCGTCACGGTCGAGTTTTCCGGGGGTGGTCGCTGTGAGCGCGGCTGCCTTCGCTCGCTCTTTCTCGGAGACCTCGGCAACGAACCTCAGGCACGGATGCTGGCGGCCAATCGTGGGCTCGGGCGAGTGGATGTCGTGAAGGTCGCGCATCATGGTTCGGCCGATCAGGATCCTGCACTGTATGCGAAGGTGGCTGCCACCATTGGAATCATCAGCGTCGGCGCGCATAACCGGTATGGGCACCCCACCGACCACCTGCTCCAGATACTCGCGAGTGTGGGAACCGTGGCGGAGCGCACGGACCGGCAAGGCATGGTTCTTGTTTCGCCGCGCCCGGATGGTGGCATGAGCGTGTGGTCTGAACGGCCAACGTCGCCCGCTGACGGCGGTCGCGAATAAGCTGGGCGGAAGCATTCGAGCAGGTACCAGAGGGAGCCCCGTGGCAGGCAAGGCGTCGTCGAAGGCCTCCGTCGTCATCCCTCAGCTGAGCTGGCAGAAGGTGCGTCCCGCACCTGTCGTGCTTGTGTCCGGAACCGAGAGTGTGCTCGCCGACCGGGCCATCCGGCTACTGCGAGACACCCTGCGTGCCGAAGATCCAAGCCTCGAAGTAAGCGACATCGAGGCGGACGTATACGCTCCGGGGGAGCTGCTCACGGTAGCCAGCCCGTCGCTGTTCGGCGAGCCTCGCTTCATCCGGGTCATGAACGTAGAGAAGTGTACGGATGCGTTCATCCACGAGGTCATGGAGTACTTGGAGTCGCCGGCCGACGACACCTACGTGGTGCTGCGGCATGCCGGGGGAGTTCGTGGCAAGAAGCTCCTCGACGCCCTCCGCGGTGGCCTCGGCGGCGGCATCGAGATTGTCTGCGCAGAGCTCAAGAAAGACACCGAGAAGTTTGACTTTGCGGCAGCCGAGTTCGCCTCTGTTGGAAGACGGGTGAGCTCCGCTGCACTGAGGGCCCTCACAGCCGCGTTCAACGACAGTCTCGCCGAGCTTGCCTCTGCCTGCCAGCAGCTTCTTGCCGACGCGAGCGAAGAAATCACGGAACAAACCGTCGAGAAGTACTACTCGGGGCGGGTAGAGACCACCGCATTCCGGGTGGCGGATGTGGCCATCGCGGGCAGACACGGTGATGCGCTCATCCTGCTGAGGCACGCCATCGCATCCGGTGCAGATCCGGTTCCGGTGGTTGCCGCGTTTGCCAGCAAGCTGCGCACGATGGCGAAGGTGTCTGGCTCGCGGGGTAGCTCCGGCCAGTTGGCGCAGCAGTTTGGTCTCGCGCCGTGGCAGGTCGATCGCGCACGTCGCGACCTTCAGGGGTGGGACGACGCCGGGCTCGGCCGATGCATCGAGATGTTGGCCGAGACGGATGCGGCGGTCAAGGGTGCTGGGCGCGACCCGGTCTTTGCACTCGAGCGCATGGTCAACGCGATCAGCGCGCGCGGCGTTGTCTAACCCGCTCATTGGCGTCCGGCCGCTCCACCCACGATGCAGAGGAGTGAAGACAATGGCGGCAGTGACCGCGACAGTCGCGGCTCGCCAGCGGGAATAGACAGGTCGTACCGATAGGCGGGGAGCGCTGTGGCCCCGATGCTGACGCAATGCGAAATACCCGATTCGCAAGTGCAGTTGTGTTGTGTACCGTCATTGTGGCTGGGTTCACCCTCAGCGGGTGTGTGCCAGCCCCTGTCGCCGTGCCGAACACGTCTCCGGTGCCTGCAACCGCTCAGAAAGTCGTCTATGGTCCCGCCGGACTCCGTTGGTTTCCGGCTGCGTTCGATACCGCTGAAGTGTCAGACCCCTCTTTCGATGATGCGCCAGCGGCAGGAGCGACGGGCCCGACTGCGGACGGCGTCGAAGTGGGACCCGCGAAAGATACGGCAGGATCGCGCTAGACGACGATGTCGAGTCAATTCCAGACGGCAATGATGAAATGCAGATTCAGCCCGCCCCTTTATCGTCAGGCCAGCGTGGGTGCGATTTTCTCGCGACCGCGCTGCTCCCGCGACCGATGGCTCGCAATTTGAGATCGAACCGGGCGAACGATGCGTCTATCTGGAAAAGGCCGATCTGAACCGAATGACAGTTGCGGTGTACAAGCGCACTGGGTCACAGCGTGGTTGGATGCTGAATCCGCCGCCCAGGCGGTGCCAGTAGAAGCGCTGGGGGCAGGTGCGGTGTGGTTGACCACATACCCAGAGGCCTACGCAAACACGCTTGTCGCTCCAAAGAAGGGCGCGGATGCGGTCATCACTATTCACAGCATTGGCGAGAGAATCACCGCAGCTGACTTGAAACTGCAGGCAATCGAGTGGATGAAAGTTGTCCTTGGCACCATCGGAGGTAGATGAACATGCGGGCTATGCCCGCAATTGTTTCGGCGGCGCTCCTTGTGACGGTTCTTGTCATCGCTCTCGGCTCTTCTGCGGCAGCATGGGGACCTGGATACGGTGACAGTGCTCAATTTCGAGGGTGGTCGGGTGGGGTTGTGAGCGCAGTGCTGGGCAACTACTGCGCGGTCGAGGGTGCAGCCGGCGCGCAAGAAATGTATAAGGGTCATGTGACGCGGCTTAAGATCAAGTTCGAACTGCGGGGCCTGAACGACTCTA
This sequence comes from Lacisediminihabitans sp., assembly GCA_039936355.1. Lineage (GTDB taxonomy): Bacteria > Actinomycetota > Actinomycetes > Actinomycetales > Microbacteriaceae > Parafrigoribacterium_A. The sequence continues at coordinate 3,965 of JBDTIM010000063.1, read as the reverse complement.
CGAGTTGGGCACCCACCTATCGCACAGCTGGCTACTACAATTCGCCGAAATTCCCTGACGACAGTCGGTCATTTTACTTCACTTCGCGAACGCGTATGAGTGTTGCCATCGGCGGTAATTACTCTTTGTGGGCGGTAGTCGTTGGCGAACGAGGCTGGCGTCGTGACTTCAAGACTCGCGTGTATCTGGGAAGTGTCGGGTGCTCAGTTGAGGAGCAGTACAACGATCCTGATTTCGGGAATGGGCTGTCTGAGGGCGGCGCGTAATCTAGCCACCGACGTTTGATCGTCCGTCGGTTCGCTGAATTTGCGGCTGTCTCGCCGTAGACAAAAGTTCCCCGTCTCAGCCGAGGCGGGGAACTTTACGGTCGATCGACCAGAATGGCGGACGCGACTACAGTGCCGCGACCTTCTTGGCTATGGCTGACTTGCGGTTTGCAACTTGGTTCTTGTGCAGGACGCCCTTGCTGGCGGCCTTGTCGAGCTTCTTTGACGCGACCGCGAGGGCGGCGACGGCCCTGTCCTTGTCGCCGGCGATGATTGCCTCGCGGGTAGCGCGCACGGCGGTCTTGACCTCGCTGCGGACGCCCTTGTTGCGGTCCGTCGCCTTCTTGTTGGTGAGGATCCGCTTGATCTGCGACTTAATATTTGCCACGTCTATTACCTTCTGTAGTTCAAAGTGATGTTTCGAATGAATTGTGGCAGCCGTGCCCACCGTTACGAGAGGTAGCTCCCGGCCGCGATTCGCACTCCCGCCAGGTCATCACAGGGGTGATCCTGGCCGCATGCGCAAGCCAACAGGCAACATTACCAGTTCCCACGCGCATCCGGCAATCTCATCAGTGCTGCTGCCGGTTTGCCTCCCCTGAAGGGCATGGGAGAATAGTGTGTTCGCCCCTGCGCAGCAAGAAGACTATGAGTAGCAACAGGACCATCAGCAGCAAGAGGACACAGTGTCGCCGAAAGCAGTGAAGGCCCTTGAGCCGGCGTCGACCGACCCCGCCTTCATCCGCAACTTCTGCATCATCGCCCACATCGACCATGGCAAGTCGACACTGGCCGACCGGATGCTGCAGGTGACCGGTGTGGTCAGCGACCGAGACATGCGTGCCCAGTATCTCGATCGCATGGACATCGAACGCGAGCGTGGCATCACCATCAAAAGCCAGGCCGTTCGGATGCCGTGGGCGAGCGTGGCAACCGCATCCGCAGCATCCGAGACGTATGCCCTCAACATGATTGACACGCCAGGGCATGTCGACTTCACGTACGAGGTATCCCGCAGCCTCGCTGCCTGCGAGGGAGCGATCCTGCTGGTGGATGCCGCGCAGGGCATTGAAGCGCAAACGCTCGCCAATCTCTATCTGGCCCTCGAAAACGACCTTGTCATCATCCCGGTGCTCAATAAGATCGACCTTCCAGCAGCCGACCCGGAAAAATATGCCAAGGAACTCGCTGGCCTCATCGGTGGGGACCCGGCGGATGTCCTCCGTGTTTCCGGAAAGACCGGTGAGGGAGTCGAGGAACTGCTGCAAAAGGTTATCGAGCTCATTCCCGCACCGAAGGGCGACAAGAGCGCCCCGCCGAGAGCGATGATTTTTGACTCGGTTTACGACTCCTACCGGGGCGTGATCACCTATGTGCGTGTGATTGACGGCTCACTCTCGCCCCGCGAGAAGGTCATGATGATGAGCACCAAGAGCACGCACGAGCTGCTTGAAATCGGCGTGAGCGCGCCGGAACCCACCCCGACCAAGGGGTTGGGCGTCGGCGAGGTCGGGTATCTCATCACCGGGGTCAAAGATGTTCGGCTCAGCAAGGTTGGCGACACGGTCACGAGCTTTGCGAAGCCGGCCACTACGGCGCTGAAGGGCTACTCCGAGCCGAAGCCCATGGTCTTCTCGGGCCTGTATCCGATTGACGGTTCCGACTATCCGGTGCTTCGCGAGGCCCTCGACAAATTGAAACTCAGCGACGCAGCCTTGGTCTACGAGCCCGAGACATCCGTCGCACTCGGCTTTGGCTTTCGCTGTGGCTTCCTCGGTCTGTTGCACCTGGAAATCGTCACGGAACGGCTTGAGCGAGAATTCGGCCTCGACCTCATCGCCACCGCTCCCAGCGTGATCTACAAGGTGACCACTGACGACAAGAAGACCGTGACAGTCACCAACCCCAGCGAGTTCCCCGCGGGCAAGATCACTTCAGTCTCAGAGCCGATCGTGAAGGCATCCATTCTGGCTCCCAAAGACTATGTGGGAACCATCATGGAACTCTGTCAGGGCAGGCGTGGAACGTTGCAGGGCATGGAGTATCTCGGCGAAGACAGGGTCGAGCTGCACTACACAATGCCACTCGGCGAGATCGTCTTCGACTTCTTCGACTATCTTAAGAGCCGTACCCAGGGTTATGCGTCGCTCGACTACGAGCCTATCGGCGACCAGGATGCGGATCTTGTCAAGGTCGACATCCTCTTGCAGGGTGAGGCGGTGGATGCGTTCAGCGCCATCGTGCACAAGGACAGCGCATACGCTTATGGCGTTTTGATGACGGAGCGCCTCAAGAAGCTCATCCCGCGCCAGCAGTTCGAGGTGCCAATCCAAGCGGCTATCGGAGCACGCATTATTGCCCGTGAGAGCATCAGCGCAATGCGCAAAGACGTGCTCGCGAAGTGCTACGGCGGAGATATCACCCGCAAGCGGAAGCTGCTGGAGAAGCAAAAAGAGGGGAAGAAACGCATGAAGATGGTTGGTCGCGTCGAGGTTCCCCAGGAAGCATTCATTGCTGCGCTATCCGGGGACACAGAGAAAAAAGAGAAGAAGTAATGACGCGCTCCGCCCTGTGGGAGCAGCCCGTCAGCTACGCTGCAGTCGGTGCTACTCAGGCCGCTGACCTGATGCAGTATCCGCCGAGGGGGTTCCGCCCATTTGAGAAGCGCCTGCGAATCGGGCATGGCCCGTTGCGCTGGAGTTTTGCCTCTCAGTCGGTGCTGTCGTGGGGCATCCAGCGACGCAGCGGATTCACCGTCGAGGTGGCCGAAACTCCGCCCGAAGTGACTGGCCAGAGTTATGTCCCAGTGTCGCTGGACACGGCAGGAAACCCAGTCCCAGTGGGGAGCGACGACGGCGAAGAAGAAGCCGTGTACGGCTCCGATGGAACGGCGATGGTGGCTGCAGGGGACAGCGTTTGGTTGCACATACCGGTCGGTCCGTTTTCGGTCAAAGCCCCGGCTCGGGTGGTCTACGTGATCAACGAGAAGAAGCGCAAGGGATTCGCATACGGAACTCTGGCGGGGAATCCGGAGTCCGGTGAGGAGTCGTTCATCGTCGAGTTTGCGGATGACGGCTCAGTTTGGTTGGAGGTCCGCGCCTTTTCGAGGCCGTCGCGCTGGTTCTGGTGGGCGGGATACCCCGGACTCAGGTTCGCCCAGTTCTTCTACATTCGCCGGTATTTCGCCGCGCTCTCCGGTCCGATTGACTAGCCGGAACCGTGCCATCCGCTCTCCCTATTGCCGACCCGGCGCCGCTGGACGGTCGCTTGCCTGCATCGGCCGCTGTCGGGGCGGAAAGTCGCAATTTCGGGGTGTACCTGCACGTGCCATTTTGTCGGGTGCGTTGCGGCTACTGCGATTTCAACACGTACACCGCTGACGAACTGCGGGGGGCCAAGCGCAGCGACTATGCATCGGAAGCGATCGTCGAGATTGACCAGGCCCGCGCAGTGCTTGAGAGGGCGGGCGTGCCACGTCGCGCCGTCTCTACCGTATTCTTCGGTGGAGGCACGCCCACTATGTTGCCCGTGACCGATCTGGCAGCGATGTTCGCCTCCGTCGTCGACGCCTGGGGCATCGCACCCGGGGCTGAGGTGACGACCGAGGCGAATCCTGATTCGGTGGATGCCGGCTACCTGCTCGCGCTCGCCGACGCAGGCTTCACCAGGGTCTCTTTCGGGATGCAGTCCGCTCTCCCG
>JBDTIM010000062.1:0-3405 GCA_039936355.1 Lacisediminihabitans sp. | reverse complement strand
ACGGTCTGCCGTCTCTAGGATGCGCTGCTTGGCCCACGGGCTGGAGCTGGGTGCGGGGGCACGCTGCGCGGTTGGATCAGAGTCAACAACCGCCACAGCGTGGCTCCTTTCGGCAATTCGGCTAGGTATCCTCAAAGCCGTCCGGCAGCAAACCGAGCGCGGAGGAGCGCTCGGTTTCCTTTCCGTATTTACGCGAGACGCTTCATCTCACGGTCCAGCGTGTTGTGCTTCGCCTTCGGGTGGCGATCTGTGCAAGTGGATTTCGGGGTGAATCCGGCTGCGCGAGTTGGGCAAATACTGGTGCTCAACTCTCCAACAATTGGAGGCTAGCATGAAAGTGCGACAGACAAGTCTGTTTGTCCTCTTTTTATCCGACATTCGTGTACCCCAGTAAAGGGGGTGTCACGCGGTAACGTAGGCTCGTTCAAGTGAACGGCGCTGTTGAGCTTCCCCTCGGTCTGGCCGAACTCTCCTTTACCGCAGCGGGGGAATCGCTCGTGCGGCGAACCGTACTCCCGAGCGGCGTGCGGATCCTGAGTGAGCAGGTGCCCGGAGCTCGCAGTTCCACTATCGGGTACTGGGTAGCGGTGGGATCAAGGGACGAGCTGCCTCAGACCTATGGCAGCACCCACTTTCTTGAGCACCTCTTGTTCAAAGGCACTGCTTCGCGCAGCGCCCTCGATGTCGCGGTCAGCTTCGATGCTGTCGGCGGTGAGCACAACGCGATGACCGCCAAGGAATACACCTGCTACTACGCCAAGATCCGAGATCGCGATTTAGACATGGCCGTTGAGGTGCTCTCGGACATGATCACTTCCTCTCTGCTTGACCCGATTGAGTTTGAGAACGAGCGAGGCGTGATCCTCGAAGAGTTGGCGATGGCGGATGATGACCCGTCTGATGTCACGAGCGAGCGATTCTTCGAAGCCGTGCTCGGCGACCACCCTCTCGGCCGCCCGATCGGAGGCAGCCCAGACACGATTCAAGCGGCCACACGCGAGTCGGTGTGGACGCACTATCGCGCGAACTATCGTGCACAGGATCTTGTCATTACCGTCGCAGGCGCCGTCGATCACGACCTGCTCGTGGACGGTGTCCAGAAAGCGCTCACAGCTGCAGGCTGGGATCTTACGGTGGAGGCGACTCCCGTGGCGCGCCGCGACGCGAGCGAGGGTCGGATCGAACGCGGCAGCCCGCTCGTCGTTGTCCAGCGCCCAATTGAGCAGGCCAACATACTCCTGGGTGTTCCCGGAATTGCTGCGACCGATAGCAGGCGCAGCACCATGGCAGTTCTCAACTCGATCCTCGGTGGAGGCATGTCTTCTCGGCTGTTCCAGGAGATCCGAGAAAAGCGCGGGCTCGCCTATTCCGTCTATTCCTTCTCACCGAGCTATTCGGATGCGGGGCTATTCGGACTCTACGCGGGGTGTTCGCCGGCGAAGGCTTCCCAGGTGGCGGAATTGCTCCTCGGTGAGTTCCGCAAGCTCGCGGATGACGGTGTCACAGACGACGAAATGCGCCGGGCAACCGGGCAGTTGAGCGGAGCATCCGCTCTCGCCCTGGAGGATTCGGATACTCGCATGTCGCGACTGGGCCGTTCCGAAATCACCATGGGGGAGTTTAGCGATCTTGACGAGGCGCTGCGCAGGCTTGCGCTTGTCACGGCGGATGACGTCCGCGAACTGGCAGTGGAGTTGGCGTCTCGCCCGCTGTCGATTGCCGCAGTGGGTACCGTCGAGGAGACCGCATTCGTCGGCCTCAGTGACGAGTCCGTTTCGGCATAAACCTTCAACGAACGCACCGTCCCGGCGAGGAAGTTCAGTACCGCGCCACCCGAAAACAGGAACAACGATGTCCCACTTCATTTATCTAGTCCGCCATGGCGAGCAGCAGGATGCTGAGCACGGCCTCCCAGACGGACCCCTCTCCGCTCGAGGAGCCCAGCAGGCGCAGTTAATAGCGAAACGATTACGGGGAGTGCCGTTCACTGAGGCGTGGCATTCGCCGCTGCAGCGGGCGCAGGAGACTGCGTCAATCATGACGGCGAGTATGCCCGACCTTCGTGCTCAACCGTCCGCGCTGCTGTTCGACTGCATTCCGTCTGGTCCCACCCCGGATATGCCACACGCGTTTCAACCGTTTTTTGGTTCGATCACCGAGGCACAAATCGATGCAGGACAAGCTCAGATGACGGATGCCGTCTCCGAATGGCTGACGCCTTCCCTCGAGGACAAGCACACCCTGTTGATCACGCACAATTTTGTGATCGCCTGGTTTGTACGTGAAGTGTTCGAGGCTCCCGCGTGGCGTTGGATGGGGACGAACCAGGCCAATTGTGGCCTCACCATCATCCGGGTGCGTTCGGTCAAGTCGCCGGAGCTTATTACTCACAACGATTTGGGCCACTTACCGCGGGAACTTCGCACGGGCCTCCCTGTGGAGCAACCCTTCTAGCCTGCCTCGGCGCCCGAGCCCACCGCCTTCGCATACCAGCTTGTCGCGTTCGGGTTGTCGTTGTACGGCTCGATCCGCAGGAAGCCACTGGAACGATAGAGCCCACCGGCCGCTGTAAGGCTGTCGTTCGTGTCGAGGACTAGTTCCCCGGCGCCGAGCGCTACGGCACGTTTTTCGAGTTCCTTCAGTAACGCCCGGCCGTAGCCGAGTCCGCGGGTGTGCGGCTGAAGCCACAGGTGCTTCACCTCGAAGCGGACCGTGCCGCTCACTGCGCTCTCGATCCTGCGTATACCACCGCACCCCACATCCGCCTTCGAACCGTCAGAGCCAACTCCTTCGACGACGAGGAAGATTCCAAGAGGCGGAGCAAACTGTGCAGGGGTGGGGAAGGTAGGTCGATAGTGTCCCTGTGAGGCGGGGAAGCTCAGCTCCCGCGAGCCGAAATACTCTTTCAGCAGCCCCTGAGCTGAATCATCCGACACCGGGGTTTCTCGAAAACACACCATCCTGACAGCCTAATTCGGTCGAGCAGGACCTCAGAAGCTGTCGAGCGATCGGCAGCCAGTGCGATTGGTAGATTGGGCGGATGACAACCACAGTCGCCGTCGTCGGCGCGACAGGCAAGATGGGCCGACTCGTCTCGCAGATCATCCGCAATTCCGAGGACTTCGACCTTGTCGCTGAGATCGACTCACGGGGTGAGCTGGCGGAGATGCTCGGTGCGGAGATCGCGGTGGACGTAACCCTTCCCTCGGTGAGCCAATCCGTTGTCGAGTTCGCGGTGGCGCACGGCATTAGCGTCCTCGTGGGCACCAGTGGGTGGACGAGTGACCGCATCGCGACGCTGGAGAGGACGATCACGGGCAACCTCGCTGTGGGCGTCATTATCATCCCCAACTTCTCGATTGGCTCTGTGCTCGCCACGGCGTTTGCGACGATGGCTGCTCGCTT
>JBDTIM010000061.1:0-7287 GCA_039936355.1 Lacisediminihabitans sp. | reverse complement strand
TCTGCCGCCTCGAACACCTCGGGCGCGCCGGTTCCGTTGATTACCATCGCTTTCATGCGTGCACTGCCTTCCGTTTCCACTCCACCAGTATGTATTCCTATTCCGCCGAGCGTGCCCATTGGTGCCGAGCGTGCCCGTTCCAGTGGGCACCCTCGGCGCCAACGGGCACCCTCGGCGAAGAAAGAAGAATGGGCGACGAGGGGAAGCGGCGGCGAGATGACTTTGGGGATGCGAGGTTGGCACGGTTCGGTGCACAATATTGGCTGTGACCAGAATGGATGGAGCGCAGCTCAACCGAGCGCAACTGGACCGAGCGCAACTTCGCGTTGCGACGGAACTCGCGGGCACCGTTCTCGGATGCCTCTTGGTGAGCGCCGCGCTCGCGATCATTTGGGTCGCACGGAGCACAGTGCGGCGTGACCTCTACGTGAGCGAACTGGGCGCGGTCGGCGAGCCAACGGCGAACTGGTTCCGGACGGCGCTGCTGCTCATCGTCGTCGGGGGTAGCCTCATCGCGCTCGCGGCCCGTGACATCCGCTCGGCCGCTCCCATACTGAGACTGTGGACGCCCTCGATTTCACTCTGGATCGGGTGCGGGTTCTTCTTGATTGCCTCGCAGGTCACCTGCACTGCTCAGTGTCCGCTCCCGGTTGGCGCGAGTTTTACGTGGCAGGATTTAGCACACACCATCGTTGCAGTGCTTGCATTCTCGGCTGCCTGCTGGGCAATGCTGCAGACGTCGTTTCTGAGCGGCCACCGGAAGTTGGCGGTGTCCTCTCTCGCGTGCGGCAGCCTCGTCGCCGTGGTTGCCGGGACTGGTGGACTCCTTTCGCTGGCCAGATTCCAGGCTGTGTTCGGCAGCCGGTTGGAGTTACTCGCCACCACAGTCGCGATCGGCTGGCTTGTGTTCCTCGGCGCGTTCCTGGTGGTGCGCCTGGCCCGCCAGTTGGTGCCGCGTGCCTCAAGCTACGAGCTGCGGTAGCGGTTTTCGGGGCGGCCTGTGCTGCCATAGCGCGGCGCGAGAGTGGCACGCCCCAGCCCCACGAGGTGTTCGAGGTAGCGGCGCACGCTCACTCGCGACATTCCCACCCGACTTGCCAGTTCAGCGGCGGAAAGGTCAGTTTCCGCGGCTTGGAGTGCGACTACGATGCGCTGCAGTGTCGCATCCGAAAGCCCCTTTGGGGGCGGCGCGTATCGTCCAGACGTGCTCGCGATGATCTCGTCGACCGTGCGCTGGTCGAGCGGTTCCCCACGCTGCCCGCGGTGCATCGTGGCGTACTGTTTGGCCACTTCGTCGAGTCGCTCGTATAGCGCGGATGCCGTAAACGGCTTCACCAGGTAGTGCCGCACGCCGTTCGCCCGCGCCTCGCGCACGCTATCGAGATCTCGCGCGGCCGTAACTGCGATCACTTCGAGCTGCCGGCCTCGTTCCACGCGGAGTCGGCTGAGCACCTCGAGTCCCGAAAAGTCTGGAAGGTAAAAGTCGAGAAGTACGACATCCGGACGAAGCCGTTCGATCTGGGTGAGCGCTTCCGTACCTGAGTGTGCTTCGCCAACTACGGTGAACCCGGAGTGGGATGCAACGAACTGGCGGTGGATCTCCGCGACAGTGATGTCGTCGTCGACGATGACCGCGCGGAGTTTTATGCTCATTATCGGGCTTCCGGCGCCGTCGCAGACGCGTCGTCTCCCGCGGGCGATGGCGTGGCCGAGGCCGTCGAAAACACGCGCGGGTTCACGGGCAGACGGACGATAATGTGTGCCCCTCCCTCCGCCGCGGTGTCGATCGAGATGCTCCCGCCGTGCCGCTCCGCAATTCGTTTGACCAGCGTGAGTCCGATTCCGCGACCGGTGGATACCGCACCGGGCAGCGTCGCCTTCGACGAGTATCCGGAGAGAAAGACCCGGTCCCTGAGCTCGAGTGGGATTCCGTCCCCTGAGTCGGCGACCGAGATGAGGAGTCGGCTGCCGCTGACATCCGCTATTAGTGTCTGAATCGACACCGAGATCCGCCCGCTGCTCCCCACGGCTTCGACAGCGTTATCGAGCAGGTTCCCGATAACTGTGACCAGGTCTGTACGCAGGGTCTCCGCCTCCGGATGGGACGCGAGGATCGGCAAGGTTGAGTGAGGATCGATCGTCACGACGATGCCGAGCTCCTCGGCCTTCACCTGCTTCACCAGCAAGAGGGCGATGACTTCGAGGTCCCGAATCCGGGTCGAGCCCGTGACACTCGAGAGGGTTCCTCTGCTTCCCTCGTGAGCGATAAACGATACTGCCTTGTCAAGGTGTCCGAGTTCGAGGAGTCCGGAAATCACGTGGAGCTTGTTGGCGAAGCCGTGGGCCTGGGCACGCAGGCCGTCCGCGAGACTCTGTACGCCATCAAGGTCGCGAAGGAGGGCATGGAGCTCGGTGTTATCGCGCAGAATCAGGATGGTGCCGATCATCCGTCCGTCGATCTCGGCGATGTCACGCCGCACGAGCAAGACTCGCTCACCAGAGAGCACCAGCGATTGTTCTGCCTCGCCCGAGGCGAGCAGTCGCACGAGTTCCCCATCCAGTCGGTTTCGTGCGAGGGACCCAACCAGGTCCTCGGTGTGCTCGAGGTCGAGCAGCCGGAGTGCAGCGTCGTTGATGAGTGCGATCCGACCGCGGTCGTCCACCGCCACCAGTCCTTCCCGCACGCCATGCAGCATGGCTTCGCGCTCTTCCAGCAGTCCGGCGATCTGTTCTGGCTCCAAGCCGTAGGTGCGCTTCCTAATGACCCGGGTTACGCCCGCCGCACCGACCACACCAAATATGGCAGCGAGTCCGATGGTCAGGAAAAGCAGCGTCGAATTCCCCAGATAATCGCTGCGCAGGTCCGCTTCTAGAATTCCAACGGAGACTATTCCGACGACCTTGTGGTTGCTATTAAAGATGGGTACTTTGACTCGCCACGATTCTCCGAGAGTTCCGGTTTGGGTGCCGACATAGGTGTGGCCCAGGAGCGCGATGCCGGGGTCGGTGGAAACGTGTTTTCCGATGAGGCTTGGGTCGGGATGCGAATAGCGGATGCCCGCGCTGTTGGTCACGACCACGTAGGTCACGTCGGAGGCTTTGCGGATGGCCTCAGCGATCGGCTGGATCGTCAAGCTTGGGTCGCTATCATCAAACGCGCTCACGACCGACGGCAATGCCGCAACAGATTGGGCGACCGCCGTCATCCTGACTCGGTAGCCGTCGCGAAGCTGTTGCTCTTGCAGGAAGCTGGCGACGACTCCCGTGCCCACAACGGTGATGAGCACGATGGCGACCTGAAGGAGTAGTAGCTGCACACGCAGCGTCATCGACCGGCGCACCTTTCCAGTCTGCCGGACGATACGGCTGTGTGCGGGAAAGTGGGTTTGGATCGCCGGAACTGGGTTCGTTGAGGCCTGTCCACAGCTACTCGAGGGCATCCGTCACCCCATTTTCGTCCTCGACTTCGGTCGCAACCTCGCTCGTGGCTTCTCCGACGGCAGCGCCGGACCATGCTCCACCGAACAAAACGACGCCGGTAGCGATGAAGACCCCGGACGCTCCCAGAGCGCCGGCAACGGTTCCGAGGAGAGAGGGGAGCACGGTCTGACCAAGCCGGTTGCTCGCGAGGCGCAGCGACATCGCGAGCCCGCGGGTGCCCGGTGTCGCGAGCTCAGAAATCCACGACATCGTAATCGGTTGACACGTTCCGATGGCAAAGCCGTAGATCGCGGAGAGCACTATGAGCGTTGCCACAGGCACGGGTGCAGCAAAGCTGATGAGCACAACGGCCGAAATCGCGATCGTCCACACCATGAGTCGTTTGCGTCCGATGGTTCGCACCATCGGACCGAGGAACAGTCTCGAGAACATCGAGAACATCGACCTCACGACGAGCATTGCGCTGATCAGGACGGCCGCAATCTGCCGGTCGTGGCCGAGTGCCGGCAGATAGGCGAGGAACAGGTCGACGGATGCCAAAACGATGCTCCCGGCAAGAAGCGCTCTGGGCAGGCCCCGGGTTCGCAACAGCGAAAGTGCGGACGAGAGCATGCGGGGGCGGCTCTCCACGTGCACGCGCATGGAACTCCTCACGAAGAGGGAGATCCCCACCAGAACGACACTGCAGCCGCCGCACAGGGTGAAGATGAGGTCGACCGGCGGTGTTTCAATGGTCCCGCCCGGCAACGCGAGGAGCAGTGGACCGGCTGTCTGGCCGATCGCCGAGGCGAAGGTGAAGTGTCCGAACTTGGAGTCGTACTGGCCTCGGTTCGTCGTGTTGGCGACGATCGCCTGCTCGCCGATGACCGAGAGAAGGTGACCAATGCCGAGGAGCATCGTCGCCAACAGGAGAGCCCAGACCGAGTTCCTAGCCAGCGTTGCAATCAGGGTTGCAATGATGAGTGCGCCCGCGCCGACAAGCAGGGATGGGCGTTCGCCGATCCGGTCGATGATGTGGCCTGCAGGCAGGGCGAGCAGGAGAGCTGGCACGGCGAATGCCGCAACAACAACACCGAGAAGTGCGGGTGAGCCTCCAACGTCAAGCACCGCGTACGACAGAGTCGGGCGCATAGCGAAGGTTATGAGCTGGATCACCACAGCGTGGGCCAATACGAATAGCACGGCCGAGGGCCGCCGCCCCCGCATCATCGCGCGGGAGAAGGGTGGTGGATAGTCATGACGCGACGGTCATGAGTTCTTGTGCTTCGGCGGATGGCACGGTTGCTCCCGCGTACAGCAGTGCGTCGTCCGGTTCGAAGACGAGCCTCACCTCGCCGTCGAGCCCTCCATTCGGTGAGATCACCTGAACCACATTGTTTCCGAGCCGCAAGCCGTACTCGTAGCGGGACCCCACGTACGAGCGGGTCAACACTGAGGTTTCGAGGACGTTCTCGCCGGTCACATCCGCGGTCGCCGGAGCGATCGTCAGGCGCTCTGGCCGCACAGCAACCGTGACCGGGGAGCCGGATTCCAGCGGAAGGCCACTGGCCACCTTCACAATCAGGCCGGTGTTGTCGAGGCGCACGTGAGCGGTTCGGCCATCCCGACCCTCAAGTTTCCCGGTGAAGAAGTTGCAGCTGCCGACAAAGGCGGCAACACTCGCGGTTGCGGGCCTCTCATAGATTTCGACCGGGGTGCCGATCTGGGCCATGTGCCCATCGAACATCACGGCAATACGGTCACTGAGTGACAGCGCTTCGTCCTGATCGTGAGTCACATAGATGGTCGTGATACCGAGATCGACCTGCAGGCGTTTGAGCCAGGCTCGCGCCTGCTCGCGCAGTTTCGCATCAAGGTTCGACAGTGGCTCATCCAGTAAGAGAACGGAGGGGGAGTACACGAGTGCACGGGCCAGCGCCACCCTCTGCTGCTGCCCACCAGAGAGCTGGTGCGGATAACGATCTTTGAGGTGGGCGAGCCCGACTTTATCTAGCGCATCGTGGATGCGGGTGGCCTTTTCCTCCTTCGAGACCTTGCGAATGGCCAGCGGCATCACGAGATTCTGTTGCACCGTCATGTGCGGCCAGAGCGCATAAGACTGGAACACCATGCCGAGGTTTCGCTCCTCCGTCGGAACGTACAACTTTCTAGCCGTGTCGACGAACGGCACATTGCCGACCGTGATGGAGCCAGAGGTGGGAGCCTCGAGCCCTGCGATGCAGTTCAGGGTCGTCGACTTGCCGCACCCGCTCGGTCCGAGCAGCGTGAAGAATTCGCCCTCCCTGATGGTGAAGTCGATGTCGTTCAGGACGGCAACATCACCGAACTGCTTTGATAGCTGTGAGACGTGTACTTCAGGCATCCGCGTGTCCCTTCATGAACATGCTCGCCACGGCGACGAACACGGCGGTTATAGCGATCTGGATTGTGGCGAGGGCGGCAACTGAGCCCGTGTTTCCCTGCACCCAGAGGTCGAGCATCGTGGTGCCGATGACACCGGTATTGGCCGAGGATAGGAACAGCGCTGCGGAGTACTCCTTGATCATGGTGACGAAAACCAGGATGATTGCGCCAACAAAAGCGGGGCGCAGCAATGTGCGCAGAACCCGGAAGAACGCACCAAGCCAGTCGGCGCCCGAGGTGCGTGCGGCGTCGTCAAGTTCGTGCCCGATCTGCATGATCGCCGGCGCGATCGAGCCGAATGCCGTGGGAAGAGCGCGAAGTCCAAACGCAATGATGATGGCCATGAGCGTTCCCTGCACCAGACTGCCACCCGGGAACAGTGCGAAAGCCCAGAAGAAGCCGATACCGACGATGATCCCGGGGATTGCCTGCGGAATCAGGGCGAGGTATTCGACGCTGCGTGCGAAACGGAACGGTGAGCGTCTGGCCACAAGGACAGCAAGCAGTGCCAGGATACTGACCAGCACAGCACCCACGGCGGCAATGATGAGGCTGTTAGTGATCGACTGCACGTAGACGGGGAAGGTGAAGACCCGCTGGTAGTTGTTCAGCGTGAGGCTCTGGAACGGGTTTTGCAGCGGAGTGAAGATCATCGTGAAGGAGCGGAAGAAGAGACCGAAGATCGGCAGCAGCGCACCGAAGATCACATAGATGACGATCGCTACTGCGGCGATCCATCTGATCCAACCGAGTTCGAGAAGGCGGGGGCGGACCGCCTTGCCGCGCACCGAGATGAACCGTTGCGCGTTCTTCAGCACCTTGGCCTGGATTGCGACAGTTGCGATCGTGACGACAAGGATGATCGTCGACGCCGCACCGAGAATGCCGTAATCGGGCCTGATCGACTGCAGTCCGTTCGTGTACAGGAACGTAGAGAACACCTGGATCCGCACGGGTGTTCCGTACAGGAGCGGCACACTGAGCGTTTCGAGTGACATGCTGAAAATGAGGATCGAGCTGTAGACGATCGGTGGGCGAAGCATGGGAATGATCACGCTAAACAGGATGCGGATGGGTCCGGCCCCACAAACCTGTGCAGCACTCTCCAGCGACGCATCCGACTGGCGCAGCGCGTTCACACAGAACACGTAGGCGATCGGGGCAAGACCGACGGCTTCGGTGACGGCCATGCCGCCCAGGGAGTAGAGATCCCACGGCACGAATCCGAAAATCTGCCTGAACTGCACGCTGATGAAACCTGCTGGTCCATAGAGCGTGATCCAGCCGAAGCCGAGGATCAGCGAGGAGATAAAGAATGGCCACTGCATAGAGAGGCCGAGCAGCCGTCCGAATGGCAACCGGGTTCGTACGACCAGGACCGCCATGGGGATCGCGATGATCAAGGTCAGCAGAGTAGTCCCGATCGCGAAGATGGCGGTGTTC
>JBDTIM010000060.1:0-6211 GCA_039936355.1 Lacisediminihabitans sp. | reverse complement strand
AGTTATGCGCTCTTTAAGCGTATAGAGGTAGTTTAAAAGGATGGTGGATGACAAAGAGGTCGAGCAGCGCCATGCAGCCCTGGCGTCCCAGAGCAGGCGCGAAGTGCTTGCCGTGCTCGGTGACGCGCACGAGCCAATGGACGCCACGGCGCTGGCGGCACGAGTCGGATTGCATATCACCACGGTGCGTTTTCACCTCGAACAGCTCGAAAACGCAGGGCTGATTCGCCGCGAACCCACACACGGAGGGCACCGTGGGCGGCCTCGAGTGCTGTTCAGTATTACAGCGGCGGCCCGCAACGCCGAAGGGCATCGTCAGCTTGCCGAAGTGCTCGCGGATGCCCTGTCGTCTGATCCGGATGGCGGACGTGCTCGGGCGGTCGCCGCCGGCGAGCGCTGGGCCGACGCGAACGCGGACGGCATCTCCCTCGGGGCAGACGGGGATGCTGCCACTCCTCTTGTGCAGATGCTTGACCGGATGGGCTTTGGGCCGGTACTCAGTGGCGACGGTGATGATCGCGCGATCGAGCTATTAGCGTGCCCGTTTCGCGACACCGCGGCCGCGCATCCCGGCGTCGTCTGCTCTGTGCACTGGGGGCTCATCAAGCGCACTCTCAACACCATCGGCCACGACAGTGGGGAAGTGGCTCTCCTGCCATTCGTGGAGCCGGAGTTGTGCATGGTTCCGCTAAATTTGTCGTCGCGTGAGCAATCCGACGCAGGGGTACCCGCGATTCCCTCGTGATCCGAATTAAAAGGGGTATCGTACTTTTTATAGATGCAGCGGCCGCAGCCACCAGCGCACCGACTGTTTTCGTACCGTGAGAGGACGGTCATGACCTATGTAATCGCGGAGCCGTGCATCGATGTGATGGATCGCGCCTGTGTGGACGAGTGCCCGGTCGACTGCATCTACGAGGGCGGGCGTTCACTCTACATCAGTCCAGACGAGTGCATCGATTGCGGTGCTTGCGAACCGGTCTGCCCGGTGCAGGCAATCTTCTACGAGGATGACGTCCCCGAGAAGTGGACACCGTTCATCAAAGACAACGACACGTTTTTTGCGCGCCCTCTCCCGGGCGCGACCGAGGCGCTGGGTTCGCCTGGCGGCGCTGCCAAGATCGGCCCCACCGGAACCGATACGGAACTCGTTGCCGGCTACGTTCCGCTCGCCGACCGCGAGTAAACCCGCTGGTCGAGTAGGCCCGCGTGAACCCGTTGCTCAAGTAAGCCCGCGAGGGCAGCATCGAGACCCGGGCCCGGGTTGCAAATATTCGAAACCTCGGACCTACCCTTCCCGCTAGCTACCCAGGTGCACCTGCAACAACCGGTCGTCCCCGTCCTGCGGGTTGCCGCGCCCGTCGGTGTTGTTGGTCAGGATCCACAGCGTGCCGTCCGGCCCAGGCACCGCATCCCGGATGCGGCCGTAGCTGTTTACGAAATATGCCATGGGGCTGCTCGGCGCAGCATTGTCACCGGGGCCAGGGTGGATGGCCCACAGCCGGGCGCCGCGCAGTGTTGCCATAAAGAAGGTGCCGTTGACGAAGGCGAGGCCGCTCGGGCTCGCCTCCGCCGTCTTCCACTGGTAGACCGGGTCGATGAAGCCGGTCTTCTTCGCGATGCCTTCGGCGAGGGGCCAGCCGTAGTTGCCACCAGGCACGATTCTGTTGAGCTCATCCCAGGTGTTCTGCCCGAACTCGGATGCCCAGAGTTGGCCGCTTGCGTCCCACGCCAATCCCTGCGGATTCCTGTGCCCCATCGAGTAGACGACCGACCCCGGAGTTGGATTGTCGGTCGGCACCGCGCCCGTGGGCGTCATCCGTAGGATCTTTCCGTTCAGAGATTTCGGATTCTGCGCGTACGAGGTGTGCGTGGCGTCGCCGACCGTCGCGTAGAGCATCCCGTCGGGCCCGAATTTGATCCGCCCGCCATTGTGGAAGTTCGACTTCGCGAGTCCGACAAGAATGTTCTCCTGAATCCCGAGTGAATAACTGCCCGGTGTGCCACTCAGCGGCATCCGAACGATGCGGTTATCGGATGCCGTGGTCAGGTACGCATAGAGCCAGCTCGCGTTGCCCTGCGTCAGGACTTCGATTCCGAGCAGTCCGCCCTCGCCGCGGTGCACCACGCCGGAGACATCACCGACCTTCCGCATGGTGCCGTTCTGCTCGAGCTCCTGGATGGCGCCAGAGTCCCGTTCGCTGATCAATGTCGATCCGCTGACCAGACGAACGACAGACCAGGGCGCTGCCAGTCCCGTCGCTAGCAAGGTCGGAGTTCCGACAGGATGCAACGCTTGTTTGGGATCCATGGTGGCGCTTGGCGTGGGGAGTGGTGCCGTCGCGGGCGGCGATGGCTGGGGTGACGAGGAGGGAGGGGAAGGTGAGGTGCAGCCAGTCAGCACACTTCCGGTCAGCGCGACGGCGAGCGCGAGCGCTGCAGCGGCGTAGCCACGAGTCTTGGACATCTGTCGCCTCCAGGTTTCGGCATCCGTCTGGTTGCAGACCAGCATCCCCTACGCGTCTGCAACCCGCCAGCATCCCCTACCCGTCTGCAACCCGCCAGCATCCTCTGCCGTCGAACTGCCAGCATCCTCACCCCTCGCACTGCCAGCATCCTCACCCATTCCAGCCGCATCGCCATTTTGCGAGTTGCCCACTTATGCCGCTCCGAACGAGCAAAAGCACCCCAAAATGGGACATAAGTGGGCAACTCGGCGGTTAGTTGCCGCAAGTTCCCACCTGGAAGATATTTTTCGAAGGTGGGGGCGACTGGGTGGCGGTGGCGTCTGTGACGACGGATGCGCCCGCGATGAAGTCGCGCAACTCGGCGCCAGCGACCACCTTCGACGGGTGCGGCCCGCCTGCGAGCAGGCGCGGCATCCACTCGAGCGGCAGCTCGCTCCTTGACCCAGCCATGACGATGTTGCCGAATCGGCGTCCCTTGAGTATCTGGGTTTCCGCGAGCGCTGCCACGTTCCCCGTCGCCTCGAGCAGGGTCGCGGCCTGCCCGCGGGCGAAAGCCAGCCCCGGACCGTCGGCAACGTTCGCGACGATGAGCCCGTCCGGCTTCAGGAGCGACACGGCCATTCGATAGAACTCGATGCTAGTCACGTGTGCCGGAGTGCGGGCGCCGCTAAAGACGTCAACGATCAGCAGGTCGACCTGCCCGTTGAGCCCGGCCGGCAGTCGCCCGATCACCTCGCGGGCATCCCCGTGCCGCACTCTAATAGAGGCCTGTTTGGACCACGGCAGGTGGGCGCGCACGAGGTCAACGAGTTCGGTCTCCAACTCAATGACTTGCTGGCGCGACCCCGGCCTGGTCGCCTCGACGTAGCGAGGGAGGGTGAGCGCACCGGCCCCGAGGTGGATCGCGGTAATCGGCTCTCCCGGCATCCCGATCTGGTCGATGACGTACCCAATGCGCTGTACGTATTCGAAGAACAGCTGGGTCGGGTCGTTCAGGTTCACGTGCGACTGTGGCGTCCCATCCACAATGAGCGTGAATGCCCCGGGCACCCAGCGATCCGGCTCGATTACGGCGAGGTATCCGCTGTGCTTCAGCACGGTCGACGGATGCTGTGCGGGCGGATGCGGGGTCACCCCTCGATCATCCCCCATGCTCACTCCCGATCCCTCGTGTGCTTCCGAAATGACGGAGTTTCATCCTCAGTTAGTCGGATGTGCCCAGAGATTAGCGAAAAACCAGAGGTCCGCGACCGAAAATTCCGTCATTTCGGAAGGGACGGGGCGACGATTTCGACCGGTTGGCACCGCGAAGCTGGGCAAATGCCGTGTTTATACTCGCTTTTTAGGAAATGGTCAAGAAACAAGTGGACAACGGCGTGGCGGCGCCCTATAGTTGATCCTTGCGCTCCCAGAATATCTATGCCTTCATATTGCGGTCGGCTGCGCGTGCCCTGGAAAGTCTCGGGCATCCCTATATTGAGGTTCTTCGACGCCATCCTTGCATGTTAAAACTGCATGCAAGTTTAAACGCCCGACTGTATAACGACCCTAGAGGTCCCGGAGGTTATTTCCTTGGCTGCTGCGCGCAACGCATCCACCACGAATTCATCCAAGAACGCATCTCCAAAGAACGGTCGCTCTCATGAGCGCCTCTCGTTCGCGAAGATCACCGACACTCTCACTGTTCCGGATCTGCTTGCTTTGCAGACCGAGAGCTTTGACTGGCTCGTCGGCAACGACATCTGGAAGGAGCGCGCTGCCAAGGCTAAGGCCGAAGGGCGCCAGGACCTTCCGTCGCTGACCGGCCTCGAGGAGATCTTTGAAGAGATCTCTCCGATTGAAGACCTCGGTGAGACGATGCAGC
This sequence comes from Lacisediminihabitans sp., assembly GCA_039936355.1. GTDB lineage: Bacteria > Actinomycetota > Actinomycetes > Actinomycetales > Microbacteriaceae > Parafrigoribacterium_A. Next base: position 1,879 of record JBDTIM010000060.1, on the reverse strand, counting down.
TCTCCTTCACGAATCCGTTCCTGGAAGAGAAGAAGTACTCGATAGATGAGTGCAAGGAGAAGGGCAAGACGTTCTCCGCCCCGCTCTACGTCGAGGCTGAGTTCATGAACCACCTCACCGGTGAGATCAAGACCCAGACCGTGTTCATGGGTGACTTCCCGCTGATGACCCCTAAGGGCACCTTCGTCATCAACGGTACTGAGCGTGTCGTCGTCTCCCAGCTGGTGCGTTCGCCCGGTGTGTACTTCGACCGCGCGCAGGAAAAGACCTCCGACAAGGACATCTACTCCGCCCGCATCATCCCGAGCCGTGGCGCTTGGCTCGAGTTCGAGATCGACAAGCGCGATCAGGTGGGCGTGCGCATTGACCGCAAGCGCAAGCAGTCGGTCACCGTGTTCCTTAAGGCTCTTGGCCTGACTAGCGAGGAGATCCTCGAGGAGTTCAAGGGCTACGCGTCGATCGAGCTGACTCTCGAAAAGGACAACATCCTCACCAAAGAGGAGGCGCTGAAAGACATTTACCGCAAGCTCCGCCCGGGTGAGCAGGTTGCGGCTGAGGCAGCACGTGCGCTGCTCGACAACTTCTACTTCAACTCGAAGCGGTACGACCTCGCCAAGGTGGGTCGTTACAAGATCAACCGCAAGCTCGGCATTGACGAGCCGCTGTCTAGCTCGGTGCTGAGCCGCGAAGACATTCTCGCGACCATTAAGTATCTGGTTGCGTTGCACGATGAGCAGAAGACCATGTCCGGTATTCGTGACGGCAAGCCGGTTGAGCTTCGCCTCGACATCGACGACATCGACCACTTCGGCAACCGTCGCATCCGCGCTGTCGGCGAGCTCATCCAGAACCAGGTTCGTACAGGACTTTCCCGCATGGAGCGCGTCGTTCGCGAGCGCATGACCACTCAGGACATCGAGGCGATCACCCCGCAGACCCTGATCAACGTGCGTCCAGTCGTCGCCGCGATCAAGGAGTTTTTCGGGACCTCCCAGCTGTCGCAGTTCATGGACCAGAACAACCCGCTCGCGGGTCTGACCCACAAGCGTCGGCTGAGCGCCCTCGGGCCTGGCGGTCTGTCGCGTGAGCGCGCAGGCGTCGAAGTTCGCGACGTCCACCCCAGCCACTACGGCCGCATGTGCCCGATTGAGACTCCTGAAGGCCCAAACATTGGTCTGATTGGTTCGCTCGCATCCTTCGCGCGCATCAACTCCTTCGGCTTCATCGAGACTCCCTACCGCCGCGTCATTGACGGTACCGTCTCTGAGACCATCGACTACCTCACCGCGAGTGAGGAAGACGAGTTCGTCGTCGCTCAAGCCAACGCGCCGCTAACGGATGCTGCCCGCTTCGCCGAGCCGCGCGTTCTGGCACGTAAGAAGGGCGGAGAGGTCGACCTCTTCCCCATCGAGGACATCGGATACATGGATGTCTCCCCGCGCCAGATGGTGTCGGTTGCGACCTCGCTCATCCCCTTCCTCGAGCACGACGATGCAAACCGCGCCCTCATGGGTGCGAACATGCAGCGCCAGGCCGTTCCGCTGCTGCGCAGCGAGAGCCCTCTGGTGGGAACCGGCATGGAGGGCTTTGCGGCCATCGACGCCGGGGATGTCGTCACGGCTGAGAAGGCCGGTGTTGTCTTCGAGGTTTCGGCCGACGTCGTCACCATTCAGCTCGATGAGGGCGGGACGCAGGAGTACTACCTGCGCAAGTTTGACCGCTCCAACCAGGGAACCTCATACAACAACCGCGTCGTCGTCTCTGAAGGCGAGCGCGTCGAGGTCGGTCAGGTTCTCGCCGATGGGCCAGCCACCGAGAATGGTGAGCTCGCGCTGGGTAAGAACCTTCTGGTGGCGTTCATGCCGTGGGAGGGTCACAA
>JBDTIM010000059.1:0-4881 GCA_039936355.1 Lacisediminihabitans sp. | reverse complement strand
GCTGGCGGTGCTGTGTTGAGCGCGACCACCGAGAGCCCGAGTGCGACACCGGCAACCAACGCGAGCAGACCACCACGCGGGGAAATACGCTCGACGGTCGAGCCAGCAGGTACCGAAATGAGCGTGGTCGCGAGGATCGCTATCGCGACTGCCACCCAGACGACAGGGGCGAGAGACTCCCCGATGGCGGCCGCAACGACCACGGGGATTGCCGTCTGGATGAGCGAGATGAGCGGAGCGAGCAGGCTCATCGGGCCTATCGCCAGGGCGGCGTAGAACGCGACCATCCCCGCGGCCGCGAATGCTCCCGCCACCGAGCCGCCGACGAGCGCGTCCGTACTTAACGTCCATGGAGTGAAAGCCAAGGCAATGCCGACGGCCAGGGTCGCGGCGACATAAATTGCGGTACTGGCTTTCAGCACGGTCAGACGGCGTGCCGAGAACGCGCCGAGGAAGTCCGACGCTCCATAAAACAGACTCGCCGCTAGGCCGAGAATGACGATCAGGCCCACGGGTATCAGCAGCGCCGGATCGTCATCCTCTCACTGTACTGAGAAAGACCAGTGTCGCGGTTTTACTTCTCGCAGACTCAGGAATCCCGCTCGATTGCGAAGAGCACCCGTCCCGATTCGTCCAGTTGTGCATCGAGTGTCTTGTCCGAGAGCACGACAGCAACATTCTCTTCAAGGAATACACGAGCGCCGGCGCTTTCGACGACCTGATCAGTGGCTTCTGGGGCCTTCGCCAGATCCAGCTTGAGTTCGGCACCGTTCGTGTCTGGACTGATCCTTAGCCCTGCATCGTCGGTGACGGCCTGCTGATCCGAAAGGGTCTTGATGAGTGTGCTGGCATTTTCTGTGAGTGTGAGCATTGTCGTTCCTTCCCGTTGCGGTAAGTGTCCAACCCTTCTCCTCTGCTGCCAAGCTCTCAAGCTGAGGGGCATACTCGGCGGAAGTTCACACCTCTGACACGGGCAGTTCGCAGGCGCGCATCATCCGGGCTCGCCGCTGGCGGTGCTATTCGTTGCCGTGTGCAATACACCGCCGTGAGACGTCCTCGCAGGACAGACTGCGATACTGGGAACAACCGACTGAGAAGAGCACCGGATGCCTGAATCAACAGAGGGTCGCGTCGCGGTCTACATCGACTTCGACAACATAGTCATCTCCCGTTACGACCAGAAACACAAGCGGGCCCGGGGCAGGCAGGACAGCCTGCGCGACATCACCGCCGAATCTCTTCGCGCCGACCCGGAGCTGGCCTCGCGCCTCGCAGACGCCAAAGTTGATCTTGGTGCCGTGCTCGACTTCGCATCATCGTTCGGCTCAATCACTGTCAGCCGTGCATACGCGGATTGGTCGATTGAAGTCAATTCAGCGTACAAAGACCAGCTCATGGACCGCGCGGTCGAACTGGTGCAACTGTTCCCGGCAGTGAGACCAGCCAAGAATGGCGCAGACATTCGGCTCGCCGTCGACGTAGTCGAAGACCTGTTCCGACTTCCCGACCTGACCCACGTCGTCATCGTCGCCGGTGATTCCGACTACATCGCGCTCGCCCAACGGTGCAAGCGCCTCGGCCGTTACGTCGTAGGAATCGGCGTCGCCGGATCGACCAGCAAGTTCCTGGCATCGGCCTGCGACGAATTCGCCGACTACGACGCACTTCCCGGAATCACCGATGACGACGACGACGGCCCCGCTGCGGACTCCGAGCAGGCAGAGCTGCCGGCAGAGGCCCGTGCGGCGGAACCGGAGAAAAGCGCAGGCCAGAGATCCAAGGGAGCAGCGGCGACATCCGGGACCGCACGCACCGCAGTCAAACCGGCCGTGGCAAAGGCCGCCACGGACCTCCTCCGCCGCGCGATGCGCCTCGGGCAGGCGAAGGAAGATGTCGACTGGATCACGAGTTCCGTCGTAAAGAACCAAATGCTCCGGATGGATCCGTCGTTCCAGGAATCGGCGCTCGGGTACAAGACCTTCACAGACTTTGTGCGATCCCGCCAGAACCTGGTCGAGCTGAAAGAAGAGGGCCAGTTGCGAAAGTTACGCCTGCGACCCACGAAGTCAGACAAGCAATAGACGTCGCAGGTGGACACCATCACACCGCGGCAACGCCGCAATCCCCACAGACTGGTCGCGGTCACCGCATGGACGGTCGCCGCACTTGTCGTCGTCGCATCCGTCGCTGTCGGAATGGTACTCATTCAGCCGAACGAAGCACCCACCCCTGCCCCGACCACAGCATCGACACCCCCACAGGTGCCTAGCGCCGCGCCGACACCACCGCCCACCCCGGCCGCCCCGCCGAAACTGACACAGGAAGAACTGGCTGGCTTCCCACTCGCGTTCTACGACGGACTAATACCCACGCTTCTCGACAGCACGACGGTCGCTCCTAGCAACCAATGGAAAGTGGCAACCCCGAACGCACCACTCGTCGCGCTCTACGCGACCCCGGCCACCGACGCCACTCCCATCGCCGCGCTTGGGAATGTTGTGCCCACCGTCAAAACTCCGACCTCCGTCGCCATTTACGGAGTGAGCGGCGACATGATCCTGGTGTCGACGCCGTCGCGCAACGCCACCCCGGCGCCGGGTAAACCGGCATCAAGCGCTACCTTCGCGTGGGCTCGCGCGGCCGATTTCACCATCACGAATATTGCCCAGACGGTCATGATTGACAACCTGCACTCAACGATCTCAATCGTGTCGCCTACCGGCAAGGTCTCCACATCGGAGGTCGCCAGGCTGGGCACTACGGATGATCCAACACCGGCGGCAACCTGGAGCTACATTGAGTCCATCTACACGGATGCTCGAGTGACGTACACGCATGGCAATCCGATTTCGTTGACCGGCGCGCACTCGTCCACACTGAGCGGATACGGAGGCAATTCCGCTCTGACTGCGCTGCATTTCTACCCGGATGCTTCGGGCAACTCACACGGCTGTGTGCGTGTGTCGGCCGCGATGACGAAGGCCCTCGCCGCGCTACCGGTCGGGACCCCCATCATCTTCAGCTAGTCAGTCTGGTTGCGCGGCCGCACGCTCCAGGACCAGCTCACGCACTCGTGCGGCATCCGCTTGGCCCTTCATGGCCTTCATGACCGCACCGATGACCGCGCCGGCGGCCTGCACTTTGCCGTCACGGATCTTCGCGAGAATATCGGGCTGAGCCGCGAGAGCCTGGTCGATCGCCGCAATGAGCGCGCCGTCATCCGATACCACCTTCAGCCCGCGCGAATCAATGACCTCAGCAGGTGTGCCTTCGCCCGCGATGACACCCTCCAGTACCTGGCGTGCGAGACGATCGGTCAGCTCTCCCGAATCGACCAGCGCGACCAGTGCGGCCACGTGCTCAGGCGAGACGAGGGATGACGCGTCGTCACCCGCGGCATTCGCGAGCCGCGCGATTTCGCCCGTCCACCACTTGCGGGCCGCATGCGCCGAAGCACCCGCTGCGACCGTCGCCTCCACCTCATGCAACAGGTCGGAGTTCACGACATCCTGGAACTCCAGGTCGGTGAATCCCCACGACTCCTTGAGGCGACGGCGGCGAATCGCCGGTGCCTCAGGCAGCGCCGCGCGAAGCTCGGCGATCAGTTCCAGGGACGGCTCCACCGGCATCAGGTCCGGCTCCGGGAAGTACCGGTAGTCATCCGCATCGCTCTTTGGGCGGCCCGCGGAGGTCACACCTGTGTCTTCGTGCCAGTGTCGGGTCTCCTGCGTGATCGTGCCGCCCTTGGCGAGAATCGCCGCCTGCCGCTGGATCTCGTAGCGGATGGCTCGCTCGACGCTTCGTAGACTGTTCACGTTCTTCGTCTCGGTACGTGTGCCGAGCTTGCCGGAGCCGCGCGGTGACAGCGAGATATTGGCGTCACAGCGCAGGTTGCCCCGCTCCATCTTCGCGTCGGAGATCCCGAGCGACACGACGATGTCGCGAACGGTCGACACGTAAGCCTTCGCGAGTTCTGGTGCGTCGCGCTCAGCACCGGTAATCATGTTCGTGACGATCTCCACCAACGGAACGCCGGCACGGTTGTAATCAACGAGGGAGTGATCAGCACCCTGGATGCGGCCTGTCGCGCCGCCGACGTGCGTCAACTTGCCCGCATCCTCCTCCATGTGTGCACGCTCAATGGACACCTGCACCACCCTGCCGTTCGGCAGTTCAACCTCGACGTTGCCGTCGTGCGCGATCGGTTCGTCGAACTGGCTGATTTGGTAGTTCTTCGCAAGATCTGGGTAGAAGTAATTCTTGCGGGCGAAGCGGCTTGATGGCGCGATCTCGCAGCCGAGCGCGAGTCCGAGGCTGATCGAGTACCTGATCGCCTGCTCGTTGACCACAGGCAGCGAACCGGGTAGCCCGAGGTCGACAGGGGTGACGTTGGTGTTGGGTTCGCCTCCGAAGAAGTTCGGAGCGTCACTGAACATCTTGGTGCGGGTGTTCAGTTCGACGTGCACCTCGAAGCCGAGCACCGGCTCGAACATCTCGAGCGCTGCGTCAAAATCCATTAGTTCTGCCTTGGCCATCAGATTCTCCCGTTACGCTTTTGGGTATCGATTCGCTCGCTGCGCGAGCTACTCGACCACCGGGCAATATGCCGGTTCATCGAGCCACCTTCAGTTCGGGGGCCTGGCTGATCAGCGTGTGCCCCCACTTGTCTTCGAGCAGCGCTTCGAGGGCTGCGCCTACGGAGTAAAGTCGCACATCCGCTCGCGCCGGAGCCATCAGTTGGATGCCCGTGGGCAGTCCATCCTCTGGCGCAAGCCCCATCGGCAGTCCCATTCCAGGAACGCCAGCGAGGTTCGCCGGAATCGTGGTCACATCATTCAGGTACATGGCCAGCGGGTCTTCGAGTTTCTCCCCCAGTTTGAA
>JBDTIM010000058.1:0-9228 GCA_039936355.1 Lacisediminihabitans sp. | reverse complement strand
TTCCACGGCGCCCGAGATTTCGAGTGGGCGTCGTTCGTCGAGACGACGTTTCATCGCTGTGGTTCCTGTCCTGCTCGCAGGATCCCTCGTGTTGAGCGGCTGCTCTTCCGATATCTGGCCCACGTTTGGTGGAGGTCAGTCCAAGCCGACGCCCACCACGACCGCGGCACCTCCTGCCACGAGCAACAGGCAGCACGTTGCGGTGACCGTTTCCCAACTGAAAGAGATCCTCTCCAAGGTATCTACTACTGTGGTGAAGGCGGATGAGGCCAAGGATCCTGCACTGCTTACTCCTCGCTTTGATGGACCAGCTTTGGAACTTCGTACGGCCAACTATGCGATCCGCAAGATCGACAACACGGTGCCAGCCCTCGCGGGGATTCCGTCGGGGAAGATCGAAGTTGCGCTTCCACAACAGCGAGATAGTTGGCCTCGAACCGTTTTCACCGTGGTGAGCAATCCAGCGGACAAAACAGCTTCGCCGGTCGCCCTCATGCTCGTTCAGGCGAGCCCGCGCGAGAACTACAAGGTGGAATACGCGCTGACTCTGGAGCCCAAGGTCGTCCTTCCGGAGGTCGCCGGGGCGACGATCGGCGCACCGCAGATCAGTCCGGACAATAAGCTCTTCGTGTTGGCTCCGTCCAAGATCGTTTCGGCCTACGGTGACATCCTGCTCAAAGGGCCAACCAGCGAGTTCGCGAAATACTTCGATACAAGCGCAGATCAGTTTGTGAAAACGTCAGGATTCGACGCGAAACAGGCGCAAAAGGCGGCCATTCCCGCCAAGGCATCGATCGAGTTCGCCAATGAGCCTGGTGTCGGTGAGACCATCGTGTTCGGAACCAATGACTCGGGTGCAATCGTGGTTGTCAACCTCAATCAGATTGAAACGGTGACCCCCACCGAAGCCGGCGCGTCGGTCAATCCAAGCGGAGTCACAAAAACTCTTTCGGGTGTCACCTCGACGCTGAAGGGCGTCATTACCCGGTATAGCGACCAGCTAATGTTCTACGTCCCCAAAGTCGACAGCGACAAGAAAATCGTGCTGCTTGGCAGTTCAGACGGCCTCGTTTCAGCGAAGGAGAAGCCATGACCACCGTGCCCCCTAGTTCCGCCAACCTCCGGGGGGCAGTTGACCTGTCGTCGCTCGTCCATCCGCCGTCGGCACCTGCCGGGGCGTCTTCCGGACCCGTTCCGGTACCGTCCCTCGTTGTGGAGGGGACGGATGCCAACTTCACCGGCATCCTGGAACTCTCCAGCACCGTGCCGGTGGTGGTCGAGTTTTATGTTGGTACTCCGTCTGCAACGCTGAAGAGCGTGGTCACGAAGCAGGCCGGTGCGTTCGTCCTGGCCACGGTCGATCCGCAGGCGAACCCCCAGCTTCAGCAGGCATTCAAAGTTGCAGCCGTTCCGACGGTTGCCGCGGTTATCGGCGGTCGCCCGATCGCCCTCTATGAGGGTGAGATCCCGGAAGCCGAAGTGGTTGAGGTGCTGAAGCAACTCTCCGCACTCGCAGCGCAGAGCGGAGTAACCGGAACGGTGACGCCAACGGAAGAGGTGACCGAGGAGCCAACTGAGCCAGTGGAGGAGCCACTTCCCCCGCACCACCAAGAGGCCTATGACGCCATGGCTCGCGGCGACTTCGATGAGGCCATTACGGAATACAAGACCGCAATTGCTCAGGACCCTCGGGATCACCTCGCCGTCGCGGGCCTGGCCCAGGTTTCCTTGCTTGCCAGGCTCAAGGACGCAGGGGCCGCCGATTTGCGGGCCGTTGCGGCTGCGGCACCGTCAGACCCGGACGCCCAACTGGCCGTCGCTGACCTGGATGTGAGCGGCGGCCACGTTGAGGATGCTTTCAGCCGTTTGCTTGAACTCTTCCCCACGCTCGACCAGTCGGGTAAGGACGCGGTCCGGACTCGTCTTCTCGAATACTTCGAGGTCGTGGGCGCGGATGACGCTAGGGTCGCAGCCGCGCGGCGTCGACTCACGGGGCTGCTCTACTAGCTTCCGGCTCGGCACCACCCGAGCGATGCAGCCTCAGCGCCGCAGCTTGAGCCAGAGCGCGCCGAGCGGCGGGAGCGTGAGCTCCGCGGACGCTGGGCGCCCAGCCCACGGCTGCTCGCTCGCCGTCACCGATCCGAAGTTTCCCACACCAGAGCCGCCGAAGTCCGTGCCATCTGTGTTCAACAGTTCGTCCCACTGGCCCGCGAACGGCAAGCCGAGCCGGTACGATCCGACGGGGTTGCCGGAGAAATTCATGATCACTGCGATGGGCTGCCCGTCGCTCGACCAGCGGAGGAATGCGACGACGTTGTGCTCAGCGTCGCCCGCCTCGAGCCATTCGAACCCTGCCTCGGAGTTGTCCTGTTCCCAGAGCGCGCCGTTGTCACGGTAGAGGAGGTTCAACTGGCCCACTAGTCGGGACAGCCCTTGGTGAACGGGCTGGTCAAGGATCCACCAGTCGAGTCCGCGTTCCTCGCTCCACTCGCTCGGTTGACCGAACTCGCTACCCATAAACAGCAACTGCTTGCCGGGATGTGACCACATAAAAGCGAGGTAAGCGCGAACATTGGCGAGTTTCTGCCACTGGTCGCCCGGCATCTTGGCGAGCAGCGATCCTTTGCCGTGCACGACCTCGTCGTGGCTAATCGGCAGGAGGAAATTCTCGCTGAACGCGTACTGGAAGCTGAAGGTGATGTCGTTGTGGTGGTACGAGCGATACATCGGGTCCTCGTGCATGTACTGCAGGGTGTCGTGCATCCATCCCATGTTCCATTTGAGCCCGAACCCGAGTCCTGACGCAGAGGTCGGCCTCGTCACCCCAGGCCAGGATGTCGACTCCTCGGCGATCATCACGATGCCGGGATTGCGCTTGTATGCAGTGGCGTTTACCTCCTGAAGGAAGCCGATTGCCTCGAGATTCTCGCGCCCGCCGTTCACATTGGGTTCCCACTCGCCAGCCTCGCGAGAATAATCCAGGTAGAGCATCGAGGCCACGGCATCCACTCGCAACCCGTCGATGTGGAAGTCTTCGAGCCAGTACAGCGCGTTCGCAACCAGGAAGTTGCGCACCTGTGAGTCGCCAAAGTTGAAGACGAGAGTACCCCAGTCGCGCTGCTCGCCCCGGCGTGGGTCGCTGTGCTCGTACAGGGGCTGACCGTCGAAGTTCGCTAGGGCCCATTCGTCCTTGGGGAAGTGAGCGGGGACCCAGTCCATGATCACCGCGATTCCGGCCTGGTGGAGCCGGTCGATCAGGTACCTGAGTTCATCTGGATGCCCGAACCTGCTGGTGGGCGCGAAGTATCCGGTGACCTGGTAGCCCCAGGAGCCTCCGAATGGGTGCTCAGCGAGCGGCATGAATTCCACGTGGGTGAAGCTGAGTTCGCCGAGATAGTCAACCAGCTGGTCGGCCGCGTCTCGATAGCCCAGTCCAGGACGCCACGACCCCAGGTGCATTTCGTACACACTCATCGGCTGGTTCAGCGGATCGAGGGATGCACGTCGCTGCATCCAGGCTGCGTCCCCCCAGGTGTAGTCGCTCGTACCCACCACGGAAGCGGTGGCCGGTGGCAGCTCCGTGTAGCGCGCCATGGGGTCGGCCCGGCTCACCCACTCGCCGCTCGCGGCACGAAGCTCGAACTTGTATGTGCTGCCTGGCTCGAGACCGGGGACAAACAGCTCCCACACGCCGTTATCGTCGAGCCTGCGCATGGCGTGCCCGACGCCGTTCCAGCCGTTGAAGTCGCCGATTACTCTCGCAGCAGTGGCGTGGGGCGCCCACACGCTAAAGCTTGTGCCCGCAACGCCCTCGTGCGGTCGATAGTGCGCGCCGAGCACCTTCCAAAGCTGTTCGTGGCGACCTTGGCCCCACAGATAGAGGTCTACCTCGCCCACCGAGGGGACGAAGCGGTACGGATCATCCGTGACCCAGTCCGGACCATCAGCGTAGCTCGTCTCGAGCGTATAGGCCTGACCTTTTCCGGGAACAAAACCCTGCCACACACCTCCGGCGAGGTGTACCAAGCGAGTGCGCGTGCCATCCGCCTGCACCGCCGTGACGGAATCCGCGAGCGGACGGAGCGCGCGGATGACGAACCCGCTGCCGAGCGGATGTTGCCCGAGGGTCGCATGCGGTTGCGGATGGCTACCACGGGCGATCGCCTCGATCAGTCCAGGATGCAACTCGGGAAACCTTGGTACCTCCGAGGAGTCTGGCGACAGGGGCGGTGCCCAAGGTGACGGTGTTGCCTTTGTCGGTGCCGATTGCGATGGTGTTGCCTTTGCCGGTACTGGTGGCTTGCGCTTCTTGGCCATTTACTTGCCTCTCGCGAACTCGACCCGCAGGATGTGCACGGGTTCGACGAAAGCGTCGAGCCGCACGTAATTGTCTGTGCCCCAGGTGAATTTCTGTTTCGTCACCAGATCGGTGACCTCGAACATTTCGCCTGGGTCGATCCCGAACTTTGTCGGATCAAGATGCACTGTGGTCTCGCGCACTGAGTGAGGATCGACGTTTGCCACGACGATAATGGCGTCGCTGCGCCCGGAGCGAGTATGCCTTCCATCGAGGAACTTGCTGTATACGAGAATCGAGTCGTCGTCGCTCCAGTGCACCTCGAGGTTGCGCAGTTGTCTTAGCGACGCATGCTCCGAGCGGATGCGGTTGAGTTGACCAAGATACGGTGCGAGCGAGCGCCCCTCGACTTCGGCTGCCGTGAAGTTTCGCGCCTTATACTCGTACTTTTCGTTGTCGATGTTCTCTTCTGAGCCCTGGCGAGCAACATCCTCGAACAGTTCAAACCCCGCGTAGACACCCCAGCTCGGCGAGGCGGTCGCGGCGATCGCCGCCCGGATCTTGTATGCGGCAGGCCCACCGAACTGCAGGTACTCGCTCAGGATGTCCGGGGTGTTGACGAACAGGTTGGGTCGAAGGAAGTCGCTCGTGACGTGGGAGAGCTCCACGAGGTATTCCTCGAGTTCCTTCTTGGTGTTGCGCCAGGTGAAGTACGTGTATGACTGCTGGAACCCGAGCTGGGCGAGCGCATGCATCATGGGCGGACGGGTGAATGCTTCGGCGAGGAACACCACGTCGGGAAATTCGCCATTCACCTCGTGCAATAGCCACTCCCAAAACTGCAACGGTTTGGTGTGCGGGTTGTCGACCCGGAAAATGTTCACACCGAGGCCGATCCAGTACTTGACCACGCGCAAAATTTCCTCGCGCAGCCCGATGGGGTCGTTGTCGAAGTTTATTGGGTAGATGTCCTGGTACTTCTTTGGCGGATTCTCCGCGTAGGCAATGCTTCCGTCCGGGAGGTGGCTAAACCATTCCGGATGTTCGCTCACCCAGGGGTGGTCTGGAGAGCACTGTAGAGCCAGATCAATAGCGACCTCGATGCCGGAGTTTTTTGCCGTCTCGACGAAGCTGGTGAAGTCAGCGACCGTCCCGAGGTCCGGGTGGATGGCGTCGTGGCCACCCTCGGAAGACCCGATGGCCCAGGGGGAGCCAGGATCGGTCGGCCCGGCATCCGTCGAGTTGTTTGGCCCCTTGCGAAAGCTCTTCCCGATCGGATGAATGGGGGGTAAATATATGACATCGAACCCCATTTGGGCGACGGCAGGCAAGCGTCTGGCCGCCGTGCGGAAGGTGCCGCTGGTCCAGGCGCCGTTCGCGCCGCGCTTGGCGCCCTCCGACCGGGGGAAGAATTCGTACCAGCTGCCGACGCCGGCTCTGGCACGCTCCACATGCAGAGTGAGCGGAAAGCTGAGGGTGAGAAGGGTTGCGAGCGGCTGGGCGTCGATCGCTTCCTGCACGCGGGCATCCGTTGCCGCCGTGAGTCGGGCGGCGGGGGCGGCGCTCTTGCTCGCGATCGCCTTAGCCGCATCCTTCAGTATTTTGTTGGTGGGGGCAGCAGCGGATGCCCGAGCCAGCAAGCCGGCACCAATGTTCAGGGTCAGCTGGACGTCTATTCCGGCCGGCACCTTAATGAGGGCGGTGTGCAGCCAGGTGGCCCACTCGTCCTGCCAGCCCTGAACGCTCCAGCTCCAGTCGCCTGTGGCGTCGAGCAGGACGTCGGCCTGCCAGCGGTCAGTGCCCTCGTCGACAGGAGACATCCGATGCCTGGTCTGCACGCCCGCGGGGTCTGTTAGGAGGAGGTCGACGCCAAGGGCGTCGTGACCATCCTTGAAAACGGTCGCCTGGAACGGAACGACCTCGCCCTCGTACGCCTTCGCGGGCCAGAAGTTTCCTGGTTGCCGCGGAGAAAGGTGGCGAATTGGGATACGCCCCAGCTTTGGTTCATATGCAGTAGCCACCTCTCGACCGTAGCGTGTGCACCTCCACGCCGCATGAATTCCGTGAGGCCGGCGTGGTTGCTGTGACGATACCCGCCGGAAGCGAACCGCTGGATCGCTATCGCGAGCCTTCCGAAGGGGCGAGCGAGGCGGCGGGTAGATCAAACCAGCGCAGGTGCTCGAACTCCTTCCCGAGACTGGAGGACAGGTTCGCCGCGTCGTTGTCGTCCTCAGGAGCATTCGCGAACAGCGTGTTCGCGGCATCCAAGGCCGTTGCTCGGGCGTTGGCTGATGCAAGGTCGTCGGTTCGGGGAAATGTCAGTATCCCGCCGGCGTCATAGCCGAGCTGTCTCAACCTGAGCGGTGGTTCAACTGGTCCATCGCGGTGACGCCACAGCCCCGAGGCTGGGTCGAAGCGGTAGTCGGGGAGAAGTTTCCAGCCCTGTTCTGCCACCATCACGACCGCATTGACGATGTAGCGAAACACCTCCTCGCTGATGAAGTAATTGAAGTTCACGCGAACCCAGCCCGGCTTTATGCCCTCGCAGCCGTCCAGGACCTCCTGTTCGTACTCCCGGGAGCGCTCCAGGTCGATGCCGAGCAGACGGTGCCCGTAAGGTCCTGCGCAAGAGCAGCCACCGCGGCTCTGAATACCGAAAACATCATTGAGGATCGCAACGACGGCGTTGTGGTGCAGAAACTTGCCACCGGGACGCTTTATGACGAAAGAGACGATGGAGAGTCGTTCCGCCTCGGGATTGCCGAGGACCTGGATGGCCGGATGCGCGTTCCAGGCAGTCACCGCTCGGCGCAGGAAGTCTCGCTCGTGGGCCTGGATAGTCCGAACTCCTACGGTCTCCTTGAGGTGGAACACCAAACCTGCGCGGATCGATTCGATGATGGCGGGGGTACCTGCCTCCTCGCGATGTTCAGGGTTAGTCAGGTAGCGGTGGTCCTCAGTATTGACGTAGCTCACGGTGCCACCGCCGACGACATCAGGAACCTCGTTGGTGAGGAGTTTGCGGCTGACAACGAGCACGCCTGGGGTGCCAGGACCCCCAATGAACTTGTGGGGAGACAAGAAGATAGCGTCCTTGCGGCCGGCTTCGTCGACGCTGTGCCCATCCACGACACTGTGCCCATCCATGACACTGTGCCCATCCATGACACTGTGCCCATCCACCGCGCGCGGGTTCATTTCCACATCTACATACGGTGCCGCCGCCGCAAAGTCCCAGAAGGCGAGAGCACCGTGCTCGTGCAAGAGCCTGGTGATCGCGTGTGTGTCGCTGAGTATTCCGGTGACGTTGCTGGCCGCGCTGAATGACCCGATCCTGATGGGGCGACTGGCGTAGCGGAGCAGCTCTTTCGTCAAATGTTCCTGGTCAATGCGACCGTCTGTGTCCTCATGAATGGTGACGACATCCGCAATCGATTCCCGCCAGGGAAGTTCATTGCTGTGATGCTCGAACGGGCCGATGAAAACGACCGGGCGTTCCTCGGCGGGGATCTGCGCGCTCAGGCCATACTTTAGGTCGAGTTCTTTAGGCAGGCGTAAACCGAGGATGCCGACAATCTTGTCGATCGCACCGGTCGAGCCGCTTCCGGTGAAGATCACCATGGTGTCCTCGTCGCCGTTGACGGCCTTGCGAATCACCTCTCTCGCGTCCTCGCGCAGTCGTGTTGTCTGGAGCCCTGTACCACTGCTTTCCGAGTGCGTATTCGCATAGCGGGGGAGCACCTCGCAGCGGATGAAGTCCTCGATGAACCCGAGGGCTCTCCCGCTCGCCGTGTAATCGGCGTAGGTTACGGGCTTCTGCCCGTATGGCCCGTCCATGAGTCTGTCGTCGCCGATGACAGAGTCTCGGATGCGCGTCAGCAGGACCGGTTCGTCGAGGGTCTCGTCGCGGGGTGGGATGTCATATTCGTTGTCCTGCTGCATATGCGTGAGATTAGTCGACCCGCGCCGCTTTGTGGACTTTCCTTGGACGGCGAGAGAACGGAGCGTGCACCTGGACTTTCACACGTGCACCTAGGCTTGATGACTGTGAAAGCTATTCGTCGATTTACCGTCCGCGCGGTGTTGCCTGAGTCTCTGATTGCCCTCGAGGAGTTGGCGATCAACCTCCGTTGGTCGTGGCACACGCCAACTCGTCGACTCTTTGAGCGGATTTCGCCAGAAACTTGGGAGTCGACCGGCCATGATCCGATCGGCCTGCTGGGCGAAGTTGAGCCATCCCGTCTGGCTGAATTGGCCGGTGACGTGGACTTTGTCGACTCCACTAATCGTCTTCTCGATGATCTGCACACGTATCTCACCGAACCGCGGTGGTATCAGTCCCTTCCCGATGGCGCCCCGCGCTCGATCGGCTATTTTTCCCCCGAGTTCGGGATCGCCGCGGCGCTGCCCCAGTATTCAGGCGGCCTCGGAATTCTGGCTGGCGATCATCTCAAGAGTGCGTCAGACCTCGGTGTTCCCATCATCGGTGTTGGATTGTTTTACCGTTCGGGTTACTTCGCGCAGTCCCTGTCGTCCGATGGCTGGCAGGAAGAGTCCTACCCCGTCCTCGACCCGGATGGGCTGCCGTTGACTGTGCTGCGGCATCCGGATGGAACTGCGGCACGAGTCGTACTGTCGTTGCCGGATGACCGCACGCTGTATGCACGGGTGTGGCAAGTTGCTGTGGGTCGCATCCGCTTGCTCTTGCTCGACACCGACATTCCAGACAACGAGGATTCTCTGCGTTCAGTCACAGACCGGCTCTACGGCGGCGGTGGCGAGCACCGGCTGCTGCAGGAGCTGCTGCTTGGTATTGGTGGGGTGCGCGCGATCAAGCTATTGGTTGAGCTCAGCGACGCGACTGCCCCAGAGGTATTCCACACCAACGAGGGTCATGCCGGGTTCCTGGGACTGGAGCGGATCAATGACCT
>JBDTIM010000057.1:0-4213 GCA_039936355.1 Lacisediminihabitans sp. | reverse complement strand
AGCGCTGTTTGGGAGGCGAGCCTGTTCGAGGAACACGACTTTCACGACTTCAAAATTTCGGTGAAACACAACGATCCTGTGACGATGGTGAAGGCATACCGCCTGCTCGCAGAACGGGGAGACTGGCCGCTGCACCTCGGAGTGACCGAAGCCGGGCCCGCGTTTCAGGGCACGATCAAGTCGGCGACTGCGTTCGGCATTCTGCTGGCAGAAGGCATCGGCGACACCATCCGTGTCTCGCTCTCCGCACCGCCGATTGAGGAAGTCAAGGTCGGGCTGCAAATTTTGCAGTCGCTCGGTCTGCGCGAGCGCCGCCTCGAAATCGTCTCCTGTCCCAGCTGTGGTCGGGCCCAGGTGGATGTGTACAAGCTCGCAAACGACGTGACGGATGGTCTGGAAGGTCTCACAGTGCCGCTGCGAGTCGCCGTCATGGGTTGCGTGGTTAACGGACCGGGCGAGGCTCGTGAGGCTGACCTGGGTGTAGCCAGTGGCAACGGCAAGGGACAGATTTTCGTTAAGGGCCAGGTCATCAAGACCGTTCCGGAGGCGGACATCGTGGCAACCCTTATCGAAGAGGCGAATCGCCTCGCGGCACAGATGCCTGCGGGCGTGGTCGGCTCCCCGCAGGTCGTTACCGTCTGACGCCGGCGAAGCCGAGCGGCTGTGTCCCCCAGAACTGGGGTCGGGGCGAGGCCGTTTTGTACCCCGGTATGGGGTTCACGAGCCTTGTGCGGCCCTATAGAGTCTTTTCTGTGAGGGAGATGGACCGGGGGCACGTACCCCGAATACTTCCCTGCAGAACATCGCGTCCGCCGCTGCCTTTCGGGTAGGCAGCGGTGGAGCGCGGCGGGCGGGGAAGACCCGCGGCTCCACTATTCGAGCCCCCCTCGACGGATCCGCGGGTCGCCGTCATCGGATCGAGTCGGAAGCCACGGCTAAGGTAGTTTCGTGCCAACACGCCTCTCCCACCTCTTTGTCCGTACTCTTCGTGAAGACCCCGCAGATGCGGAGGTCGTCAGCCACAGGCTCCTCGTTCGGGCTGGCTACATCCGTCGTCAGGCACCGGGGATCTTCGCTTGGTTGCCGCTCGGGCTCAAAGTGCGCCGCAAAATCGAGGCCATCATCCGTGAAGAGATGGAAGCGGCTGGCGCCCAGGAGGTGCACTTTCCGGCACTTTTACCGCGCGAACCATACGAGACGACCGGGCGGTGGACAGAGTACGGTGACGGGATTTTTCGTTTGAAGGATCGCAGGGAAGCCGACTATCTGCTCGCGCCGACCCACGAGGAAGTCTTTACGCTTCTCGTCAAGGATCTCTATGGCTCGTACAAAGACCTTCCATTATCGATTTACCAGATCCAGGACAAGTATCGCGATGAAGCGAGACCGCGTGCTGGTCTGCTGCGCGGGCGCGAGTTCTCGATGAAAGACGCGTATTCCTTCGACTACACGGATGCGGGACTCGACATTTCGTACCAGAAGCAGCGGGACGCGTACGAGCGAATTTTCCTGCGGCTGGGGCTCGAGTATGTGATCGTGCAGGCGGATGCCGGAGCCATGGGCGGATCGCGCAGCGAGGAGTTCCTACACCCGACCCCCGTGGGCGAAGACACCTTCGTGCGTTCAGACGGCGGTTACGCGGCCAATGTCGAGGCATTCCGCACCGTAGCTCCCGAACCTCGTTCGTTTGATACGCTCACGGCCGCCGAGGTGTTCGACACCCCGGATTCCCCGACGATCCAAACCCTCGTTGACGCGGCGAACGCGCAGCATCCCCGCCCGGACGGTCGTGCCTGGACTGCGGCAGACACCCTCAAGAACGTTGTGCTCGCGCTCACCCACCTTGATGGCACCCGTGAACTAGTCGTCGTCGGCCTTCCCGGTGACCGCGAGGTCGACCTCAAGCGCGCGGAGGTTGCATTTGCCCCCGCCGCGGTGGAGCCGGCAACGGACGAAGACTTCGTCAAGCACGCCACATCGGACAGGGCTGAGCTCGTCAAGGGCTACATCGGGCCTTGGTCAGCCGCAGGGCCCGTGCTGGGAGAGAAATCGTCTACCGGCATCCGGTTCCTCACCGACCCTCGAGTCTCCGAAGGCACCGGATGGATCACCGGCGCTAACGAACACGAGAGGCACGTATTCGGATTGGTGGCAGGTCGCGACTTCACTGCCGACGGTAGTGCCGAGGTGGCCGAGGTGCGCGCGGGCGACCCAGCTCCGGATGGATCGGGGCCGGTCGACCTGGCCCGCGGCATGGAAATAGGCCACGTGTTCCAGCTTGGTCGCAAGTATGCGGAGGTGCTTGGTCTCAAGGTGCTCGACGAGAACGGCAAGCTCGTCACGGTCACCATGGGTTCCTATGGCATAGGAGTCACTCGCATCATGGCCGTGATCGCCGAAGGACACAACGACGCGAGGGGCCTCATCTGGCCCCGAAACGTGAGCCCATTCGACATCCACGTCATCGCCGCAACCAAAGAGCCGATCGTCTATGAGGCGGCAGAATCTCTCGTGGCCGAGCTCGAACGCTCGCGCTTCGACGTGCTCTTCGACGACAGGCTCAAGGTTTCGCCTGGAGTGAAGTTTGGGGATGCTGAGTTGCTCGGCGTACCGATTATTGTCATCGTCGGAAAGGCCGTTGCTGACGGCAACGTCGAGCTGTGGGACCGCCGTTCGGGGGAGCGCACGGTCGTTCCGATGGCGGAACTTGTTGCCGCAATCCCGAACGATTAACGGTTCTTCGCTCAAAGCTCTGCGCTGAAACGGATGCCGCGGCTGTTCGCGGCTGCTCCGTCGGGTACCGTAGAAGACGGCATCCGCCCACACTGGTCGGTGGAGTCACAAGAACCTTAAATAGTGGAGGCCCTCGGTGGACATCGATCTGAGCGTGCTGCGTCTTTTGGAACGCGAGCGTGAAATTCCCTTCGAGGAACTGGTCGTGATTATTGAACAGGCGATTCTCACCGCTTACCTCAAGCACACTGGTCAGCCGGAGCTCAACGATGGCACGCCGACGGCACGCGTCTTCTTGGACCGCAAGTCCGGGCACGTGAGTGTCTTCGTTCCGGAGTTGAACGACGACGGTGAGGTCATCGGTGAGGCGGAGGACAGCCCGAGTGAGTTCGGTCGAATCGGGGCGTTCGCGGCAAAGCAGGTCATCAACCAGAGGTTGCGTGATATTGCGGACGACCACGTGCTGGGAGAATTCAAGGGACGCGAGGGCGACATCGTCGCTGGAGTCATTCAGCAGGGACCGAACCCGCGGATGATCCACGTCGACCTCGGCACGGTCGAGGCGATCCTGCCACCCGAGGAGCAGGTGCCTGGCGAGGAGTACACGCACGGTACACGAATCCGGGTCTATGTCACCGCTGTGAGCAGGGGGTTGAAGGGTCCGCAGATCACCGTGTCGCGGACCCATCCGTCGCTCGTGCGCAAGCTGTTCGCCCTCGAGGTTCCGGAGATCGCCAGTGGTGCAGTGGAGATTATCTCGCTTGCTCGCGAGGCCGGACATCGCACGAAGATCGCGGTCCGCGCCAACGAGCCTGGAGTGAACGCCAAGGGCTCCTGCATTGGTGAGCTGGGCCAGCGTGTGCGCGCGGTCACTGCTGAGCTCAACAATGAGAAGATCGATATCGTTGACTACAACGAAGACCTGGCGACTTTCGTGGCAAACGCGCTCTCTCCTTCTAAGGTCACGTCTGCGTTCGTGATTGATGCGGCGACAAAGGCTGTGCGCGCTTTGGTCCCCGATTACCAGCTCTCGCTGGCCATCGGTAAAGAGGGCCAGAACGCACGCCTCGCGGCTAAATTGACTGGCGCTCGTATCGATATTCAGCCGGACTCGATACTCGAGTCTTAGCGGCTCGGTGAGTTGTCTATTGATCCGCGCGCGACCGTCAAGTGCAGCGGATAGGCCTTGACTGCGACGAGCTTTTCAAGGCAAGTCCTGGCTACAGTCTCAGCCAACGCTACGCGACTGTAAGACCAATCGCATATCACGGGACTGGTTATCTGTATTGGCGAGCCTTGACTGCATGCGATTGACTGTGTGGACCAGCGCCGGATGTGTGCGCTTGTTGCCGAGTACGTCCTATCGCTGTTGACAGGACAACGAACGAAAGCTGACTGCCACGTGAGATCACGAGTGTTCGGCCGAAGGCTGGTGCCTCGAGTGATCTTGGTACTGCTTGCCGCGCTGATGTTCGTCCTG
>JBDTIM010000056.1:0-6408 GCA_039936355.1 Lacisediminihabitans sp. | reverse complement strand
GCAAAACGGAACCGTTGAACAGGAGGTTTTCGGCAGCAGGTATCTCCAACAGGAGATTTCGCATCTTTAGTGCGTGCGCGTCCTGTCGGGGCGCCTCACTCTGGCTCGAGGGAAGCGTCACGCGCGCGACGCGGAGGCGAGTGCCGCCGCGACGGAGTCGAACTCCGCACGCACGAATCCTGCGGTAACTCGGATGAAATTACCTCCGCTGGTAGCAAGAAACGGCGTTCCGGCGGCGACCCGGATGCCTGCAGCGGCCAGTTGCACGACAGCCGAGCGCTCGTCCGACACCTCGATCCACGTGTTGACGCCGTCCGCAATTGGGGTAGATACGCCGTGGGCCGCGAGCGCCTCGGAGAGCTTGCGCTGCCTGGCCCGGTAGACCCGTCGTGCGTCACTAATTTCGGACACCGATTTCGAGGTGGTGAGCAAGTCGAGCAGGATCGTCTGCAGCATTCTCGACGTCCAACCTGGGCCGAGGATGCGGCGGGACACGAGCTGATCGATGAGATCGGTGGGGCCGCCGAGGGCCGCAATGCGCAGGTCTGGACCATGCGACTTCGAGAAGCTGCGAATGTGCAGAACCTGGTCTGGCAGCCAGGTGCCGAGGCTTACATCGCGGCTGGCGGAAATCTCCCCTGAGTGATCATCCTCGATGATGATCACGTCGCTCGAGGTGCGGCTGTTCCGGATGACGCGAGCCAGCTCTTGTGCGCGCACCCTGGTGAGTGAGCGCCCAGTAGGGTTCTGTGCCCGCGGCTGGAGGAAGATCACGGATGGGCGCAAACGCAGCGCTTCAGCGAGAGAGTCCGGCCTCATTCCGTCTCCGTCGAGTTCGACGGGAATTCGCACCGCGCCGACATGGTCGATCAGATCGAAAATCGGTGGGAATCCGGGGTTTTCGACGATGACCCGGTCACCGAATCGAACGACCATATCGAGCGCACGGGAGATTCCGTCCATCGCACCGTTGATGACTGTGACGGCTTCGACCTCGTACGGCCACCGGTCTCGCAGCACTGTTTCGAGCTCGGGGATGACCGGCTGGTCAAGGTAGCTTATGGTGGCCGCACGCATTGAAACTCGAGAGAGCGCAGGTCCGAGTGCGGGAAGAAGCAGGGGATCCGGCGTGCCGGTCGACAGGTCGAGTCTGGTCGCTTCGATCTGCCCGGCTAGGCCGCGAAATCGCGGCGGAAGCCAGCGTCGCGGAGTGGCCCGTACGAAGCTTCCGCTGCGCCCACGGGAGATGATTAGCCCCACCTCGGAGAGAGCCTGCCAGGCATGGCTAACGGTCGCCGGACTGATCTTCAGGTCGGCCGCGAGCTCACGAACAGTGGGCAGACGGTCGCCTGGGGCGAGATCACCAGAGCTAATCATCCGCGCGATCGTGGTCGCAATTCCGTGCGGAGTGGGTTCTTCCACCTCCGGTGCGACGGCCTTCATGGTGTGTCCAAACGGTCAGGGATTGATCTGGTGACGCGAAGCATCTATGTTTACGCCAAGGCCGTTAACACCAATACCACACAAATGTTTACGACGCAAAATAACAAATCGAATGTACCAATGGAGGTCCACATGACCGTCGTACGAGCCGCAGTAACCCAGACAACCTGGACTGGCGACAAAGAGTCGATGATCGTCAAGCACGAACAGTTGGCGCGGGATGCTGCCGCACAGGGAGCCCAGATCATCTGCTTCCAAGAGCTGTTCTACGGCCCGTATTTCGGCATTATCGAGGATGCCAAATATTACGATTATGCAGAGTCGGTCCCTGGTCCGACTGTCGAACGGTTCCAGGCACTGGCCAAAGAACTACACATGGTGATTGTGCTCCCCGTCTACGAAGAAGAAATGCCGGGTGTTTACTACAACACGGCCGCCGTCATCGATGCCGATGGCAGTTTCCTTGGCAAGTACCGCAAGCATCACATCCCGAATCTTCCGCAGTTTTGGGAGAAGTTCTACTTCCGCCCCGGCAACTTGGGTTACCCCGTCTTCGACACGGCAGTCGGCAAGGTGGGTGTCTACATTTGCTACGACCGGCACTTCCCGGAGGGATGGCGTGAACTTGGTCTGAACGGCGCGCAGATCGTGTTCAACCCATCGGCCACTAAACCAGGACTGTCCAATCGGCTCTGGGAGCTGGAGCAGCCAGCCGCCGCCGCCGCCAACCAGTATTTCGTTGGGGCCAACAATCGCATTGGCACCGAGACCGGGGAGTTCGGTGACGAGGCTGTGACTTTCTATGGCAGTTCATACTTCGTCGATCCGCGTGGCAATTACGTCGGCGAGGTCGGCAGTCAGGATCAGACCGAGATTGTAATTCGCGACCTCGATCTGGATGTTCTGCGGGAGGTTCGCAACGCTTGGCAGTTCTACCGGGATCGCCGTCCGGAATCGTACGAAGCGACGGTTGCGCCGTAACGAGATTCCCCGAACCCTGAACAACCCGCGTTGCCTGGGCCTGCCGACGAGTCCCTTCGGCAAGCCCAGCGGCTGGCACGGGCAGGCTCAGTGACGAAACTAAGGAGCAGTCAATGAAGACCCTTATCAAGAACGGAACCGTCGTGAACGCGACGGGTACAGCATCCGCCGACGTGCTTATCGACGGTGAAACGATCGCCGCGGTACTCGCCCCCGGCTCGAAGCTGCTCGGCTTTGACCTCGAGGCCAACGTCGACACCGTGATCGACGCGACGGGAAAATACGTGATCCCGGGTGGCGTTGACGCGCACACCCACATGGAAATGCCGTTCGGTGGGACCAATGCATCGGACACGTTCGAGACCGGAACGCTCGCGGCCGCGCACGGCGGTACGACGAGCATCGTCGACTTCATCGTGCAGTACCCCGATCAGAACATTCTCGACCAGTACAAGCTGTGGCACGAGAAGGCCGCGGGTAACTGCGCGATCGACTACGGCTTTCACCAAATCCTGAGCGACGTGCAGGATGCATCGCTCACCGCGATGGACGAACTCATCGAGGAGGGCGTATCGAGCTTCAAACTCTTTATGGCCTACAAGGGAGTGTTCCTCTCGGACGACGGGCAGATTCTGCGCGCATTCCAGAAGGGTGCATCGAACGGCGCGCTCATGATGATGCACGCCGAGAATGGCGGGATGATAGATGTGCTGGTGAAGCAGGCCATCGAGGCAGGCAATACCTCGCCGTTGTACCACGGGCTCACCCGCCCTTGGCAAGCCGAGGAAGAGGCCACCCATCGCGCGATCATGATTGCAAACCTCACGGGAGCACCGCTCTACGTCGTGCACGTGAGCGCCAAACAGGCGGTCGAACAAATCACCGCGGCTCGCGACAATGGCCAGAACGTGTTCGGTGAGACCTGCCCGCAATACCTCTATCTTTCTCTCGAGGAACAGCTCGGCGCCCAGAGCAAGGAATGGGGCAGCTTCGAGGGTGCCAAATGGGTGTGCTCGACTCCGCTGCGCTCGCGCCAGGAAGGGCACCAGCATCACATGTGGCAATCGCTTCGCACGAATGACATCCAGATGGTCTCCACCGACCACTGCCCGTTCTGCATGAAGGGTCAGAAGGATATGGGGCTGAATGATTTCTCCCAGATTCCCAATGGCATCGGCTCTGTCGAACACCGCATGGACCTGATGTACCAAGGAGTCGTTGATGGGCAGATTTCGCTCGCCCGCTGGGTGGAACTGACCTCGACGACACCGTCCCGGATGTTCGGAATGTACGGCAAGAAGGGTGTCATCCAGCCTGGAGCCGATGGAGATGTCGTCGTATACGACCCGAACGGGCACACCTCGATCGGTCTGAACAAGACCCACCACATGAACATGGACTACTCCGCCTGGGAAGGGTTCGAGATCGACGGCCACGTCGATACCGTGCTCTCTCGAGGGAAGGTCATTGTCGACCGCGGCGAGTACCTCGGCACCAAGGGTGACGGCAAATATTTCAAGCGTGGCCTCAGCCAGTACCTCATCTAGGAGACCCATGGATTTCGGAACAGTACTCCAGACCAACCCGCCGGCTTCACGCACAGTGCAGCTCGCCAAGCTCGCAGAGCAGAACGGCTTCAGTCATGTCTGGACCTTCGACTCGCACCTGCTCTGGCAGGAGCCGTATGTGATCTACAGCCAGATCCTGGCGGAAACCCACCGCGTGAAGGTCGGCCCGATGGTTACCAACCCGGCCACCCGGGACTGGACCGTCACAGCATCCCTCTACGCCACGCTCAACGAGATGTACGGCAACCGTACGATCTGCGGAATCGGCCGTGGCGACTCCGCGGTGCGGGTGACCAATGGGGCGCCAACGACGCTGAAGACGCTGCGCAAGGCGATTCATGTCATTCGGGAGCTCGCGAACAGCAGGAGTGTCGAGTACAACGGCGCACAGCTGCAGTTTCCCTGGAGTACGGGTTCCCAACTCGACATTTGGGTGGCCGCGTACGGCCCGCTCGCGCTTAAGCTAGCCGGTGAGGTGGGCGACGGATTCATTCTGCAGCTGGCCGATCTCGACATCGCCGAGTGGATGATCAAGTCGGTCAGGAACGCCGCGGAGGCCGCCGGACGCGACCCACTCTCGATCAAGTTCTGTGTCGCGGCTCCGATGTATATAGGGACGGATGTCGACCACATGCGCGATCAATGCCGGTGGTTCGGTGGCATGGTTGGCAACCACGTCGCGGATATCGTAGCGAAGTACGGCGACGGCGGAACCGTTCCGAAAGCACTCACCGACTACATTAAGGCGCGAGAGGGCTATGACTACAACGAGCACGGTTTGGCAGGCAATTCGCACACCAGCTTTGTGCCGGATGAGATCGTCGATCGGTTCTGCCTGCTTGGCACCGCTGAGCAGCACATCGAGAAACTCAAGGCGCTGAAGGAGCTGGGCGTCGACCAGTTCGCCGGGTACCTCCAGCACGACAACAAGGAAGAGACTTTGCGGGTCTACGGTGAGACCGTCATTCCCACACTGCGCGAGCACATCGTCGCTAAGGCGTGAGCAAGCAACCACCACAACAACAACACTGCAGAACGGAAAAAGCATGAGCACCATCCCCGATCCCGCAACCCCTGACAAGGCCGAAGGCAAACTTGCCTACGATCTTGACCGCGCGCACGTCTTTCATTCCTGGTCCGCGCAGGGAGCGTTGAATCCGTTCGTGCCGGCTGGAGCACGTGGCAGCACGATGTGGGATTACGACGGAAAACAGTATCTCGACTTTTCTAGCCAGCTGGTCAACATGAACATTGGGCACGAGCATCCCAAAGTCATTGAGGGCATCAAGAAGCAGGCTGACATCCTCACGATGATCGCTCCAGGCCATGGCAGCCTCGCCCGCGGCGAGGCGGCCAAGCGCATCCTCGAGAAGGCGGGACGCCCGTTTAACAAGGTGTTCTTCACCAACGGCGGCGCGGACGCGAACGAAAACGCAATCCGGATGGCGCGCATCGTCACCGGGCGCGACAAGATCCTGTCGCAGTATCGCTCGTATCACGGCAACACGGGTGCTGCTATCGGGGCGACGGGGGACTGGCGCCGCGTTCCGAACGAGTACTCGCGTGGTCACGTGCACTTCTTCGGGCCCTTCGCTTACCGCTCAGAATTCTGGTCGGAGACGCCAGAACAAGAGACCGAGCGTGCGCTGCACCACCTGGAGCGCGTGATCCAGTCCGAGGGCATCGGCTCCATCGCGGCGCTCCTTCTGGAGACGATTCCAGGAACCGCGGGTGTTCTCGTGCCACCGCCCGGCTACCTTGCAGGCGTGCGCGCCCTCGCGGACAAGTACGACATCCTGCTCATCCTGGACGAGGTGATGGCTGGCTTCGGTCGCACGGGCGAGTGGTTCGCGTTTAAGGGCTTCGACGTGGTGCCAGACCTGATTACGTTCGCCAAGGGTGTGAACTCCGGCTACGTGCCGGCAGGTGGCGTGATTATCTCCGAGTCCATCGCGAACGCCTTTGACGACGTCGTGTTCCCGGGAGGTCTCACGTATTCCGGGCATCCGCTGGCCATGGCCGCGATTGTCGCGACGATCGACGCGATGGATGATGAGGGCATAGTCGCCAACGCCCGCATGATTGGCGAGGACCACCTTGGCCCCGGCCTTCGTGCGCTCGCGGCCAAGCACCCCATGATCGGGGAGGTGCGCGGTCTCGGTGTGTTCTGGGCGCTCGACCTGGTGGAGGATGCCGCAAGCCGCCGCCCCGTCTCGGGCGCCGTCATCGCCGCACTCAAGACCGAACTCATGTCGCGTGGGCTGCTGCCCTTCGCATCCGAGAACCGCATCCACGTTGTACCGCCCTGCGTGGTCACACCGGATGAGGTCGCCCGTGCGCTGGCCATTTACGATGAGGCATTCACCGCGGTAGAGCAAGCCTGACCTCACGCGTTCAACAGGACGCGGATGCCGCT
>JBDTIM010000055.1:0-5570 GCA_039936355.1 Lacisediminihabitans sp. | reverse complement strand
CGGCAGCACAGGTAACCTGGTCGTCCTCGCCGTAGGCGGGAGCCTGGTGCACAATGCCGGTTCCCTCGCCCGTTGCGACGTAGTCTGCAACCAGAATCTGCCAGGCGTTCTCGGTGCCCCAGGTTTCGACATCCGCGTAGTAGTCCCAGAGACGGGCATAGCGCACCCCCGAAAGTTCACTGCCCAGGACGGTGCGGTTGATAGCGCCCAGCGCGGCCTCCGCAGAGTCGTAGCCCAGGTCTTTCGCGTAAGCCGCGATGGTGTCCCCCGCGATGAGGTACTCGGCAACGCCCTCTGCAGCTCCATCTCCAGCGCCGAGCGGGCCAGAGGGAACGATCGAATAGCGGATGTCCGGCCCCACCGCGAGTGCAAGGTTCGTTGGCAGAGTCCATGGCGTTGTCGTCCAGGCCAGCGCCCGAACACCGGTCAGTCCGAGGGTCTCAGCCTTAGCACCCACCAGCGGAAACGTCACCGTGACCGTCTGATCCTGCCGCATCTTGTAGACGTCGTCATCCATGCGCAGTTCGTGATTCGAGAGCGGAGTCTCGTCGTGCCAGCAGTACGGCAGCACCCGGAATCCCTCGTAGGCAAGTCCCTTGTCGTAGAGGCACTTGAAGGCCCAGAGCACGGACTCCATGAAGGTGAGGTCGAGCGTCTTGTAGTCGTTCTCGAAGTCGACCCAGCGCGCCATCCGCGTGACGTACTCCTGCCACTCCTTTGTGTAGACGAGTACCGATTCGCGCGCCTTCGCGTTAAAGGTCGCGATTCCCATCTCTTCGATCTGGGACTTTTCGGTGATGCCGAGCTGGCGCATCGCCTCGAGCTCTGCGGGAAGTCCGTGGGTGTCCCAGCCAAAGCGACGGTGCACCTGTTTGCCCCGCATGGTTTGGTAGCGCGGGAAAAGATCTTTTGCGTATCCGGTGAGGAGGTGGCCGTAGTGCGGCAGTCCGTTTGCGAACGGGGGTCCGTCGTAGAAGACCCACTCCTCGCAGCCCTCGCGCTGTTCGACCGACGACGCGAACGTATTGTCGCGCTTCCAGAAGGCGAGGATCCCGGTTTCGATCGCGGGGAAGCTCGGAGACGGGCTCAGCGACTCACCCGGCGTACCGCCAGCTGGCGCACCGCCCGATGCTGCATCATTCGATGCTCGGCCGCCTGAAGCTGAACTGCGCGGATAGATCATGGCACTCCTGTGAGTAGTTCTTCTCACGAGGACGACGGATGCTCGTTCGCTTCCACCGCGGTACCACCCCGCTTATCGCCTCCCGCACTTGCGTGGTGGAAACGACCGCTTGTTCCTTGGCTGTGACGGGCCAGACCCGTTCGGTTCTAGGAGCACCAGCCGCAGCACGAAACTGCGACCAGACTTTTCTTCCGACGGCTCCCCGGTGATGACCGGATCGAAGCCTGTGCTGCGATTCTATCCGATCTGGATCGGTTCACCGAGCCTTGTAAAGTGGAGGTCTTCCACACGCGGTAACGGAGCACGCAGTCCGAGCAGCCAGCATTCCGGGTAGTCTGGCGCAGAGATGTCCTTCACTCGTCGCAGCTTCCTTCTCGGGACAGGTTCAGGCTTGTCCCTCTTGGTGTTGTCTGCGTGCGCTCCGGAACCCACGATTCCGAAGCCGGGGCCCACGAAAACGGCTCTAGGTCTGCCGAAGCCGAGCGCGGTGCTGCGGAGTTCGTGGTCGTCCGACCCATACTCGCTTGGCTCGCACAGCGTCATGAGAGTCGGTTCGACTCCTCAACATCGCGATGCGCTGCGGGAGCCGATCCTCGACAGGGTATTCTTCGCCGGAGAAGCGACATCGACAGACGCCGCCGCTACGGTGCTCGGCGCGCTGCATTCCGGCGCCCGCGCGGCAGCCGATCTTTCGGTCGTGGCCGGCTACGGAGACAAGGTGGCTGTCATCGGCGCTGGAGTCGCCGGAGCGGAAGCCGCGCGCCTGCTGTCGCTGGACGGCTACGACGTGATCGTGATCGAGGCGCGCAGCCGCGTTGGTGGCAGAATCCAGACCGTGCACTCGGATGCCTGGCCGACCGCGGTTGAGCTCGGCAGTTGGCGGCTTGACAAGTCGGACAGCGACGTACTCACCCGGCTGAACAGCACGAATACCGCTACTCAACTGACCAGGAAATCTACCTTCGTCTCCCCAACCTCAACCGCTCAGTCCTATCCGGAAGGCCCGGAAGCTGTGTCCGCTGCAATTGCCTGGGCAATGGACCAAACCGAGGACGTGTCACTTGAATCCGCACTCGACAGCTCTGGGGCAGCCAAGACAGCCGAGGGCGCAGCCCCCAAAGGCTTTGATGGTGAGGCAATGCTGCAGCAATACCTGGAGGCACGGGCGACGCTTAGCGGAGCCGATCCCCAGCAGCTGTCGAGTTGGTACGGGGCTGACCAGGCTGCCCCCAATCGCGTGGTTACTGGGGGTTTTGACAATCTCGTCACTGACGCGCTTCACGGGATAAAGACTGCCCTCTCCAGCCCTGTCTCCGAGATTGCCTACAGCGAAACAGGGGTGAGCCTGCGCTTCGGCACCGGCGAGTCATTGCGTGTCGATCGCGTTGTCGTGACCGTCCCACTCGGGGTGCTCAAGAAGAATTCCCTCGCGTTCTCCCCCTTGCTACCGCTCACTCACCGTACGGCAATCGCCGCTCTCGGTGTTGGAACGGTCGACACGGTCTGGTTGAAGTTCGACACGCAGTTCTGGAAGACGAATGCTGCAATCTGGAACCTGGTCGGCACCGACGACGACCTGACGTCCTGGATCAACCTCCAGCCGATTATCGGAGAACCGGTACTGGTCGGGCTCGTGGGCGGTGCGGCGGCTGCCCGGGTCGCCATGCTGAACGACGCTGAGCTCAGCGCGAGCGCGATGACAGCACTACGGCCGTTCGCCGACGCTTAGTCTCGCCGGACCCTCACCAGCAACGGGCTGGATCGCACCTTTCTCACCAGTATGCTTTTGGTCCGAATTCTCGTGGCCCGCGCTATTTTGACCCACACCCCCCTTCATGCTGGCAAGCAGCCTCGAGAACAGCGGACGAATGCGACCGAGTGCCACAATCCCCGAAGAGATCGACCCGAACGACACGAGAGCCACACCGCTGAACAGAAAGAACTCACCCACGCTGCCGACCTGTTTCGGATCGAGGAAGAAGTATGGGTACCACCCGACGATGGGACCACGGACGAGCGTGAGCACTCCCCACAGCACGGTGTAGCCGAGCACAAGAAACACCGTTCGCCAACGCGCGCGACCCCTGCCTGGCGCGAGCACCCATTCCAGAATCGCCAGGGTAGGGAGCCAGAAGTGCAGCACCTGGTCAGACCACGGCACGGTGATGGGAACCCCGCGCATCCCCGCCTGTTGCACAAGGAGCGCATAAACCGCGCCAGCGGAGACCGTGCAGCTGAGGGCGACGGCGCGTGCCGTCGTAAGCCACCCTGGATCCTGCGGCATCCGCAAAGCCATAATCGCCGCAGTCGCCGTCACTGTCACGAACGCGAGGTTGCTTTGGATCGTGAGATAGGCGAAGAAGTTGGCCGGAGTGAACGTGACGGTTCCAAGCCCCCAGACGAACCTCGAAATCAGTGCCGTCACACAGACCGCCGCGCCAAGCAGGCGCACCAGCCCCACAGCGGTGCGAACTGTCGCGGGCTGAACTGACACCGTGCAGTCCACCTCCGCGGCGAACTGTGATCGGATGCGTCGCCACTGGAAGTCTACGAAGGTCACGGGCCCGCCGTGTGCGCAGCAGTTTTAGACCCGTCCCGAATGAGGCAAGGAGTGCGACCCCGGCGTCGGCATCGTCTATGGTTTCGACGAGCATGGAGCCGGATTGTGAAGCGTGGCTAGGGCAAGAGTCACTGCTCCAACGAGTGGCCCAACCCGGTAATAACCAGGTCGACTGCGTCGGCGACATACTCAGTGAGGGGCCGCCGGGCGATACCGTCGCGCGCCCACACCTCCCAGGCGGCGGAAACGGCTCCGGCGAGTGCGTTGGCCGCAGCGAGGACAACCAGCTCGCCCTGCGTGTCAGCGAGACGGGGAGCGAGGAAGCCGGCAAGGCTATCCGCCCGCCTGGCAAAGCGGGTGAGTCCGGACGCTGTGGCCTCGGCTTCGCTCCCGATGAGCTCGCCCTGCGTGAACGCCAGAGGGACTCGGTCGACCCCGAACTCGGCCGCGACTACCAGCAAGACCTCACGCAGCGCTGCAATGACCGGCACACCCTGTGGCACCATCTTCAGCTCCTCGATCACGCGGTCTATCCCGGCGTCCACTTCGAGCCAGAGCAGGTCGCTCTTGGACTCGAAGTAGTTGAAGAAGGTGGTGCGCCCAACGCCAGCACGCTGGGTGATGTGTTCGATTGTGGTTGCCGCGTAGCCCTGTTCGATGAACAGTTCGAGGGCCGCATCTTCCAAGATTCCGCGTGAAGACGACCGTGGGCGGCCAACCGAATCGTGTCTCATGCGAACGCTCGCCTTCATTGTGCGTAATAATGAACTGAGTCCAACAATAGCTCTTGCTCACACAATCACCCCAGAGAAAGTCGCCCGTGAAACGCATTTTCCCCACCCTTGTCGGCATTGCCTCGATTGCCGTCCTCGTCGCCGGATGCAGCACAACGCCATCCGCGGGCACGACACCGGTCTCCGGCGGCACGCTGGTCTACGCGAGCGGTGACGCGGAACCCACCTGCCTAGACCCGCATGTTGGTGGCAACTACCCACAGGCGCTCGTGGCAACGCAATACCTCGAATCCCTGGTCTCCAAGGACAAGAGCGGGACGATCATCCCCTGGCTTGCCACCAGATGGACGGAGTCTTCAGACGGGCTTAGCTGGGACTTCACCCTGCGCGACAACGTAAAATTCACCGATAAAACTCCATTCGACGCTACTGCGGTCGCCGTAAACATTGCCCACCTTCAGGATCCCTCGACGGGGTCTTCCACCGGATACCTTGCCCTCGCCAAAGTGGCCAAGGTGACCGCCATCGATGCCCATACCGCACGCATCGCGCTCAGCTCGCCGGATAGCGCCCTGCTTGACTCGCTCTCGCAGCCGTGGCTTGCGATGGAGTCACCGACCGCGCTGAAGCGCAGTCAGGAGGCGAATTGCGCCTCCCCCGTGGGCACCGGGCCATTCATCGTGAAGAAATGGGATCGTCAGCAGTCGATCACCCTTGTACGCAACAACGACTACAACTCGCCGCCAGCAGATGCCGCGCACGTTGGGCCTGCATACCTCAAGTCCATTCAGTGGCGCTTCTTGCCAGATTCCGCGTCTCGCTACGCGGCCCTGCAGGCGGGCACGGTCGACGTCATAGATAACGCACAGCCAGACACCATTGCGGCAGCCGAGAAGACGAAGAAGCTCCAGCATGTCAACGCGCCGAGGCCGGGAGCATCCAACCGCATCGAACTCAACTCCAGCATTGCGCCGTTCAACGACGAAAAGGTGCGAGAGGCATTCATCCGCTCCGCCAACGTCAACCCGGCGGTGAAGAGCCTGTTCTTCGGAACGGCAAAGCGCTCATACTCCGCGCTATCAAGCGTCGAGGC
>JBDTIM010000054.1:0-12490 GCA_039936355.1 Lacisediminihabitans sp. | reverse complement strand
CCTGTCTCACTCGTCGAGGAGGCGGCAGCCAGCGTGGCGAGGCTCCCGGCTTGGCGACGGGATCAGCCGACGCCCGGCGACGTCGGCAGGTTCGACGGCTCCACTCTCGCCGAACGCGCTGCAGTGGTCGTCGGCGACGGTCCGGATCTCTTTACGTTGGCGCTACGGGAGGTCACACAAATTGACCACATTGCATTGGGTGGCCGGAGTGAAGCGAATGCGGCCGCACTCGACGCCGTTGGCGCGACTCGGCCCGATTCGGTCGTCATCGACGCGGGTTGGTCTGACGCACCGCGGCCGCCGGTTTCGTGCGCCATACTCATTTTTGGCGCCTCGCGTGCGAGCGCTCAGGCCGCTGCGCGCATCCTGCGCGGCCGCTGACGCGCAACTCGTCCTTCGAGGGGCGCCATACCCGCCCCAACGCCTAGCGCCAGTCCGTCCGCACAAAACCTCAACGCGTGCGGCGCCGTGCCGGGTCGGGAGCTGCAGCCAGAAGACGCTTTGTGTACTCGTGCTGTGGTGCGTCGATGATGTCCTTACTATTACCGCGCTCGACGACGGAGCCCTCATACATGACAAGGGTCTCGTCGGAATAGGACCACGTACTGGCCAGATCATGTGTTACGTAAAGCACGGCGAGGTTCTCCTCGACACGCAGCACGTTAAGCAGGTCGAGCATCTCCTTGCGAATAGTCACGTCGAGCATCGACACCGGTTCGTCAGCGAGCAGGATCCGCGGATTCGCGGCGAGGGCACGCGCAAACGAGATCCGCTGCCGCTCACCACCGGAGAGCTCGTGGGGGAATCGGTCAATGTACCGATCGGCCGGACGGAGGTTGACACGCTGCAGCAGCGCGAGGCTGTGCTCGCGAATCTCTGCCGACCGCAACTCGGGCGAGTGAATTTTGAGTGCCCTCCCGAGGATGTAGCTGATCTTGTGCAGGGGGTTCAGCGAGGCAAACGGGTCTTGCAAGATCATTTGTACGGATCCGCAATAGTCGATGAAGGCCCGGCCGGACGTGGCGGCTATTTCTTCGCCGTCCAGCAAAATCTGGCCTGATGTTTGCTTGTAAAGTTGCGCGAGCAGTCGCGCGACCGTGCTCTTTCCGCTGCCGCTTTGGCCGACGAGTGAGACCACCTCGCCCAGCCGCAGGGACAAAGACACGTTGTCGACTGCGCGGAAAGTGGGTCGCGGGCCAAACCGTCTCCGCCGCGATCCAGAGGGGAACTCCTTTGTCAGATTGCGCGCCTCCAGGATGACGTCACCAACGCCGTTGTTCATAGTCTTGCTCCCAACTCGGCGAGGGAATCCAGCAGCGCGCGGGTATACGGGTGGGCCGCCTCGGTTTGGATGGCCTCGGCCGGCCCATACTCGACCAGGCGACCCGCTTGCATGACCGCGATCGAATCCGAGATTTCCAGTAGCAGCGCAAGATCGTGCGTCGTGAACACGACTGCGAACCCGAAGTCGTCCCGCAGTTTCATGATCTGCTCGATCACCTCGCGTTGTACGAGCAGATCGAGGGCGGTCGTCGGTTCGTCCATGATGATGATGTCCGGGTTGAGCACGAGGGCTATTGCGATTGCAACCCGTTGCTTCATCCCTCCGGACAGCTCGTGCGGATACGAATGCACCCGGTCGCCGTCGATACCGACACGCACGAGCATGTCCTTCGCCAACGCGAGCCGCTCGGACTTTTTCATGCTCGGCCGATGAACGCGCAGCACGTCATCGAACTGGCCCCAAATCGAGATGACCGGGTTCAGTGCGTTCATCGCGCTCTGGAACACGACTGAGAGTTCCGCCCAGCGGAAACGCCGCAACTCCTCGGCGGAGAATTTCAGCACGTCAACCGGAAGTTGACCGGGGCGTGAGTACAGCACTTCGCCGCCAATGACCTGCGCCGGAGCCCTGAGCAGCCGGGCGACCGTGTTGGTCAAGGTCGACTTGCCGCTGCCGGACTCCCCGGCAAGGCCAAGGATCTCGCCTCGACGCAGCACGAGCGATACGTCGCGCACGCCATGCACTGTTCCGTGGGCCGTCGGATAGTCGACTCGCACGTGACGGATGTCCAAGATTGTCTCGCCCGGCAGCCGCCGCGGTGGCCGGATGACAGCTGCGGCCCGTTCGTACTCGTCGTTTAGTGCAGCCCGGGCGTCGATCGTCGGGTCACCTACCGCCTCCGGTTCGTCCGCCAGCGAGGTACGCAAGCTGGTCATTCCGCCTTCCAGCGCACGTGTACCCCGTCGGTCGGATTTCTTCAGTTTCCGCCCCGTTCGCAACCGCGGGTCGGCGTATTCGTCGATGCCGAAATTGATCAAGGCAAGACCGGCACCGATGACCGCGATCGCGAGCCCCGGTGGAACGAACCACCACCAAGCCCCGTATAGGAAAGCTTGACCAGATTCGGCAAAGTACAGCATGGATCCCCAGCTGACTGTGGTCAGGCTGCCCAAGCCGAGGAAGGACAGACCTGCTTCGGCGAGGATGCCACCAATCACCATGAAGAGGAAGCCGGAGGCGATCAGCGGTACTTCGCTCGGGATGATCTCGGCGAAGATAATGCGCCAGCGTGACTCGCCGGTCGCTCGCGCCGCTTCCACGAAATCCCGTTTGCGCAGAGAAAGCGTCTGAGCGCGCAGCACCCTCGCCGTGCCAGCCCACGATGTGACCGCGATCACGATGGCGATCGACAGCAGCCCCCTGCTTGGGATGTATGCGGTGAGCACAATCAACAGTGGTAGGCCGGGGATGATGAGAAACACGGAGGTGATGATGTACATCCCCGCATCGGTGACGCCGCGGAAATATCCGCCGATCATGCCTACGACGACCGCGAAGATGTTTGAAAACACCGCTACGAAAAGGCCGACCAGCATCGACAGGCGTGCGCCATTGACGAACTGGCTGAAGATGTCCTCGCCGGTCTGTGT
Organism: Lacisediminihabitans sp.; assembly: GCA_039936355.1. GTDB lineage: Bacteria > Actinomycetota > Actinomycetes > Actinomycetales > Microbacteriaceae > Parafrigoribacterium_A. Next base: position 9,556 of record JBDTIM010000054.1, on the reverse strand, counting down.
TGTGCCGAGCCAGTGTTTCAGTGTCGGAGGACTCAGCACGTCCGAACCGGTCGCTTCCGGGCTGTAATGCGCGATCAACGGACCAAAAAGCGCAAGCGCGATGAAGAAGATGACGATGATGAGGCCTGCACGAACTTTGCCGGATTTCGGCCACAGGGAGGTGATTTTCATACTCAGCCTTCCGATCGGGTTCGTGGGTCTAGGAAGATGTAGATAATGTCGGCCAGCAGATTGGCGACGATCACGGTGAGGGAGATGATCAGGAAAAGTCCCTGCATCAGGGGGAAGTCCTGACTCTGGACGGCGAGGAAGAGCGTGTAGCCGACGCCAGGATAGTTGAAGATCACCTCGGTGAGAATCGAGCCGCCGACGACAGAGCCGAGCGCCAGCGCAAACGAGGTGACCGACGGCAGGATCGCATTGCGTGCGGCGTATCGAACCATTACCGTGCGTGTCCGCAATCCTTTCGCTTCTGCCATCGAGACGTAGTCTTCGCCAAGCGTCGTCATCATCATGTTGCGCATGCCGAGGATCCACCCGGCGAAGGACGCCAGGACTATCGTGACCGCCGGCAACACTGCGTGTTGCAGTATCGAACCGATGAACGGTGCGTTGACTCCCGGCGTTGTTCCTGTGTCGTACGCTCCCGAGAGGGGGACCCATCCGAGCGTGACCCCGAAAATCAGGACGAGTACCAGCGCCAGCCAGAAGTACGGCACGGCGCTGAAGAACGTCATCGCAGGCACGATACTGTCCGTCCAGGTGCCTCGCCGCCAGGAGAGCCAGATTCCGAGAGCGGTCCCGACGAAGAAACTGATGATGGTGGTGATGCCGACGAGACCAAGAGTCCACGGCAGCGCACTGGTGATGACGTCAGAGACGGGGACCGGGTAATAGGTGAGCGAAACGCCGAGGTCGCCATGCGACAAGTTCACCAGGTAGTCCCAGTACTGGTTGATCATCGGCGCGTTAGTTATACCGAATGCCTTTTTCAGAGCTGCGATGGCGTTGGGATCGATGTTTCCGTGCAGCTTGTTGACGAGAAGGCCCACCGGATCCCCCGGCATAAGTCGGGGGATCAGGAAGTTGAGCGTGATAGCGGCCCAGGCGATGAACGCGTAGAGACCGAGCTTCCTCAGAAAGTACTTCATTGCATTCCTTCAGGGGCCGCTATCACTTCACTTTTTGACGGGCGTCAAGTGGGTTATTACGAGCAGGTTATCCGGGAACTGGTATGGCGCTCCCAGCGCGTACGGATTCTGCGCGTCCGGCCAGCCGGTGAAGTTCGCAGTGCGGTATTCATCCCAGTTCGCGCCCTGCAGCAGCGGGATGGATGGGAGCTGGTTGACGACAATGCCCTCTAGTCCCTGGATCGCTGCCTTCTGCGCTGCTTTGTCGCCCGTGTTGCCGTACGCCGCCAGGTACTTCTCGGTTTGCGGGTCTTCCCACCGGCCGTAGTTCAGCGTCGCAGACTGGCCCGCCGGCGCACTCAATTCCTTACTCATGAACGAGCGGTACAGGTCGTACGGACCCGTTCCGATCCCTGGGTAGTAAAAGCTCATCTGGAACGTACCGGCGTGCAACTCGTTCGACCATGACGTTGATGAGACTCCCTGCGGATTAGCTTGGATTCCCACCTTCTGCAATTGCGTTTGCAACAACTTGGCCATCGTTACCCAGTCGGTGTAGCCGGAGGGGATCGTGATGTCGAACGACAGTTTCTTGCCGTCGGGAGACACACGGATACCGTCAGGACCCTTCGTGTAGCCGGCGCTATCCAGTATGCTGTTCGCCTCGCTCACGTTGTAAGTGAACTTGGCATTCGCGTACTGCGGATCCATGTAGCTCTGCATTGCCGGCAGCACAAGCCCAGTCGGGTTTGCAATCGGTACATACCCGAGCTCAGCGACCTTGGCCAGTTCGTTGCGGTCGACGGCAAGGCTGATGGCCTTACGCAGATTCACATCATTGAATGGCGCTTTCTGCACGTTCATCACGAGGTTGGTCAGGCTGTCGCCGGGGAACCAGTACTTGTTGTGCTTCGGGTCCTTGTTGACGAAGAGTTTGTCGATATTGGGGACAAACCCGCCCGCCCAGTCGTACTTGCCGGCTCCGAGGTTACTGACAAATGTTTCCGGGGTGGCAACCGGGTATTCGATCTTGTCTACCTTGATTTTGTCGGCCTGCCAGTAGCTCTTGCTCTTCGCGTACGTGACGAGCTGCGTTGAGAACGCGCCAAGCGTGTATGGCCCGGTACCAATTGGAGTCGGGTTCGTCCACTTGGTCGCATCCTGCGATGCCCAGAGGTGTTTCGGCACCGGTGTGAAGTTGCCGAGCGCCTGCTCGTACGCGTAGCCAACCTGACTGAGGTTGACGGTTACCGTGTTGCCACTGGCCGTCGCATTTGAGATCGGCAACGCGGTGATATTCGTTGCGGGGCTCGTCACCAGCAGGTTGAAGGAGAACGCGACGTCTTCCGCCGTGAACGGCTTCCCGTCAGACCATTTCACACCATCGCGGATCGTGAAGGTCGCCGTCCTACCCCCGTTGGACCAGGCGAGCGCCGTTGCCAACCATGGGATGCCCTGGGCTTGGGCTGGCGAATTGAGAATCAAGGGCTCGTAAACGAACCCGACCGTACCCAGGTTGACACTGGGTGAAAACGGGTTGAAGTTGCGCTGGTACGAGGGAACGGTATTTGCCATGATGCTTAGCACGCTCGGTACCGTGCCGCCGCTTCCGCCGTTTACTGTTGTTCCTCCGTCGGAACAACCCGCCAGCGCCATGGCGCTGATCGTGACGGCTGCCGCGATGCCGAAGAATCTCTTTACTGGTCTCATTGAACCTCTCCCTTGCTATTGACGTTGTGCATTACGTTGAACTTTCTCGTTACCGCGAAGCCGGTCTGGAGGTAGAGGCGAGCCGCGGGGCCGTCTTCTTCTCCCCAGAGGAACCAGGCACTGTGTGCACCCTCCGAGCGCATCTGGGTGAGGGTCTGATGCAACAGAATCTTGCCTAGCCCCGTACCTCGTTTGCTTTCGTCGACGCCGAATGGGCCGAACCGTTCGACGATTCCTCCATACGAGGCGTACATGGCGAATCCGACGATTGCACCGGTGGAATCGCGGCTAATCAGCACTCGCTCCGGGTGGCCATACCTCCGAATCGACTCACCGATCACCTGGCCCCAGTCCAGAGCGAGCTTCTCGGCCGCGAAGGCGATGGCCTCAGGCAGGTCGCCGTAGCCGGACGGCGCGAATGTGTAGCCCTCCGCCTCACGTAGTGCGCGCAACTCGAGCACGTCGTCTGGTGTGTGATAGCAGGCGAGATTCATGTCCATTGCGACGGCGGAATACTCGGTGTCGAAGCCCGCATTGGTCAGCAGGCGCATCGCATCCGGGTACATTGCCTCGTCAAGCCCGGGCAGGAAGTACGCGGGCGCATACCCTGCGAAGTTCACCCACGCGCTGCCGTGTTCGGCAAGCCAGGCAACCGCTCGCGCCACGAGTTCGGTGCCGATCCCGCGACGACGCCAGGCCGGATGCACGAAAAAGAACGTGATCCACCCTCCGTCGGCGGGAACGGGAGTCGCATCCGACAGTGCTGTCACCGCGTAGATCGCACCGACCACGACACCGCCGGCCTCGGCGACCAACAACCCGCCAGGCTGGAAGTTCTCATCCAAAAGGACGTTGTCACTGAACGCCTGACGGGTGACGGCGTCCGCCGGTGCGCTCGCGGAGAATGCGGTGACCAGGCCGTCAAGATCACCCGGGCGAAACTCCCGATAGCAGCATGGCTCCATCGTCAATACTCCTTCGTCAAAGGCACGTTCTCGTTGAACCACCGGCAAGATGCTCGTCTGTGAGCTACCCGATCCAGCACGTACACAAAGACGATACGACGCGGCTACAAGCTATGTCAATGATTTACGAAGATATTTATACTTGCGTTACTCGCCTACCGGCACCCGTTGAGAACGCAACGGCGCGCGGCAAAGAAGTGAGGCATCCACGAGTGATCATTTGGGCACTGTAGAAGTCGATGTACCGAAAACCGTAGGTCTCGCCGCGGGCGAACGCGTGCTGCGAAATTCCACTCAGCCAGCGCTCGTACGCCTGGTCGCCAATCGACGTCACGAGGTCATACTCGAAGCCCTCGGCGTCTTCCCAATTGTCGGTGTACAGCAGCCGTGCAGCGCTGTGCCGTGCGTTGTCCGGGTCGTCGGAGGTTTCCCATCCGGGCAAGCCAGCGAGAAAGTCCGCGCGCTGCGCGATCCGCGACGCACTCGCATGATCTGAGTGGATGCTGTGGGGCCAGTGCGCAAGTATGATCGTCGGACGGAATTGCCGGATCAGGCGTGCGACTCGCCCAGCCACCGCGTCGTCGGGCAGAAGCATTCCGTCGGTTTGATCCTCGAACACCTCGAACCGCGCCCCGATCGCGGATGCGAGCGACTTAGCTTCGCTAATCTTCTGCTTCTTGTATTCAAGGATCGGCATCCGCGGGTGTCCTCGTTCGCCCGGCGTCAGTGCGAGCAGGAAGCTTTCACCGCCGGCCAAGACATTCTGAGCGAGGTAGGGACCAGCAGCCAGGTCCATGTCGCCAATGTGTGCACCAATTGCCAAGATTCGCTCCGGCATCGCCAACTCCTAGGGTTTTTTCTTGAGAAGTTCGGTTCCTTCAGAAGTTGATTTGAGCGCCTGCACCGTTTGCTCATACCGGCGCTGTGCCACTCCGACAAAGATGCAGTCGATCACGGCTAGCTGAACGGTTCGGCTGGCCATTGCACCGGATCTGAAGGTTGTCTCGCGAACTGCCGTGTAGAGCACGAGATCTGCGGCAGCGGCCAGCGGCGAGTCAGACACATTGGTGATCGCTACTGCCAGCGCGCCTCGCTTCTTGGCAAGCCGAAGGAGCTCGAGGGGCTCGAGGGTGGTCCCGCTGTGTGACAGGGCGATGGCGACGTCACCGGGTCTGGACAGCGCTGCCATGGTCATCGCGTCGTGGGTGCCTCCGAAGGCGAATGCGGTCCGCCCGATGCGTAGCAGTTTGTTCTGTAAGTCCATCGCAACCAGATTGCTGGCACCGATGCCGAAGCTGATAATCTTGTCTGCCTGGTCCAGCGCATCGATGACTTTGACGAGGACTTCCATATCGAGGTTAGCGATCGTTTCCTCGATGCCGAGTCGCTCGGCGAACGCGATCTTCGAGACCGCATCGGCCAACGAATCGCTGCTGTTGATGTCGGATCCGTAGCGTGCATCGTCGTTGAACTGGGCGGCTTCACGCCCCACCTCGGTAGCAAGCGCGAGGCGCAAGTCGGAGTAACCGCTGAACCCGATGCTCCGACAGAACCGGACGACGGACGTCTCCGACGTGTCGCACATGTGCGCGAGTTCGGTGATGGTTTTGTTCGTAGCCAGCCACGGATTGGCCATCAGCGCATCGGCAACGCGACGCGAGGCTGGTGACAGTGAATCCGCCGTAGCTTGGATCTTAGTTTGAATGCTCATCGCACCTCTGTGGCTCGTGTAGGTGGCAGGGGCTCGACGCCTGAAGCTTCCATAACCTCAGGCATAGAGTCGGATATCAGTGTCAATTGTCCTCGGTTTTGGACTCGCCGCGAGAAGTGAAGGATAATCCAGATCCGTTCGGGTGCGCAGCACGTCACTGCCCCAGAGCAGGTCAATGAAGGGCTGGTTTCCTTCTGTTTCCTGCACCAAGAACTGGAAATCGCCCGGATACAATTTCGCCATCGCTTGGATCATTGCCACTCCGGTCTGCAGAGGCTGGAACGCCACGGGGTCAACGACATGCAGTTGGACTCCGCGTATTCGTTCGGATTGCCACTTGTCGAACGTCGGCACGAAATAAATTTCGCGGAACAGAACCCCCGGCAACTCGCGTTCGCGCAGGGCCTGGACATATCGCGCATCGACCCACCCTGCTCCGATCATCTCAAACGGATGCGTCGTCCCACGCCCCTCGGAGGCATTCGTACCCTCGAACAGGCAGGTGCCCGGATACACGTGCGCGGTCGTCGGTGTGGGTAGGTTGAGCGACGGCGACACCCACGGTCGTACGGCATCTGCGACGGGTGTTTTTCGGTTCCAGTTCGCCATCCTGATGACCTGCAGCTCGGCTGGCCGACCGGCGAGTTCGGGAACCTCTGCCGCATTGAACCATCCGGCGAGCTCTCCCATCGTCATTGAGTGGATCAGCGGTATCGAAACCCGCCCGACGAAGCTCGAGCATTCGGCAAGCAGCCCTGGCCCTTGCGCTTCCAAGCAACCGAGCGGATTAGGCCGGTCCAAGACCGTGACCGGTATGCACAGGCGCGCGGCGGAAACCATCACATCGAACATCGACCAGATATACGTGTAAAAGCGAACCCCGCAGTCTTGCAGGTCGATCACGAGCTCGGTAATCCCCGAATCGTGCAGCACGGCGTCGAGCGCCTTTCCCTGACGCCGATATGTGTCATACACCGGCAGGCCAGTGTACTCATCCACACCCGCGGGTTCAGTCTCTCCAGCCTGCGCACTGCCCCACAGCCCATGCTCCGGACTGAAAAGTGCGCTCAGCGTGATGCCGGCGCCGAGCATCGAGTCGATGTTCCTGGTCAGGTCCGGCATCGTCCCAGTGAAATTGGTAAACAACCCCCGCGCGACCGTACCGTCGTAGCGCGTAAGAAGTGACACATCGGAGCACAGCCGGTCCACACCCGTACTGACCGTGAAGCTCTCGTCACTATCAGTCATTGCCAGATCCTCTGCGATCGTTTGCTGCCATATGGTCCCGCCATCGAGCTTAATCACTCGAATACGTGCGAGTCAATAATTTGCGCTTACTAGATATGTAACGTAAATGAGCCACAATGGCGGCGATATCATGCTCACACTCACTTACCCAGAAAGGTGGTCAGTTCTCAGCTGCGAGGCGGAGTGGTCAAGGGCGTTGGCCGACGCAGTCCGGCCTGCCCCGTGCGATCAAGCCGAGGACGCGCCACGGCTTGGCGCCGGAGGCGCGCCTCCCTCTGCCTTCATCAGCAAGCCTCCATAGTTCGAATCCTGAGTGGCGGTGTAGCCGTGTTTCCTTCGATTTGGTTGGTTACGCGCTGAGCACCAAATATCTTATGGAGTACTGCGAAGAGACGCTGCGCGACTATGTCGCCAAGAGCAACGGCACCCCGGCTTCGCATCGCGCTCCAATTCCTCTACGGACTCAACTACCTCGATAACAGGGAGCTGCTCCACCGGGACGTCAGTCTGCAGAACGTCATACTTAAGATGGTCGGCGGTGCTGCGATGCTCGTCAAATTGAGCGACTTCCGGCTTGTCAAAGACCAGACATCGGCGTTCACGCGCGCGCAGAGATGCGCGGATCCATCCGCGACCCCCTACTCGATCGCTTCGAGGACTGTGGCATCGGGAACGAGATCTATTCGATCGGGTGGGTCTTGTCGTACATCTTCACGGGCAAGGAGTCCTTGAATGTGAACCCAGACGAGGTAGGCGTTATTGTCCAGAAATGCACCTCGCATGACCACTCCGCGCGCTACGCCTCTCTCGGTGATCGACGTCATCGCGGACGTTGACTACCTGGACGTCTCACGTACCCGAGCGCCGGCCTGAAGAGTTGCAGTGCTCTTGCAACTTGAGAGTCCGCTCGAGCTGAAGCACCTCGCGAAAGAGGAGCCTCACTCCTGACAACCGTGAGGCAGTGCATGAACGGGGTGTCGGTCGGCGACGAGTTCACGGCTCTCACCCGAGATGACGACATAATCATGATTGACGTCGAGCAACCCGGCGACAACGCATTCTTCGTGCCGGGTGAGTACCTCCAGCTGCGTTCACGTGGATGGTGATGGAGTCCAAAAATTCGCGATATTCCGTGGAACCCAAAGTTGAATTAGCCGCCAAACACCATGGAACTTCCGGCTTGGGTGCGAGCTCGGCGTGGAACTTACAGTTCGATGGCGTTACAGGGAGGCCAGATCGAATCCAGCTTGCCAGTCAGGGCTCACCACCGTCCCATCGATGTAGGTTACGACGTCAGTCGAGGCGGCTGCTGAACCTGCGATTCCTTCAATGCTGTCACGCGCAAGTAGGTCGTGAGCGCTTCCGCTTGTGGTGCTCCAAGATCGATCAGTAACCCGATGGCGTTGAGGAGATCAACGAGATCACGTGTGTATTGGTTCCTCCAATGATTTGACTGGAGGGTCATTAGGCTCGAGACGCGTCTTTTACCGATAACGGGTCGGGACCGCCCGCCGACAGGAGACCATTCGTCGATGGCGTTAACACCGCCAACCGCATAGTCCCGCGTAGCGGGCGTCGCATCAGAAATGACACCCTCGCCGACACTAAATCGGCCTGATTCCGCGTCGTACACTAGCGCGTTGGGGAACTCGCTTGGAGTCGGTGGGATCGGCACAACATTTGCGGGTGCCCGTTCAGCGGACAGCCGTGGCGCGCCGCCGCTCTGCTTCAGACGCGCCGCCGGTGGTTCGGTCCGGAACTGGCCGATCGGCTCGGGCTCGAGTGAATGCTGTGGCCGTCGCGTTCACGCGCCGCAGCTTCCAGTCGGAGGTGGTGCCACGGATGCCGGTGGCGGCCGTGTGCGATCACTTTGACCCGTGCCGTGGGCCCAGGCCGCGGTAGCGATCGACGCCAAGACAACCAGCGTGCCGATCGGCGCGGACACCGCTGAACTCGTGCTGGGCATCCTGGCCTGGATCCCGGCGGGGGTCGACTACGAGTTGCGTGGCATCGACGAATTCCTGGGGTTCGTGCGAAAAGCGGCGGGACGGACGGCCTGCGCCGCCGGGTAGCTCGCCGGGACCGGTCTAGACAGAAGGAAGAGAGCCAGAAAAACCACGCTGGCCACGCTTGATTGCGGCCATCGAGATCGAATGAGTTGCCATGCTATCTCACCCATCGTGCTGACGATATAGATCGCGGGTGGGCGACGTCTTCGCGATAGAGTTGGGTGCAATCCCCCACTTCTTTCGAAGGGATCAGTTATGCCTGCAATCGTTCTGATCGGCGCCCAATGGGGCGACGAAGGCAAGGGCAAGGCCACCGATCTGCTCGGTGACCGTGTCGACTACGTCGTCAAGTTCAACGGCGGCAACAACGCCGGACACACCGTCGTCGTCGGCGACGAGAAATACGCGCTGCACCTGCTGCCGTCCGGCATCCTCACCGAGGGCGTCACCCCGGTCATCGCCAACGGTGTCGTCATCGACATCGAGGTTCTCTTCGAAGAACTCGACGCGCTCAGCGCCCGCGGCGTCGACGTCTCGAAACTTTTGGTCAGCTCCAACGCGCACGTCATCACCCAGTACCACCGCACGCTCGACAAGGTGACGGAGAGGTTTCTCGGCAAGCGCCAGATTGGAACCACCGGGCGGGGCATTGGACCGGCTTATGCCGACAAGATCAACCGGGTCGGCATCCGGATTCAGGATTTGTTTGACGAGAACATCTTGCGGCAGAAGATCGAGGGTGCGCTCAACCAGAAGAACCACCTGCTGGTGAAGATCTACAAC
>JBDTIM010000053.1:0-5168 GCA_039936355.1 Lacisediminihabitans sp. | reverse complement strand
GCTATAAGGGTAGGAATGCGGATCTCCCCACGGCCACTGCTCGCCCGAGACCGGCAACTCACCCTCGATCGCATCGTAATAGGGCTTCAGGTCTGGGTAGTCGATTGGCCAGTCTGTGCCGACACCGTCGTTGGTCAGGATACGGAAGTCGCTCGGGTGGAACCGCGGCGTATACCCCGCGTAGTGGATCATCGAGCCACCGACGCCGCGCCCGGAATTGTTCGAGCCGAGTGGCACGGGGTCACTGCCGCCAATTTCACGGGGTTCGGTCCAATAGAGGCCGTGCGAGCCCGCCTCGTCACTCACCCAGTCGGTTTCCGGATCCCAAAACGGTCCGGCGTCGAGCGCGACAACGCGCGCTCCCGACCTGGCCATGCGCTGCAGAAGGGTCGACCCACCTGCGCCGCACCCAACGATGACGAGGTCCACCACATCCTCGTCGGAGAACTGGCGCATGTTCTTGCGGAGTGCCGGTTCCATTCGTGCGCCATCGCTAGTCATGAGCCACGCAGACTCGTTGCGTTCTTTCACGTCGGTCATCGCTGTACTCCTCGCGAGTGAGCGGCATTCGTCCGAAGTGGGTCGTCAGCCGGGTGGGCGTCGTGCACCTCGATACCTTCGAGCCGGTCGACGCCAATGTTTTTGTAGCCGCGCGGGTAGGCGGGGCCGTCGAAGCCGATCTCGTTCCACGCGAGCGGATGCGCGTAAAAGGCGGTGCATCCGTAGCGGGTCCAGAGGCTCCACACCTGCGAGGCGGTCATTCCATGCCACTGTGCAGCACCGAGATCCTGGATGCTCTGGAGAAGACTCTTCTGCTCGTCCCACGCGCACTCGGCAAACGGATGGCCGTAGCGATCGGTGCTGTCGTCGTCCAAGCCCGCGAGCGAGTCGCGCCAAGCCTGGTCGTCCGTTGGCATGGTTTCGTAGTGCCAGCCATCGGTTTCGTGACTTGCGAGACGTGCGTCGACCATCTGCATGACCGGGATGCGCGGATCTTCGCGCTGGTACAGGAGCTGGTCGAGTAGGGCAGATGCCGTGACCTGCTCCTTCTCGCTGAAAAAGTGTGGCTCGGGCGCCGCTTCCATCCGGCTCATCACGGTGGCGCGCGTTACGTCATCCCAATTCTGGGATTGGGTGGTGACGTCGAATCCCGGGAAGCGAACTCCGCCATGTGTTGTGCCGCTGTTTATCGGGCGCAGAGGCAGCGCGCTCATTTCTCGCGCCGAAGGATCGCGGCCAGCAGGCCCATGCCGCCAACGAGGGTGACGAGAAGTGGTGCCATGAGAGGTGGCCCCATCTCCATGTTGTACCGGAAATTCTTCCACCCGCCCGGTTTTTGTTTGATGCCTCGACCGTGGAGCCAGAGTCCCTGGAATCCATTCGCGATGATCGTTGCGGACACGATTGGGAGCACGGTCTTGGCTGCGCGGTGGCTGACAACCCCAGCCACTCCAGCAACGGCGCCGATGGGTCCGAGGACGACGGGCACCCACATCCATTTGTTGCCGAAGCTTGCCTTGTCATGCTCAAAAAAGATCTCCGCTGCGGTGACAAGTGCGCCGCCGGCAGTGAGGGCCGAGAGGCTTCGTTCGAATCGGCCCGTGCGCACATTGCGCACCAGGCGATCGATGCCATGGACTGCCTGGGTGGCCGGTGTGCTCCGTCTTTCACGCACGCTGGTTGTCTCACTTCCCGGCCGTGAGCGGGACGAGGGGGATCGTCCGGTCATCGAAACGGCCTTCTTTTTTTACAGTGCGCGCACGCGTGGATGATTTCAATATCTGCACCAGAATCCACAGCGAACATCCATGAATCACGGATGCAACTCACACCTCACACGGAGTAGAAGCTGCGCCAGCACGTCGCTAGCACGCCGCTCCCATGCAGCTACCAAAATTGAGGCTTACTATTCCGAAGACCCTCCAAGCTGGGTCGGAGAGGAACACGCATGCTTCTGGAAGGCAAGAGCATCATCGTCACCGGAGGAAACAGTGGCATCGGCGAAGCCATCGTTCTCGCGGCCGCAGCCGAGGGAGCGAGCGTCGTGATCGACTACATTGCCGATCGACACGAAACTGAAAGCCTCGTATCCACTGTGAAGAAGCTGGGCGGTCATGCCGTCGGAGTGAAAGCCGACGTGAGCACGCTTGCAGGCATTCAGTCGCTCGTCGATGCAGCAGTGTCGTCGTTCGGACACCTGGATGTGATGGTCAATAACGCAGGAATCGAAACACGCACCTCCATTCTTGACACCACAGAGGACCAGTTTGATCTCGTCATGAAGGTCAACCTCAAGAGCGCGTTCTTTGGCACCCAGTCGGCTGCGAAACAGTTTATTGCGCAGAAAACGCCGGGTCTTGTGGTCAACATGTCATCGGTGCACGAGGACTGGCCCATGCCTGGCAATACCGCTTACTGTGTGTCAAAGGGCGGCATCCGCATGCTCACGCGCACGGCCGGTGTCGAACTCGGCAAGCACAACATCCGAGTCGTCAATGTTGCCCCAGGAGCGGTTGAAACCCCGATTAACGAGTCGACAATGACAGACGCTAAGAAGCTCAAGACTCTGAACGCCGCTATACCACTCGGCCGAATGGCCACGGCGGCCGAGATCGCTGAGCTCGTCGTATATCTTGCTTCGGGTAAGCAGGGTTATCTCACGGCGACAACGGTTGTAATCGATGGTGGGTTGATGCAGGGAAGCGTCGGACTGTAACAAATGAAGCTGGCGTGCGCGGCGTTGCTGGATTGACGACCACGAATTGGATTGACGACCACGAATACATGCCTGATGACGCATGCATCGCGGGCGGTGGTTGTCGCTTGTCACCAGTTGCATTTTTGGCGAAGAACGCGAGTGCTGTGCGAGCGTATGGTTTGCCCTTCACAACTCCGGCGGTGCGCCCCGAAGTTCAATGCTGATTTGAGCGGCGTCAAGGGCAAGGAGAGCACCATTGAGGCTCTCTGCCGCATAGCTTCCCTCGTCGCGTGCATCCAGAAGTGCGATCCTCTGTGCCGTGATGATCGACAGGGCGAGCCGTCTTGAGCCCGGCCGGCGTGCGCTGGATTCATCCTCGCTCGTGCCAGACATAGTGACGGTGACGTCATCCGCGACTCGTTTCAGGAGTGCAAGAAGAGCCTCGCGTTCGTCTGCGTTGTCGTACGGGTTTGTTGAATCTGGCTTTATCCAGTGGACAAAAGCCGAGAGGGTACCACCCTGGATGAGCAGCGATGCGGCGGCGACTACGAACGCGATAAGAACGAGCAGCGCCCGATGGGGGGTGTCACCGGGTAGCGTTTGTGCGGCAGCGAGAGTAATCGCACCGCGCATCCCCGCCCACACGAGGATTCCGCCGTCGCGCCAACCCAGCGGTGCGGCGAGGAGGTAGTCGATGTCAGCCAGCGCCCTGCGGGTGCGAACCTTCATCCGCTCAATGAACCTGGGAGAGAACACCCGCTGGCGGATGCGTCCGGTCGTGGCGGGCGAACTGTGGGCGTTATCAAGGCGCTCCTGCATGACATTTAGTCTCGGCTTGGACCGCTCCCCTCGATGGGCGTGGCGAAGGAGTGATGCCAGAAGTGGCGCAACGTAGCCTGCGCGGACGATGAGCGTGAGCAGCAAGGCGCCGCCGGCGACCAAGGCCGCGGTACCTATGCCTGAATGACTGTCCTGGACGGTCGTGACGATTCCAGCGAGTTCGAGTCCCATGATGAGGAAGATCGCCCCCTCAAGCACGAGTTCGATCATGTGCCAGTTCTGGCTGTCGGAAAGTCGATGCTGCGGCGAGAGCCGGCGGGCAGCGTTGTGCCCGGTTATGAGGCCAGCGATCACGGCGGCGACGAGCCCGGATGCGCCGAGCAGTTCAGAAGGTATGGATGCGAGGAATGGAACGGTGAACGAGAGGACTGTATTGACCGTCGAGTCGGTTACTTTCGAGCGTACCCAGAGGTTCAGGTGGCCGATTGCGACGCCGATCACCGCGGCGACGGCGATCGCGAAGACGAAGCTGCCGAAAACGCTCCACAGCGAGACGGATGCGGCGGTGCCGGCGATCGCCGTCCGCAACAGTACAAGCGCCGTCGCGTCGTTCAGAAGGCTCTCGCCCTCAAGCACCGAAACCACCCGGCCCGAGACTCCGAGCTGTTTCACGATCGACGTCGCGACCGCATCCGTCGGGCTCACGATTGCACCAAGCGCGATGCCCCACCACAGGCTGAGGCCCGGAATCACCCAGGTAAAGAAGAGGCCAAGGATGACTGCGGAGATGACCACGAGTACGACCGACAGTCCGCTGATCGCCGCGAAGTCGCGGCGGAAGTTCATTGTCGGCATCGAGACGGATGCGGAATACAGCAGCGGAGGGAGGATGCCAGCCAGGATCCATTCCGGGTCCACCACCACTGCGGGGACGAACGGCAGGAAGCTGACCCCGATTCCCACGACAACGAGGATCAACGGGGCGGCGATGCGCAGCCTCGGCGCGAGAGTGGCGGCTGCTGCGACCGCGAGGAGACCCGCGACGGCGATGATCAACACTTCCATCGGCTCATCCTCCCCGGCCCGAACACAGCGCAGGGGCACGCCAAAACTACCGGCTTGAGGCCGTCCCGTCGATCAGGCGGCGCGTCTTGGGGCACGCCGTGCCTCGCTCAGACGGCGGGCTCCAGCAGGACCAGCGGAATTTCTCGGGCGGTCTTCGTTTGGTAACCGGCATAGTTGGTGTACCGCTTTGTAATGACCGGCCACATGCGGGCACGCTCCTCTGCCGTCGCGACGCGCGCCAGCATAGAAGTGCGGGGTGCTCCCGCGATCACGACCTCGACGTGCGGGTTGTCACGCAGGTTGAGGAACCAGGCCGGATGCCTGTCGTCGCCGCCGCGCGAGGCGACGACGATGTAGGAGCCATTGTCTCGCAGGGGAGAGGTCAGCATCGTCGACCGTTGCTCGCCGCTGCGGCGTCCGATCGTCGTCAACTCGATCACCGGCATGCTCCCCATCTGCCAACCAGCCCTACCGCGGGTTACCCACTGGATAAAGCGGTGGACGGAGTTCATGGATTTGAGAGCGAAGTTACTGGGCACCTTTGGAGCCTACCCGCGTGTATTGGTCGTCATCGTGAGCACGGGCGTGCCAGCGTCGTCAGTCAGCGCGAGGGTTGCCCGCAGGG
>JBDTIM010000052.1:0-8951 GCA_039936355.1 Lacisediminihabitans sp. | reverse complement strand
ACTGGTACTTCGACGTCGATATCTGCGTTGACGGTGCTCATTGTGATGACCTTCTTTCGTCGTTTCACGCTCGTTCGGTTACGTCGCCCTCTATACGCCGCTGTCGGATGCTTGAAAAGCAGATTGGATCAGAATGGCGGTAAATCCCCAGGCGGTACCGCGTCGTCGGCTGATGGTGCCTGTGGCGGGGGTGCCGCACGTTCGGGCGGCGAAGTGCCGATGGTCAGAACCGGCCGCATCGTCATGTTCGGTTCGGTGATGTAGCGGCGCCCCGTTGGGGAGGTCCACATCAGCTGGCCGGTGCTGGCGCCGGTGCCGTCGCGGACTTGGGTCAGTGCCCAACCGCTCTTGTGCTTCACGGTGTGGTGCGATCCGCAGAGGTCTGCCAGGTTGTCGTAATCGGTCAGCCCGCCGAGGAACCAGTCAAGCGTGTGGTCGATGTCACAGCGGCCCGAGGAGCAGTTGCAGCCCGGAAAGCGGCAGGTTCCGTCCCGCAGCTGTAGCCACTTGCGCAGGTCTTCGGGGACACGGTACCTTTTGCGTCCCATCGACAACACGACGCCGGTCTCCGGATGGGTGAGCAATCGGATGAAGCTCGGCGCCCGCCCAGTAAGCTCTCTCGCGGTGTCGACGTCAATGGGACCGTAGCCTTCGAGGACCGCCGGCTCGTCGCTGCGGCCCAAGAGAGTGAGAGCGGGGACCGTCACGAACACGGTCGGCGCGATACCTCGGTACCTCGCGCGAGCACCCAACCGCTGATGTGTGATCTCGCGCACCCCGTCTAGTTCTGGGTAGTTGGCTTCTGGGTAGTTGGCTTCTGGGTAGTTGGCTTCGGGGTGGTTGGCTCCAGGATTCTGGGCTTCGGGGATCTGGGCTTCGGAATTTTCGGAATTTTCGGCTTCTGCGGCTTCTGCGTCCTCGGCGCTCTCGAGCACCGCCAACGCCGCAAGTATCTCCGGGTCATCGTCCAGAAGCAGATCGCGGAACACGTCGGCTCGCAACTGGGTCAAGGTGCGCTTTTCCGCGGGACACTGCAGGCTGACAGCGATGTTGGTGAGCCGCGTGTAGATCGCGACCGCGTCCGGCGCACTCATAAGAACGTTGAGCCACGCCATGCCATCCCGGTCTCCCGAGAATTCGACAGCCCGATCATTGCGGGCCTTGGTGTGGCGCTGTGTGATTGACTCTGGATTGAGTCGCTCCCTGATGTCACGTACTTTGCGGTCGAACTTGGATGCCGTCAGCGTTGCAGCAAAACGGAGCGATCGTGTCTCCAGCTCCGCAATGGCTTCGGGCTCCAGCGTTGCCGTCTGACCGACCAGAATCTGAGCATGACGGTACGAGATTGTGCCGTCCGTGAGCGCGACAAGAGTGGCGGGAAGCTCATGAACCAGTGACTCGCTCTCGTGGAGCAGCGCTTCGATGGTGCGTTCTGGCATCCGCAATGCGGCGCCGAGTTCTGCCCGGAACGCGCGCCGCAGCATTTGTTTGTGCTCCATCTGGGTGTTCGGATCGGCGGCCGCGGCGACTTCGCTGAACATCCTGGACTGATCGACGAGCCGAGCGCGCATTGCCATCGCCGCGGCGATGACCCGAGTGGCACCCTCGGTGGCCTCCACAAGACTGGACAGCGTCTCCATCATGGCTGCCGCGGACGGCATAAGGCCGTCGGGAACGGGGGAGTCCGCTCCATTCGAAGGTCCGAAGTTGTCCATGAGCCAACTCAACACCCGACCACTGACATTGCTCGGGCAGAGGCCGATGGCGATCTACTGCCTGTGGATAACTACCGGATGCCTCCAAGTGCGGCCTGGAATCCGTCGACCACCGGCCCGAGTGCGGTGCGCAGGTAAGACTCGAGCGGACCGCGGCTGGTTCCTGCTGCCGACCACTCCTGTGCCGCGGCGACAGTCGCCCCGAGTGCCGCGTACGAGGCGGCCCTGGCGAGAGTCGTGTCGAGAGTCGGCATCCTGCGGGATATGAATCCGTGGAGCGCCTTGGCTTGCCTTGTGAATCGCACGAGAGCGGATGCCTGGAGTTCGTGCACGCTTCCGATCAGCTCGTACTGGGTGAGCGCGAACGGCACACGGTTCGAACCGAATTCGCCGCCGACCTTCAGGATGGCAGTCTGGATCGCCTGCATCACGGGCAACTGCGGCGGAGTGTCCCGCAGCGCCTGTGCGAACTCGCCGATCGTCGCGTCAAGATCGACCCAGAACACATCACTCTTGGCGCTGAAGTAGTTGAAGAAAGTGTTGCGGCTGACCCCCGCACGCCGGGTGATCTGCTCGATTGACGTGCCGGCGTAACTGTTCTCAAGGAACAATTCGAACGCAGCTTCCTGGAGCATGTCGCGGGAGGAAGCGGGCGGTCGTCCCCGGCTTGCGGTCTTCGTCATGATGGAACGATGCTATCCGGCGTCCGCAGACAGCGGTCCTCGTCGTGCAGCTGGTCCCGCTTGTGAATCGATGAGCACGCCCTGGTGGCCGCTAGAATGACTTGCATAGGCGTCGATCCGGCCATCACCGGGGAGCCCTCGGAAGAAAAGTACTCGTGCCTGGGCTCGCTGAGAGCCGGGGGACGGTGCTCAGTAGAACCGAGCGGATAGGCCCGTCACAGCCGACAACGAGTGGTCCGCCGCCAGGCGGGCAAGCGGGGTGGTACCGCGCAATTCGCGAAAGCGGGTGGCGTCCTCAGCAGATGATCGATTGATCTGGAGAGAGATGCACTACCCAAGGAACTCCGCAGCCGGCACGCCGGGAATGACTCCATCGCCTCGCTTCCCCGCGATTGAAGACGGTATCCTCGCGTTCTGGAAACTCGACGACACGTTCCAAGCATCCATCGATAACCGCGCCGGATGCCAGGAATGGGTTTTCTACGACGGCCCGCCATTCGCCAACGGCCTGCCACACTACGGGCATCTTCTCACCGGCTATGCCAAAGACTTGTTCCCCCGATATCAGACCATGCGCGGCAAGCAGGTGCAGCGCCGGTTCGGCTGGGATACCCACGGGTTGCCCGCCGAACTTGAGGCCGAGCGCCAGCTGGGCATCACCGACAAGAGTCAGATCGATGACATGGGCATCGCCGCATTCAACGCGGTCGCCCGCGAATCGGTTCTGGCCTACACGCGCGAATGGCAGGAATACGTCACCCGTCAGGCACGCTGGGTTGATTTTGAGAACGACTACAAGACCCTCGACATCACCTACATGGAGTCGGTGATCTGGGCATTCAAGCAGCTTCATGACAAGGGTCTTGCCTACGAGGGTTACCGCGTTCTGCCGTACTGCTGGCACGATCAGACGCCGCTGTCCAACCACGAACTACGGATGGACGACGACGTCTACAAGATGCGGCAGGACCAGACGGTCACGGTGACCTTCCCGCTGGTCGGGGACGCCGCGGAGGCGCTCGGCCTCGGCGGTGTGCGCGCCCTGGCGTGGACGACGACACCCTGGACACTGCCCACCAACCTGGCACTCGCCGTCGGCCCTCGCATCGAATACGCCGTGGTGCCGAGTGGACCGCTGGGCACCACCGGTGGGTCTGTGCACGACGGCGACGCGAGCTACCTGCTCGCCACAGACACGATCGCCGCCCACGCCAAAGACCTTGGCTACCCGAGCGCCGACGACGCACTGCAGGCTGTCACGAAAACCTTCCTCGGCGCCGAACTGAACGGTGTGCGCTACCAGCGGCTCTGGGATTACTATGCCGATACTGACCTGTGGGGTACCGAGAACGCATGGCAGATTCTGCTCGCGGAATATGTTGAGACAGGTGAGGGCACCGGTATCGTGCATCAAGCCCCTGCCTACGGCGAAGAAGACCAGATCGCCTGCGCCGCAGCGGGCATCCCCGTGGTCCTCTCGGTCGACTCCGGCGGACGCTTCCTCCCGCTCATTGAACCCGTGGCCGGGTTGCAGGTGTTCGACGCCAACAAACCGCTCACCCAGCAATTGCGTGCCGAGGGGCGACTGCTCAGGGTCGCCAGCTATGAGCACAGCTATCCGCACTGCTGGCGTTGCCGGAACCCGCTCATCTACAAGGCAGTGTCGAGCTGGTTCATCCGGGTCCCCGAGTTCCGGGACCGGATGAGCGAGCTCAACCAGCAAATCAACTGGGTTCCGGACAACGTCAAAGACGGCCAGTTCGGCAAATGGCTGGCGAACGCCCGCGACTGGTCGATCTCCCGCAACAGATATTGGGGATCGCCGATTCCGGTGTGGAAGAGCGACGATCCCGACTACCCTCGCATCGACGTGTACGGTTCCCTCGATGAACTCGAGCGCGACTTCGGCGTGCGCCCCGCGGACCTGCATCGCCCTTATATTGACGAGCTGACCAGGCCCAACCCCGACGATCCGACCGGCAAGTCCACCATGCGCCGCATCGACGACGTGCTGGATGTCTGGTTCGACTCAGGTTCGATGCCGTTCGCTCAGGTGCACTACCCGTTCGAGAACCAGGAGTGGTTCGACTCTCACAGTCCGGCAGACTTCGTGGTCGAATACATCGGTCAGACCCGCGGCTGGTTCTACCTGTTGCACGCGCTGTCCACGGCACTGTTCGACCGCCCGGCGTTCACCAACGTCATCAGTCACGGCATCGTTCTGGGTAGCGACGGTCAGAAAATGTCGAAAAGTCTGCGCAATTACCCGGACGTCTCCGAGGTGTTCAACCGGGACGGCGCGGACGCGATGCGCTGGTTCCTCATGTCGTCATCGGTCATCCGGGGCGGCAACCTTGTCGTCACAGAGGAGGCCATCCGCGAGGGCGTGCGACAGTTTCTGCTGCCGCTGTGGAGCACATACTATTTCTTCACACTGTATTCCAACGCGGCTTCCGACACCGGCTATGGAGCCGCCTGGCGCACCGACTCGGACGACATTTTGGACCGATACATCCTGGCGAAAACGCGGCGCCTGATCCACGACGTGTCCGCCGATCTGGACGCACTTGACTCGCCGATGGCCGCAGCAAAACTTCGGGACTTCGCCGATGTACTCACCAACTGGTATGTGCGGCGCAGCCGTGATCGGTTCTGGGTCGGCGACGACACGCGAGCGTTCGACACGCTCTTCACGGTGCTCGAAACAGTCACCAGGATTGCCGCGCCATTCCTGCCTCTGGTGACCGAAGAAATCTGGAAGGGCCTAACTGGTGGCCGGAGCGTGCACCTGACCGACTGGCCGGATGAGACGGTCTTTCCCGCGGATGACGCCCTGGTCGAATCGATGGACCGGGTGCGTGAGATTGCCTCAGCGGGGCTCGCGCTGCGTAAATCCACGGGTCTTCGCGTGCGGCTTCCGCTTGCGGAACTTACGGTCGTGAGCGAGCGCACGTCCGGCCTCACCGACTTCGCGGACATCCTGCGCGACGAGCTCAACATCAAGAAGTTCACGGTGCGCGCTCTCGGCCAGGAGACCCTCACGGAATTCGGCATCACCAAGAAACTCAACGTGAACGCGCGCGCCGTCGGACCGAGGCTCGGCAAGGCGGTACAGCAGATCATCGCCGCTGCCAAGGCTGGCGACTGGGAGCCCGTGACTGGCGGTGTTCGGGTTGGCGGATTCCAGCTGGCAGCGGGTGAGTTCGAGCTGGAACTGCAGGCGGATGCTCACGGGCACGCGATCACATTCCTGGCCGGAGGCGGATTCGTCTTGCTCGACACCGCAACCACTCCGGAACTTGAGGCCGAGGGACTCGCGCGGGACCTGGTGCGTGCGATCCAGGATGCGCGCAAGGCGGCAGGCCTGGACGTGAGTGATCGAATCGCCACGACCGTCGTCGCCGACGTGGACTCCGTGGCGGCAATCAAGGCGCACAGGGCACTCATTCAGCGTGAGACGCTGAGCACACGACTCGGCATTGACACCGCGGAGTCACTCCCCACCACGCCTCCGGCAGCGGTGGGGCGCAATGGAACGGCGTGGATTGAGGTACAGAAGGCATGAGCGAAAAAGAAGATCCCGAGATCGGCAACGATGCGCTGTTTCAGGTACCAGCCGAACGGGTTTATGAACAGCTCCTCGCACGAGTAGGCGAGGCTCAACCTCGTCCCCGTCTGGCCCCGACGCGCCGCGCGGTGGAACTACTCGGCGATCCGCAGCGCTCATATCCGATCATTCACATCACCGGCACCAACGGCAAAACAAGCACGAGCCGAATCGCTGAGAGCATCCTGCGAGCCCATGGGCTGCGCACCGGCCTTCTGACCAGCCCGCACCTGGTGCGCATGAACGAGCGCATCGTCATCGACGGCGAACCGATCTCCAACGAGGCTCTCGTCGCCAACTGGGAGGACATCCAGCCGTACCTGGCGATGGTCGATGCCGAACTGGAAACGGCCGGCGACCTGCCGCTCACATTCTTCGAAGCGCTTACCGTGCTTGGCTTCGCCTGCTTCGCCGACGCCCCGGTCGATGTCGCAGTCATCGAGGTGGGCATGGGCGGCGAGTGGGACTCCACGAACGTTGCCGACGGGCAGGTCGCGGTGTTCGCGCCAATCGCCCTCGACCACACCTCACGACTGGGGAACACCATCGCAGAAATCGCCACGACCAAAGCCGGCATCATCAAGCCGGCCGCTCGCGTGGTCTCGGCACGGCAGACCCCGGAAGCGCTCGCCCAACTGCAGCGAGCCGCCGACCTTACCGAATCGACACTGTCGGTGGAAGGCGCGCAATTCTCGCTCGTCTCGAACACCATGGCGGTCGGCGGTCAGGTGGTGTCTGTGCAAGGACTCGCCGGACGCTACGACGACCTCTTCCTTCCGCTCTTCGGCGACCATCAGGCCCAGAACGCCACCCTGGCGATCGCCGCCGTGGAATCGTTCCTCGGCGATGGGAAGCAGCCCCTCGCCCACGAACTCGTCGCAGAGGGGCTGGCGACAGCAACGTCGCCAGGTCGGCTGCAGATCCTCGCACTGGAGCCGACGGTGCTCGTGGATGCCGCGCATAACCCGCACGGTGCGAAGGCGCTCGCCGCCGCCCTGCCGGCGTACTTCGCCTTCGACGAAATCACCCTGGTTCTCGGAATCCTGGCCGACAAAGACGTCCACGGCATCCTGGATGCTCTCGGTCCGCTCGTGGATCGCGTTCACGTCACGAGGTCGAGCTCCGAACGTGCCATTCCGGTCGACGACCTCGCGGATCGGGTTGACGACTGGGTGCACGATAAACCAGAACTGAGATTCGAGTCCCTTTCCGAGGCCATTGCTGAGGCCAGGGAGTGGGCGAGCCTCGCACCGCGGCGCGCCGTGCTCATCACCGGGTCGATCACCCTGGTCGGCGAGGCGATCGCGCTCGCCGCTAACGAAGGTTGGGGCCGGTGAGCGCGCCCGCCACCCCACGGCCACGGCGCCGACGGTCCGCGACGGAGTCGCTGCTCTCGATCTCCCTCGGGCTGGAGGCCGCGCTCGTCTTCTTCATCACGATGGCCGTTTTGGGGCTGCAGCGGCTGCCCGCCCCGGTCGCTCTTGGCGGTGGAGCGGCGCTCATGGTGATCCTGATTGCCGCGACCCGATGGCTGCGCTACCGCTGGGGAGTCTGGCTGGGTTGGGCCCTGCAGCTCGTCGTTCTCGCCACCGGTGCGGTGGTCCCACTGATGTATGCCGTCGGCGCCGGCTTCGTCGCCATCTGGATTTATTGTTTTGTCACCGGCACGCGTCTAGATAGACGCAATGCCACCGTCCACCCTGAGGAGTAGTAGTGAGTTCCACTGTTGAAGAGACCCTTGTCCTAATCAAGCCGGACGGCGTGGCGAGAAACCTCACCGGCGAGATCCTGCGCCGCATCGAGGCGAAGGGCTATCAGCTCGTCGACGTTCGGCTGCTCCAAGCCGAGCGCGATCTGCTGGCCGAGCACTATGCCGAGCACGAGGGCAAACCGTTTTACGAACCGTTGGTGGAATTCATGGAGAGCGGCCCCATTGTTGCCATGCGCGTTGCAGGCAACCGCGTAATCGAGGGATTCCGTATGCTTGCAGGAACGACGGATCCGACCACAGCGGCGCCAGGAACCATCCGCGGCGACCTGGGCCGTGATTGGGGCCTTGCCGTTCAGCAGAATCTGGTCCACGGCTCCGATTCCGCAGTCTCGGCCGCGCGCGAACTCGCCCTCTGGTTCCCCGAGGACTAGCGAGCGACGGATGCTTACGAGAACAGCATCCCGAGAACATCCAGTCGCACCTGTGCCAGAATCGCGACCGCGACGTAACTGAGCAACGTGATCAGTGGCACCCAGCCGTACGCGTTGCGGAAGAATCTGCGCGCCCGTGCCCCGGCCGGGATGTTGCCCGACCCAAGGTTGTACAACGTCACCGCCCAGAACATCGGGATGGTCACGACCCACACGACCATGCACCACGGGCAGAGCGTCCCGAGCACGAAGATGCTCTGGCCGATGAGCCAGCCCACGAAGGCAACGGCACCCACGACCCCGAGGTTGAACAGTGCCCAGAACCACCTGGAAAAACGTGCCCCGGCGAGAATTGCGACTCCGACCGCGATTGGCGCGACGAAACCGGCCACGCCGATCACTGGGTTCGGAAATCCGAACACGGCACCCTGCCACGATCCCAGGTTCGGGCCGCAGGCGACGATCACGCTGAAGTCGCAGTTCAACTTAGACTGCGGATTCTCGAGGATCTGGAACTTGTCGAGCGTCAAAGCCCAGGCGGCGAGCAGGCCGATGAAGCCCGACACAACGAGGAATACGGCGAGGCCGAGGGGACGCTGACGCTGCGGTGATGGCACTCTTGCGATTATTGCATGGCGAAAATCCCGGCTTACAGCGGATGCGTGCGATAATTTGATGTAGTCATCCGAGCCGCGCTCGGAATGGCGCCAAAGAAGGCTTCCCGGGCACTGAACCGGGCCACGTCGAATCGGCACACCGTGCCGCAACTCAGAGCGTGTCGGATAGCCAGTTCCGAACAGGAAG
>JBDTIM010000051.1:0-7180 GCA_039936355.1 Lacisediminihabitans sp. | reverse complement strand
AGGAAGGCCGAATCCGAGCGTTTTCCCGGTTCCGGTTTTCGCCTGGCCGATGACATCCTGCCTGGCGAGACCCATGGGGATGGTTTGTGCCTGAATCGGAAAAGGTTCGATGATGCCGTGGTCGGCCAGTGCGTCAATCATGTCCTGGTCG
The DNA here is from genome assembly GCA_039936355.1 of Lacisediminihabitans sp. Lineage (GTDB taxonomy): Bacteria > Actinomycetota > Actinomycetes > Actinomycetales > Microbacteriaceae > Parafrigoribacterium_A. The sequence goes on along the minus strand of JBDTIM010000051.1, from coordinate 7,029 downwards.
ATATTGAGTTCAGAAAAAGTCAAAAGTCTTATGCCCTTGTTTGCGTCAAGCGGATACGCCCGCTTTGTCCTGGGGCGTAGGGCCCCCGTCAGAGTGGGAGGCGATGGGGCCAGTTTAGCGGGCTTTACCGCCCTTCTGAGCTGTGAACCAGGTTCTGGCGAGTCCCGGGTGGCCGTCTCGGCTACGCTAAGCCTCGTGGTCACTTGGTTTGGACGTCGCCCAAAGCGCGTTGAAGTGCCCCGTCTGAGGTCGCGTTCCGATCCGCCAACGAACATCAATCGAGTGGCGCTCGGTGAACTCACGCCAGCACTCATGCCGTTCCTCGGCCAGGCAGCTTATCTTCAACTCTCCATCTTCGAGACTCTCAGCAGTGCGATCGCGGCCGCCCCGACCGCTGACGCCAAAGAAGCCGTTAGTCGCGTGGCGGCGAGCTCGCTCGCGAAACATCACGGACTGGTTGCCGAAATCGTGCGCAAGGGTGGTACGGCTGGCGCTGCGATGTCGCCCTACACCGACCGCATCGACCACTACCGTAGCGTCACTAAGGGTGATGACTGGTTTGAGTTGGTGACCGCGTGCTATCTCACCGCGGGAATCTTGGACGACTTCTATCTCAGCCTGTCTTCCGGCCTCCCAGATGACTCGGCTCATCGCATCGCGGAGGTCTTCGCGATTCAGTCTGGCGATGAGATCCTGGCCCGTGAACTGCAATCGGCGATTGACGCTAATCCGCGGCTCGCCTCGAGGCTTGCGGTCTGGGGGCGGAGGCTCGTAGGGGACACCCTGTTGATTGCCCGCTCCGCGCTCGCCATGCCGCCGACATCGGCGAAAGACGAGGAGAAGCTCGAGCCGGTGGTCACCGAGGTGATCGCGGCGCACACTCGTCGAATGGATGCGATTGGACTGACCGCGTAGCTCACCCCGCAGAATGGACCTGTTCTGGGGTCAAACGGCCCGTCCCAGCTGGGCAAAAGTGGGTGATAATCAAGAATGACCGCTAGACACGAGGTGACGCACGCGGCGCGGCGCACTCGTCAGGGCGGCAGGTCCGTTTCGGTCAGAGTCCGCATCTTGATAGCGATCCTCGCGGTGTCCGCCGTTGGTCTGGCAGGCACAGGTGCGGCGTCGTACCTCGTGCAGAGGCAGCGAGCCTTGGCGTCCGTTGATGCCCAATTGACCAGTTCTGTCGTGGCCTTGAAGGGAATCGCGGAGCGCACCGTCGCGGTCCCTTCCACGTCATCAGTGAAGGATGTTCTTCGAGCGGCAATGCAGCAACTCGTGCCACCGACGGATGAGTCTGTTCTGGGATTAGTCGACTATGCGCCGGCATTCACCCCGTCCTCGGAACGGGGGTTTCAGATTCAAAACGATGGCGCTTTAGTGAAACGCATCGTCGTTGAGGCAAGCGCGACGAACGTAGTTTTGGGCACGGCCAAGAGCTCCGCAGGGACAGTTCGCTATGTGATTGTTCCGGTGAATGTTACGGGCGATAGCCATCTCGGTCTTTACGTGGCGGCAGTGAACTTGGATACAGTGCTCGCGGATGTCGCACAGTCATTTCACGGCTTCCTCATGGTGGCCCTTCTCGCGCTCGTGCTGGTCGGCCTGGTTGCGTGGTTTGTCGCAGGCCGATTGTTGCGACCGATCCGGTTATTACGAAACGCGGCCGCGGCCAATTCAGCCGCGGACCTCTCGGCACGCATTCCCGTCGCAGGGAACGACGATATTTCGGAACTCACGGCCACTATTAACGGAATGTTCGACCGCCTTGAGGGTTCGTTCGCCAGTCAACGACGCCTGATCGACGACGTAAGGCACGAGCTTAAGACTCCGATCACGATCATTCGGGGAAACCTCGAGCTGCTCGACTCGCGGAGCAGCGCCGACGTCGATGCTGCAAGGAGTATTGCGTTGGACGAACTCAACCGCATGAGCGCGCTGGTCTCGGAGCTCTCGCTCTTAGCGGAGGTCTCCACCCCAGATTTTGTTGAACTCTCCCCAGTCGATGTGGGTGAGCTAACAACGGCGATCGCGGTCAAGGTGCGGGCGCTCGACCCTTCCAGGGCGTGGCCCGTCATGTTCGGTGCACAGGGAGTTTGGGCCCTCGACGGTCGGCGCTTGACCCAGGCCTGGCTTCAGCTTGCCGATAACGCCGCAAAGTACTCCACGAAGAACGCGCCGATCGTGATCGGAAGCGACATTGAGGTGGATGGCGGCATAGGCTGCCTGCACCTGTGGGTACGTGATGGCGGGCCAGGCATTCCCGCCCATGCGCATGCACGAATCTTTGAACGCTTTGGACGTTTGGAACCGAACCGTGGTGTTGACGGTTCCGGCCTTGGGCTCGCCATCGTGTTGGCGATCGCGAAGGCGCATGGGGGAACCGTCACGCTTTCCAGCGGGCTGGGCCAGGGGTCGATATTCACGATCCAGGTGCCGTTGGACTCGCAGGAGGCAGTGGAAGGTAGTGGTCGGGGCGCAGCGTGGCCAAGATCCTGATCGCTGAAGACGAGGAGCGTATCTCCGCGTTCGTAGAGCGGGGGCTTAAAGCTGCCGGGTTTGTCGTCACCGTCGCATCCGATGGAGGCGACGCGCTCGCCCAGGCGCGATCCGGTGACTTTGACCTGATGGTTCTGGATGTCGGGCTACCCACCATGGATGGCTTCGCGGTCCTCACAGTGCTGCGCTTAGAACGCAACCCCATCGTTGTCATCATGCTGACTGCGCGGGATTCGGCTGCAGACACTGTGCGTGGCCTTGAAGGCGGCGCGCATGACTATCTGGCAAAACCATTCGCGTTCGATGAGTTACTTGCTCGGATACGTCTGCGGCTGAGGGACGGAGAGTCCGAGTCTCTTGACACTGTGCGGGCGTTCGGGCTCGAGCTTGACCTGAAGACGAGAAGGATTGTTGCCGACGGAAAGCAGTTTGACCTCTCCTCCCGCGAGTTCGCTTTGGCAGAGGAGTTTCTACGGCACCCAGACCAGGTCCTCAGTCGAGAGCAATTACTCAGCAGGGTATGGGGGCTCAACTTTGATCCGGGATCGAATATTGTTGAGGTTTACGTACGATATTTGCGAGGCAAAATTGGGTCAGATCGGATTGAAAACGTCAGGGGTATGGGGTATCGGTTAAAGAGCCGGCCAGGGGGCGCTTAACCCGAATAAGCGCCCCTCCGCCGAAATTATGGTCTGGGACTTCTAACCCGAATAGAAGTCCCAGACCGTCACTGCCCGCTCGATTCGCAGGCAGAGTCCGTGTGGGCTATGTGCCCTAACCTTTGTCGGCCCTGTCGGGCTTGACTTTCTCAACCTTGTCTGGTTTGACCTTGTCAACCTTGCCCTGATCGACCTTGTCTGGTCTGACGTTGTCAACCTTGCCCGGTTTGACGTTGTCAACCTTGCCCGGATCGACCTTGTCTGGTTTGGCCTTGTCGACCTTCTCCGGCTTGGCTGGCTTCACGTCGTCGACCTCGACGGTATTCACATTGTCGCCATCGTGCTGTGCCGAGTCCATGCCAGAGCGGTCGGTTGTTGGTGTATCAGCCACCGTGTTCTTGGTAGCGCTCGCAGCAGGCTCGGCTAAGGCGAAATTACCTATTGCGGTCGCGGCGGCGGGGAAGACGGTTTCAACTGATCCATCGAGCTCCGCGGCGGCGAGAAGCTCTAGTCGGGCGTTCCCGACTATTTGGGCAGACGCCGCCGACCCGATGCCCCGCATGTGTAACGATGCACCGCGGGTCTCCGCCATGAGCGTAGACCCGCTGGCAGCCAGCGCTCCGCCGGCGGCGATGGCAAGCCCAAAAAGTCCCGCCGCCCCCGCAGCAGTCAACTTTGCGCTGATCCCCATCATGCCAATTCCCCCGAATTGTGATTCCCCGAGTGGTACTAGAACCATCGTTGCGCGGCCGAATAAGCGAATTGTGAGAAAAGAATGAGAAATTTCTCATTGAGGTTTCCCCGGCGAGAACTACGCCTTGCTGAGTGACTGGAGAAGCACTTCGTCTGCCGCGACACGACGACGTGGAATCAGGATGGCGGCAAGCGCCGCAGCGGCCGCGGGAAGGATCAGGCTAACTACCCAGATCCAGCCGCCATCGAACTTCCAGCCGAGCCAGGTTAGTGCCGCCCAGACTAAGGCCGAGACCACACCGCCCAGAGCGGGAAGCAAAAGCACACCGTAGCTAGAGCGGTGCGGGAACAGGTAGCGGATGCCGCCTGCAAGGAGGATGCCGCCCATGACGACGAACATGAGCTCCATGGTTAGGCCACGAAGCCAACGCGACGGGAGGTCTCGGAGCCGATCTCGATGTAACCGAACGAGTCGAGCGGCACGATGTACACGCTGCCCTTGTCATCCGTCAGCTTGAAGAACTTGGCCGACGATTGGAGTGCGTCCGCGATAATCTTTTCAATCTCGCTTGCGCTCTGCCTCGTCTCGAAGCTGATCTCACGGGGGCTGTTGGTGATACCGATGCGAATGTCCACGTGCCCAGATTACGACACAGTCGCAGGCTGATCTGGCACGTTCGCTGTCAGCGGTCGTCGAGAGTCTCACACTGAGTCGAAATGCGTGCGTGCCTCAGAGCGCAGGGTGCGGTGTGATCTGCCTGCGCACCTCGTCCAACGTCCGCAAAACGGACAGTGTTTCGTCCAACGGGTGCAGTGGTGACTCCGTGAGCCCGTCCGCGATGTGCTGCGCGACTCCCACGGACTCCCACGCAAGACCATCGCGCAGCAGGAGACCCGACGCGTCATTCCAGGTGATCGGTGCGCCACCGTTATCGGAGTGCAGCGTGAATCCTCCGGGCATGAGAAACGGACTGTCAATCTCGATTCGTGCTGTGCTGCCTGAGATCGTCGCCACTGTGGGTGTGTCTGCGTACATGGTTGTGCTCAACAGAGACTGCGCTCCGGACGGTGCGGTCAAAATCATCGCTGCCTGGCCGTCGACTCCGCTGTCGGTAAAGGATCCACTCGCGACAATGCTTTCCGGAGAACCGAGAACAAACGATGAAAACCACAGTGCGTAGATCCCAATGTCGCGCAGCACACCCCCACCGAGTTCTGGTCTGAAGACGATTCCGTCCGGTTCGCTCATGAAGTTTGCGCCGAAGTCTGCCGTCACGACTGTGATCTCGCCCAGCACACCATCGTCCAGGAGCTGCCTGATCACGTCGGTTTGGGGCAGGTATCGGCTCCACATCGCTTCCATGGCGAAGACACCTGCTGCCCTGGCGGCATCCACGATCTCCCGGGCATCTGCGGCGCTGGTACCCATCGGCTTTTCTACCAGGACGTGTTTTCCAGCGGCGATCGCCAGAAGCGCCAGCCTGCGGTGCTCACTGTTAGGCGAAGAAACGTAGACGATGTCGATGTGTGGATCGGCTACAAGCTGCTCGTATGAGCCATAGCTTCGCTCGATTCCATTGTGCGCAGCGAACCGTTCTGCCCTCTCGGCGGAGCGTGACGCAACCGCGTGTACACGCTGGTCGGTGTAGCTGTGCAGGGCGTGCACGAAGTCCGCCGCGATTTCCCCCGGTGCGAGGACTCCCCAGCGAAGAGTCGGACCGCCCTTTAGCGGGGTCGTTCTTGGTTGCGGGAGTGCGTTGGCGAGTGATGTTGACTGTGCGCTCATGGCGTTAGGCCACCTTAATTCCCATAAAAATGGATAAGTCTGTGGGTTGCAATTGTGTGAAGCCCAGATGTTCGTAAAATGCAATTGCGTTGCCGTTGCTCTTAGATACTTCGAGATGAAGCCCACGAACCTCGCGCTGCTTCAACCCGGCAAGCAGGCGCTGAATGAGCGCTCGGCCGTGCCCGGATCCGCGCATCCGTAATGCGAGATCGATGTGCATTTCGGCCGGATACTCGGCTGAGACGGAGTGGGGTGTTCTGGGCGGTGAAAAGATCAGATCAAGGATTTCACCATCCACTCCGACTCGTGGAGCTGCGGCATATTGCTGCCGTAGCGATGGCCACCACTTCTCCTCCGCCCATTCCGCGAACGCCGGTTCGTCCGCGCAGGCAAGCGCGTACCCGCCGATGCCGTGTTCATCAGCGACGACGAATGCCAGCCCCGGTTCGCCGAGGACGAACGGGCCGGTGAAAACGTGCCCTAACAGGTCGGGATCGGCGAATTCTGCCGTTGCATCGTCCCCTGAATTGCCGGTCTGCAGGCACACACGGTAGATCCCGGGAAGATCGCGCAGTTCAGCGGGGCGAATATGATCCATGCGGCTCACATTAGCGGTCAAGAGTTTCGTTCGACTCGCTCACTTAAAGTGGTCTGCTCAGATCAATGAGATTTCGCAAGCAGTATGTATGCAAAGTGTGGAGTTTGCCTCTCCAAGTGGTCTAGTAATTCAGTTGCGAAGCATCCGTAATGTGCGCTCTACTTCTTCTGTGACCGCCTCAGAGGCGGATTCAAAGCCGGAACGCCTACTCCCACAGTTGCGGGCGCAAATCACACTGCTGCACGTGGGAGTCCGACTTTCTGGTGAGCGCGAATTGAGCACGCAATGGGTTACGTCCTTGGTGGTGGTGGTGTAGTTTCCGGGTTCTGAGCGTCGGATCGTCGACGTGAAGAGCCACCGTGTGATGGTCAGTGAGAACCGGCTAAGGATCTCACGCAAAGGACACCACACGATGGCTCTTGACCAGTCTGCCCTGCTCAACCTTCTTGCTCAATGGAAACTCACCGATGTCATCGACAGGATCCGGGTCGCGACCGAGACGCTCTATCAAGAGCTGATCGAGAGGCACGCGACCGCGTTCATCGGCGCTGCCCCGTTCGAACGCTCCGCTGATCGCACCACCCACCGCAACGGCAGCCGTCCACGAGTGTTGACCACCACCGCTGGCGATCTTGATTTGAAGACCCCGAAACTTCGGGCAGGGAAGTTCTTCCCAGCGCTGCTCGAACGACGTCGACGCATTGACCAGGCTCTGTTCGCGGTCGTGATGGAAGCCTATTTGCATGGCGTCTCGACAAGGAAAGTTGATGATCTCGTCAAAGCACTCGGCGCTG
>JBDTIM010000050.1:0-28058 GCA_039936355.1 Lacisediminihabitans sp. | reverse complement strand
AATCGGGAAGTTCTCGGAGATGACGGCCGGTATTTCACCACGCCGGAAAGTCTCAGAGAGCTTATCGGCGATGCAGAGCGCCACCCCTCCCAGTCCCACGAGTTGGGACAGCGCCTTCAGCGGCGGGCTGAGCAAAATTACGACTGGGATGTCGTTGCCGGGGGGTACGAGGCCTTGGCACAACGTCTCGCTGCCGGATACAGCATCCGAAACCTTCCGTCGCGCTACGAACCGATGCCCGCCGATAGCTACCCAACGCACCCTCACCTTTCTGCACCGAACTGATTCGAGAAACCAATGAAAACCCTGACGCTCTTTCACATGCCCCGGTTTTTCGCCGTAGCGCTGGCGCTGGCCATCGCCGTAGCGTTGGCGCTCGTCTTCATCTCCGCCCCACCACCGGCACGAGCGGACACCGCTCCCGTCGATCCCGCCAACCCGGCAACGCCGCCAACGGTGAGCGCGGATGCCCTGCCTACCGTGCAGATGGACGGGGTCGCGTGGGCGCAGGTGGTGGTGGGTAACACCGTTTACGTCGCGGGGAAGTTCACCACAGCACGGCCAGCAGGCGTCGCCGTGGGAGGACCCGGCACGGTCACCCGCAACAACCTGCTCGCATACAACATCACCACGGGCAACCTCATCACGAGCTTCGCTCCGAGTCTCAATGCCCAGGCGCTCGGAATCACCGCATCCCCGGACGGGTCACGAATCTATGTCGTCGGCGACTTCACGGCCGTCGATGGTGCAGGCTACTACCGGATTGCCGCCTTCAGCACGGCGACCGGACAGATTATCCCGTCGTTCCGACCGATCCTCGAAAGCCAGGGCCGTGCGGTGGTTGCGACCAACTCCACCGTATACATGGGGGGAACTTTTTCTAGCGTGAACGGTACCCCTCGCGGTTACGTCGCCCAAGTGAACGCCGCGGACGGCTCCGTAACGAGCTGGAACCCGCAGGCAGACTCGACAGTCGAAGCGTTGGCGCTCACTCCCGACGGCACGAGGCTGATCCTCGGCGGGCGTTTCGCGAATCTCGGAGGGCAGCCCAATTACGGACTCGGTGCCGTCGACACAGCCACGGGGAATGTGGTCCCCTGGGCGGCCAACCAAAAGGTGCGTGACGCTGGGGTCAAGGCATCCATAACATCCCTTTACGCCACCAACGACCGCGTCTACGGCTCAGGCTATGTCTTCGGGAGCAACTCCGACGGCAACCTGGAAGGGATCTTCTCCGCGGATCCAGACACCGGAAACCTGTACTGGATCGAAGACTGTCATGGAGATACCTACTCCGTGTATGCCCTGGGCGACGCTGTTTACGGCGCAGGGCATCCGCACTACTGCGGCAACATCGGCGGCTATCCTCAGACCAACCCGTGGACCTATCACCACACGGTCGCCTTCAGCAAGGCAGCAACGGGTACCATCACCCCCGATCCTTACGGGTACTTCAACTGGGCGGGCAACCCGTCGCCCTCGCTTCTCAACTGGTTCCCGCAGTATGTGACTGGATCGTTTACTGGGCAGGGTCAGGCGGCCTGGAGTCTTGCCGGCAACAGCCAGTACGTCGTGGTCGGCGGCGAGTTCCCGTTTGTGAACGGTGTCGCCCAGTACGGGCTCACCCGCTTTGCCGTCGCGTCCATAGCACCGAACGCCGTCGGTCCGAACGTAAACACCGCGCTCGTGCCGAGCGCCGCTTCATACAACAAGGGCGAGGTACGGGTCTCCTGGACGGCCACCTACGATCAGGACAACACGAACCTCAGTTACAAGGTCGTGCGTGACGGTGTCACCGCGTCTCCGGTGTACGAGACGACGCAACAGTCCACCTTCTGGCAACGCGCGCCGATGGGGTTCATCGATAAGAACCTCACCCCTGGTAGTACCCACAGTTACCGCGTCTATGTTACCGACCCATTCGGCAACTCCATCAGCCGGCTCGGCTCCCCGGTCACCGTTGCGTCCACCGACAGCGGCGGTGCGTATTCGGACGCCGTGACGACGGACGCGCCAGCGTCATACTGGCCTCTTAACGAGAGCTCTGGCTCCAGTTCCTTCGACCATGTGGGCTTCACCGACCTGCAGTTCGGAGCCGGAGTCACCCGAGGAGCAACCGGTCCGCTAACAGGGGTGCCAGCATCCTCTTTCAACGGCACGGCTAACGGGTTTGGCTCCACGCAGTCGGCCGTCGCCGGACCGGACACCTTCACGGCGGAGTCCTGGGTGCGCACCACCTCGACCCAAGGTGGCAAAATCTTGGGCTTTGGCAACTCAACGACCGGAACCTCCACCTCATATGACCGTCACGTCTACATGGATAATTCCGGTCACGTGTGGTTTGGGGTGTACCCGGGGAGCGCACAGACAGTGAACACCATCGCTTCGTACAACGACGGTCAGTGGCATCACATCGTCGCGTCGCTCGGCTCCAACGGCATGCGGCTCTATGTGGACGGCAAGGTCGTCGGCAGCAGGGATGACGTGACTTCGGGTCAGAGCTACACCGGATACTGGCGGGTGGGTGGTGACAGCCTCAACGGTTGGCCGTCGCAACCGAGCAGTAATTTCTTGAACGGCGACATCGCGCAGGTAGCCGTCTATCCCACGGTGCTCACCAAGACACAGGTGATCAACCACTATGTAGCATCCGGTCGGGTCTCCCCGGTGCCGCCTGCCCCCGCGGATGCCTATGGTGCGGCCGTGTACAACAACGACCCGCTACTTTATTGGCGCTTGGCAGACACGGCCGGTACAGCGGCCGTGGATTCCGGGCAGCAGGACAATCCCGGAACGTTCAGCGGCGGTAACCCTACCAAGGGCGTCAGCGGAGCACTCTCGGGAAATAGCAACGCCGCGGTGACCTTTAAGGCGCAGGCGATCGTAGCCAGCAACACACAATTTACCAACCCGACAACATACTCCTTGGAGACCTGGTTCCAAACCACCACGGGATCTGGCGGGAAGCTGATCGGGTTTGGCAACCAACAGAGCGGTCTTTCGAGCAACTACGACCGGCATATCTACATGCAGGACGACGGTCGTCTTGTATTCGGCGTCTGGACCGGGCAGACAAACACCATCACGACGGTGAATTCATACAGTGACGGCCTATGGCACTACGTTGTCGCCAGCCAGTCGAGCGACGGAATGAAATTGTACGTTGATGGGACCTTGGCTGGCACCAACCCGCAGACCGGGTCTCAGTCATACAGCGGATACTGGCGCATCGGTGGCGACCAAACCTGGGGTTCGACCAGCCCATACTTCAACGGCAAGCTCGACGAAGTTGCGGTCTACAACACCGCACTGAGTGCAGCCGATATTTCGAACCACTACGCGATCGGAACGGGAACGGTGGTTAACCAACCGCCAACGGCGTTGTTCACGTCCACGATGAGTAACCTGAACGCGAGCTTCGACGCGACGACCTCAAGCGACCCGGATGGCAGCATCGCTTCCTATTCCTGGGACTTCGGCGACGGCCAGATCGGCTCTGGCAGCACTGCAACCCACAGCTACGCGCTCGCTGGCCCGTACACCGTCACCCTGACTGTCACGGACAATCAGGGCGCCAGTTCTACGGTGTCCCACACCGTGACGGCGGTCGCTCCTAATGTGCCGCCGACTGCTGCGTTTACCACTACCGTCACCAACCTAAACGGCGCCTTTAACGCAGCTACGTCATCCGATCCAGATGGAACAGTCGCCTCATACGCCTGGGACTTTGGTGATGGCCAGACCGGCACCGGCGTCTCGCCAACTCACGGTTACGCTACGGCGGGAAGCTACAACGTTCTGCTGACGGTCACCGATGATCGCGGGGGCACCAATTCGGTCTCCCACGCGGTCGCACCAACGGCAGCTCCGGTAGTGCCGACCCCTGACCACACTGTTGTTGTGGTCATGGAAAATCACTCGTCCAGCCAGGTCATCGGCAATGCCAGCGCGCCATACATCAACTCTCTGGCCACCGGGGGCGCACTCATGACCCAGTCCTTCGCCGTCGCGCATCCGAGCCAGCCTAACTACCTGGCACTGTTCTCCGGCTCCACGAACGGTGTGACCGATGACGGCTGTCCATTCAGCTTTACGACGACGAACTTGGCCGATCAACTCGCCGCTGCCGGAAAGTCCTTTATCGGCTACTCGGAGAGCATGCCGAGCGTTGGGTACACGGGATGCTCCAGCGGAAACTATGCGCGCAAGCACAACCCGTGGGTGAATTGGCCGTCTGTCCCGGCCGCAGCGAACCAGCCATTCACAGCGTTCCCCACGGACTACTCGACCCTGCCAGCCGTCTCGTTTGTCATCCCGAACCTTCAGAACGACATGCATGACGGCACGATCGCGCAGGCGGATACCTGGCTTCAGAACAATCTCGGTGCATACGCGAGCTGGGCGGTGCAACACAACAGCCTCCTGCTGCTCACCTGGGATGAAGACGACAACAACGCGGGCAATCAAATCCCGACGATCCTGGTCGGCGAGAGAGTGCACACCGGGAGTTACGCGGAGACCATCAACCACTACGACGTCCTGCGCACAATCCAGGATGCGTATGGCCTCCCATCGAATGACCTGAGCGCTGCGGCCAGGCCGATAACCGACATCTGGGGAAGCGCGAACGTTCCTCCGACGGCAGCGTTCACTTCTGCGGTGAATAATCTCGACGCAACCTTCAACGCCTCCACCTCATCCGATCCGGATGGCACAGTCTCCTCGTATGCCTGGGACTTCGGTGATGGCACGAGCGGCAGCGGTGTGACGACGTCCCACAGCTACGCCGTGGCGGGAAGTTACACGGTATCGCTAGTCGTCACCGATAATCATGGAGCCGTTTCGACGGCGACTACGCACTCGGTCACAGCGACCGCACCAGGGAGTGCTTCGGTGCTCGCGCAGGATGCCTTCGCCAGAAGCGTGACAGCGGGCTGGGGTTCCGCCGATATCGGTGGGCCGTGGACCATCACGGGGAACACAGCAAACCTCTCGGTGAGCGCCGGCTTCGGGCTGATGAACCTCGGAGCAGGATCGACGAGAACAGCGCGGCTGAACGCGGTGTCGTCAAGTGATGTCGACTTGCAGGCCACCATGTCGTTGAGCGCGATGCCCACCGGCGGCGGTTCATTCACCGACTTCATCGGTCGGCAGGTCGGAACATCGCAGTACATCGCGGAAGTCTGGGTAAAGCCAACTGGCGCAGTCTTCGTCGTACTCGAACAGGGGTCTACGGTTCTCACTGCGGTGGCAGTTCCCGGACTCACCTACACGGCGGGCACTCAGCTGCAGGTGCGTGTTCGAGTGACGGGAACGTCACCGACGACGCTGCAGGCCAAGGTGTGGCCAACCGGACAGGCTGAACCTTCCACCTGGGCGGCCACTCGAACGGATACGACTGCGGCACTTCAGACCGCAGGGTCACTCGGGGTGCAGGGATACCTGTCCAGCTCCGCGACCAGCCCGGTTACGACGAGCTTCGACAACCTGAGCGCGACGACGAGCGTAGCCCCGCCTCCCAACCAGACGCCGGTCGCGGCGTTCACCTCGGCGACGAGCGGTCTCGGCGTCACGGTAAACGGCTCAACCTCGAGTGATCCAGACGGCACCGTGACCGCGTACTCGTGGACCTTCGGTGACGGGCAGAACGGAACGGGCGTGACGGCATCCCACAGCTATGCAGCGGCTGGCACGTACTCGATCGGTCTCACCGTGACGGACAACTCCGGCGCGGCGAGCGCAGTCGTCACCCACGCGGTGACGGTCACCGCGCCTCCGGCCAACGTTCTCGCCCAGGATGCCTTCGGTCGAACGGTCAGCAGTGGCTGGGGTTCTGCGGATGTCGGCGGGGCGTGGACCAATGCGGGTGCGGCATCCGCCTACGCCGTTTCGGCAGGAACTGGGCAGCAGACCGCGCCGGCCGGATCGACCAAGACGAGCAGCCTGTCATCCTTCAGCGCATCGGCAACGGATCTGCTGGTCGGCTTCACCACCGATCAGGCGCCGTCAGGTGGTGGCGTCTTCGTCTCGGTGATCGGCCGTGATGTTGGCACCAGCAACTACCAAGCCAGGGTCTGGATGCAGGCCAGTGGTGTCGTGCAATTGCAGTTGCTACAGGGCGGAACGGCACTTCAGCTGGTGAACATCACCGGGCTGACATACACGGCCGGCTCCGTGCTCCAAGTGCGGTTGCAGGTGTTCGGGACATCGCCCACAACGGTTCGTGCCAAGGTATGGGCAAGTGGGCAGACGGAACCGAGCGCGTGGCAGGCCAGCGCGACAGACAACACGGCGGCGCTGCAAACCGTCGGGTCGATTGGGCTGCGCAGCTACCTCTCGGCAACAGCCACGACCGTGCCGCTGACCACCCGATTCTCCGGCCTTCTGGTCAGCCCGCCACAGTGACATCCGCGGCGCATCGGACGGTGCTCATGGCGCACCCGGGGGCGGAGCTTTACGGCTCCGACCGGGTGCTCCTGGAAAGTGTGAGCGCGCTGGTGGCCGACGGATGGCGAGTAGTCGTGGCAGTCCCCGTCAGTGGTCCTTTGCTGGCCGCGTTAGTCGCGCGTGGTGCGGAAGTGGTGCTCTGTCCGACACCCGTGCTCCGCAAGAGCGCTCTGCGTCCGCGCGGTATGCTTCGCCTGTTCGCTGCTATAGTCGCGGGCTGGGGCGCGGGCTGGCGACTGCTCTCGCTCGAAAGGCCGGTCGCTCTGTACGTCAACACGATGACGATTCCTCTGTGGCAACTGCTCGGCCGCGTGCGCAGGGTGCCCGTGCTGAGCCACGTGCACGAGGGTGAAGCATCCGCTTCCCAACTGGTGCGCAGCCTCCTCGCACTGCCTCTCTTCCTCTCCACTGAAATCATCGCCAACAGCGAGTTCAGTCGTGGGGTCCTGTCCACCTCGTTTTCTCGACTCGGGCGACGGACGAGGGTGGTCTACAACGGAGTTGCAGGACCGCCAGAATCGCGTATCGCCCGCGCTCGACTCCACCCACCGGTGAAGGTCACGTACATTGGGCGCCTGTCACCACGAAAGGGTGTCGACGTCGCGATCGATGCCATTGCGCTGCTGTCAGCTCGCGGCGTGGACGCAACTCTCGATCTACTCGGTGGTGTATTTCCGGGCTATGAGTGGTATGAAGCCCAGCTGCGCGAACAGGTGAAGTGCACACAGCTGGACGGCCGGGTGATGTTCCATGGTTTCATCCCGTCTATCTGGGAGGTGGTGGACGCGGGTGATCTGGTGATCGTACCGTCGCGAGCGGATGAGCCATTCGGCGATACGGCAGTTGAAGCGATCCTGAGCGGTCGGCCTGTGATAGCGAGCGCGACCAGCGGCCTGCTGGAGGCAACGGCCGGATACAAAACTGCGCGCACGGTGACGCCGGGAGACGCGGCGGCGCTCGCCAATGGCTTGCAGGCTGCGATCGACCACTGGGGACTGTCGCGTGCGGCCACCGTCACGGACATTGAGACCGCCCGTCGCAGGCATGGCCCAGAGGTCTACAGGAAAACCATCGCGAGCATCGTCCGCTCGCTGGCAAAGTGATGCGTGACTCATGACCCCGTTGTCTGCAATCTCTGGTCCGCTCGTAGACCGTTCGCTGCTCGTCCTGCTGGGTATTGCTGGTGTCGTCATGGCTTTCCTCGTGTTGCGGCGATCGGCCAAGTGGGCGGTTGGCATCTGGCTGGGCGTGATCTGTTTCATTCCCGTGTGGATCGGCTTCAACCTCGGCGGGAGTGGCAACCTGTACGTGCCCATCGCATCCGGGATCGCCCTGATCGTCATCGTGACTCTGATTCCGGGAGCGCGAGTGAGGTTCACTCTGGCCGATGGTTTGGTGCTCCTGCTTGTCGCAGTCAGCGCCGTCGCCACCGCGGTCACCAACAGCTCCGTCGCGCTGTCATTCCTTCTCTCACTCACCATTTACTTCGTGGTGGGTTACGCACTCGGCCGCCTCGCTCCGCACAGGATCGACTCGCGCTGGATCTATGGCGCCGTCGGTGTCATCTTCACAGTCGTCGCGGTACTCGCGATAGTCGAATCCCTCAGCCGCAGTAACATCTTCGTGAATTTGCGTGCTGCCAATCTCCAGTTCACCATTTGGGGAGGGCTGCAATACCGCGGAGGGACCCTGCGGGTGGAGGGTGCATTCGGGCACTCGATCGCGTTGGGTTCCAGTTTGGCCATCGCGATACCGCTGACCCTGGCGTCCCGACTGCCGTCCTGGCTGCGGACGATGATGGTGCTGGTCATGCTCGTGGCGACCACCTTCACGTTCAGCAGGGTCGGCATTCTCGGCGCCATCCTTGGCCTTGTGCTGTCGATTCTGTTCCTGCGCGATGGACTGAGCAGGCGGATGCGGGTTGTCCTGGCAAGCGGTGGCGCGGCCGCCATGCTCGTGCTCTTCCCCGTCATCAGTGCGGTGCTCACTGCGGCGGGGTCAGAGGCGTCGGGCAGTGCAGCATATCGGGGAAACCTTCTCTCTCTGGTGGGCCAGATGGAGCCCATCGGAGTCGCAAGCTCGGCCAGGAAGTCGGCCGACGGGCAGATCTACTTCGGCAATTTCCGCTCGATCGATAGTCAACTTATTCTGACCGGCCTCTCAGGGGGAACGATCGTGTTGGCTGCGATTGTTGTGGCCCTCCTCGCCGCGATTGTGTTGGTTCTGGCGGGCAAGGCGAGTGCGGCGACGATCGCCATTGTTGCGCAGATACCAGCATTTGCCACCGTCGCACTCATCACTCAATACTCAATCTTCGTGTGGTTCATCATTGGACTCGCGGTGACTTCGCAGCTGACGCCCGGCGCGAAGGACTCTAAGGAGACTCGCGGGTTCCGCGTTCTGCAGACGACAGTCTTGTGGGATTCGGTTCCGCCCGTACCGGAAAGGAAAACGTAGGGCGCTCCTACCCCAACCCGATTGAGTTAAGAGAGTGATGCACAATGAATCCCAACCCCTACCTGGCTGCGGTGCGCCGTTCCTGGATCTACGCAGTCTGCGCAATCGTCATCGGTACCCTTGCCGGCCTCGTCCTTTCCCTCGTGGCGACTCCGCTCTATAGCGCGACGGCAACGGTGTACTTCTCCTCCGGGTTTAGTACCAGCGCAACGGATCTGAACCAGGGATCCGACTACGCCCAAGCGCAGATGCTGTCGTTCGCCGAACTCGCGAAGTCCCCGGCCGTGCTGACTCCGGTGATCGCCTCGCTCGACCTCAACACGACGCCACGCGCGCTCGCAGGCACGATTGACGCCACAACGCCACAGGGCACCGTCGTTCTCGATATCACGGCTGCAAGCGGAAAACCCTCCCTCGCAGCAGACGTCGCCAACGCCGTGGCGGGCAGCCTCATCGCGAATGCTGAGCAGCTCGCTCCCGCCGCGACGGGCAAGAGCAAGCCGCTTACCGCATCCGTGGTGGGACCGGCCACCGTGCCTACTTCCATCTCATCGCCGGACACCTCGCGCAATGTGCTGGCTGGGCTGGTGATCGGTCTCGTCGCGGCCATCCTCATCGTCGTGTTGCGTCAGCAGTACGACACGCGAGTCGTCTCGGCTGCCGCGGTGGCCGCAGTCACTGACGCACCACTTCTCGCGACCGTCGAAAAACGCAGGGTCAGCGCCCGCGTTGATGCACGGTGGCCCGCGCGCGGCGTCGTGGTTGGCAGCACACTCTGGAGCGGTGCGGTCCCTGGCAGTGCGGAAAGTTACCGCCAGCTTGGTGCGAGTCTGATGACGGGTGGAACGAAGGGCGGCAAGCACGCAATCCTGGTTACATCCGCGCTCCCCGGCGAAGGCAAGTCGGTCACGGCACTTGGTCTGGCGATTGCCCTGAGTGAGCGCGGAGGCTCCGTACTTCTGGTTGATGGGAACCTGAGACGGCCCGCCCTCGCTGACTTGCTCGGTGTCGACGGCACTGTCGGACTCACGGAGGTGCTCGATGGGCGAGCAGAGTTTGGCACAGCCTTCACGTCATCCGTTCGGCCCGGGCTCGACTTTCTCGCCGCAGGCAGCGTCACGGCCGCGTCGGGAGCCCTGCTCTCCTCGCCGGCGATGGCTGCGCTCGTCAAGACGGCAAGGATCAAGTACACGGCCCTGGTCGTCGATGCGGCACCCACATCCGTGGCGGCGGACGCCGCGATTCTCGGAGCGCTGCTGGATGGTGCGGTCGTTGTCGTCGACAGCACGAAGGTACACGCGGTCCAACTCGCCAGCGCGCTGAGCACACTCGACGCTTCCCATGTCTGCGTCCTCGGGATGGTGTTGAATCGCGCGCACCCGCATCGGCACCACTATGGTCCACCGCCTCGACCTGGTGGTGGGAGTCCCGCGTCGAGATTGAAGACGGAGCCGGTGGTAGACACTCTGACCGACCAGCCGACACACATCGACTAGCCCTGGAAGACCACGATCGGCGAGCCAGCCGACCTGCTCACCGTGATGATGAGACTTGCCTGCTGATCTTTGGGAATGCTGAATTCGTAGCTGCCCGTCGCCGTCTTCGACGCAGCGAGGGTGCCACCGAACCTGATGTTGTCCTGCGTCGCGATCGGTGACGCCGGTGTCATCGCGGAACCGTAGTACGCGTTGACGGTGACCCCGTCGAGGGAGATATCCGCAGCACTCCCATTGGTGATGCTCAGAGCCACTCGCACTGCTGGTCCGCTTACCTCACCAGCCTGAGTACCCGTTGCCGTGGTTGAGGTGATTTTCGTAATGTGAGCCGACACTGTGTTGCCGAAATCCGCCGTCGCATCCTTCGGCACGGTTTGAGCAATCGGTGCACCGAATCTCGGATCTATAGTGGCGGGCGGAGACTGTTCAGCGCCTGGCTGGGTAGTGGGAGTCTCACCAGGAGACGGGGTATGTGAAGTCGTGGATGTCGATCCAGGGGCGGTCGACGCACCCTCGGGCTGTCGGTTGGCAGTGTTGTTGAACGCACCATTGCTGATTCCGACTGCGGCGAACGTTGCCCCGGCAATGACGAGTGCCGCAATGACAGCCGTCACAATCACAATCGTGCGTCGCCGTACTGCAACATCCGCGGCCGAACGATCCTCTTTCGATCCGCCAGCGCTCACCCGGCCTCGTGTCGTTTTGTTGTCGTTCATTGCGGACTCCCGTTCTCACCTTGGCCCGGCAACGGCCACGCTCTCAGCTCTCGGAACCACTTCACTACTGCGCCCAAGAGGAAAAGTGTGGTCGCGACGAACAGCAGCGTGTACACGACCATGAAGGCAATTGGTGCGCCGAGCAACACGAACGACACGCACAGTATGCCGTAGTCCATCGGGAGGACGAGCACCGCGCGTATCCAGGACGGACGCCCTGGGGCGTCCGTTGCGCGGGACGCCGTTCCGTGTGCACGACGTAGTTGCTCGGTGAGGATCATGCAGAAGAACAGCACGGCCGAAACGATGGTGAAGGCTATGGGGACCAGCAACCAGCCGCGCGGACTGACATCGAAACGGTAGAACCCGATGGCTAGCGCGAGCGGCATGGTCGACACCTTGACCGAATCGACCATATGATCGAGCCACTCTCCGGCTGGGCTGGAACTTCCTTGCAGGCGAGAGACCTGACCGTCTGCGGAGTCGAATGCGTAGCCGATGAGCAGGCACAGCGTCACGACGATACCAAGCCCCCAGGATGGCGGAAACAGCATCAGGAGCGCGATGCCACCGAAAGTCCAGATCGCACTAATCGCCGTGACGGCGTTCGGGCCGAGGCCAACGCTGTGCGCCCAGGCCGCCAAGTAACGGCCGATACGCCGGTTGACGAAGCGCGAGTATGCGGGAGCGCTGCGAGCTGCGGGTTTCTGAGCCTGCTTCAGTCGGTGGACAATGGAGAGAATGGTCTCACGCTGTGCAGACGCGCCAGAGGCCGCTGGGACGTTCGGCTCGGACATCGGGACTCCAGCCTTAACGCACTAGGCACTCGGGTTCTGCAGTTGTTGCCCAGTATAAAACGGGAGCTGCCCTCACACCCAGTGAATACTCTTCCCAATTGCGACGGCGGGGTTTCCCGCGACAATTGTGCCCTCCGCAACCGATCTGGTGACCACGGAACCGGCGGCCACGACTACTCCGTCGCCGAGCTCAACCCCTTTGAGTACCATCGCCCCGGTGCCGATGAGCACGTGTTTACCGATCCGGATCGGCTTCGTGTGTTCGCGGACGCTCCCGTCCGCTCCCGTGATGCGGTGGAAGTCGGTGTCGAGTAACTGCGAATTCCATGACACCTGGGAGCCCTCGCCAATACTGAGGCCGGACTCCACGTTAACGACCGAGCCCGCTCCGATAGCGCTGCCGTGCTCCAGCGTGAGAGTGGCGCCGGGCCCGACCCAGACTCTGGCTCCCTTGCGGATGCAACTCCCCGGTCGCAGCTCGTAGCGGCCCGGGCCACGCAGCTTGACCTTGGCGCCGAGACGGACGCGCCGAAACCCTCGGAGGGTTCCCCTCGCGTACTCGACGGCCAGTCGCATCCGGCCGGAAATGGTCATGACTGCTTCCTTTCAGATCGCGCGCGTTGGCCTCGGTGCGCGATCCGTAGTCCGTCGCGCACCCCCCGCGCCGCCGCGATTAGCGGCTTGGGGGAGCGCAGGAGCTGCCTGCGGCCCCCCTCAAGAAGAACTTCCCACGCGATCGGTAGCGTTGCTCGTTTCCACGCGCGCAACTCTTCCGGGCTCAAATTGCGGGAAGCGAAGAGGAGTCGATTGCGGATGTTGTAGTAGTAGTACAGCGCCGACTTGGGCGTACCAGACAACCGTGCGTTGACGCCCTGCGTACCGCCCTCCGCGTGCACAGCAATGGCGGTGGCGGAGACTTCTAGTCGTCCACCCGCCTGCAGGATGCGGTGGGAGAGGTCCACGTCTTCCCAGTAGAGAAAGTACTCTTCGCTGAACCCGCCAACCGCCCCCCATAACTCTGACGAGATCATGATGCACGCTCCGCTCAACCACGGCTCGGTGCGTGTGGAATGGACTCGTCTTTCACGAGAACGGATCCTGCCATCCGCGAGGTACAGGTCGGCTCCGCCGAACCAGAGCGAGCCATCCGGACGGAACACGGACGGGGCGACCGCGCTGCGGGGGTCGGAGCGCACTGCCTCGAGGAGGTTGACGGCGCTGTCTGCGGTGAGCGCGGCATCCGGGTTAAGCAGGAGGTAGTAGGTCGCTCCCGCGGCGCTCGCCGTCGCGACTCCGCGGTTCATGCCTGAGCCAAAACCGAGGTTCAGGGGCGACGTCTCGCAGAGCCAGCCCTTCGCGCCGCACAGGGCCACGATCCTTTCACGTTCAGCATCGTCGGTGAAGTTGTCGACCACGACGACCATTGCTTGTGGGAGAGAGAATGCGAGCGGAGCAAGGTTTTCCATCAGGAGCTCCGATGAACCGTAGTTCACCACGATGATCGCCAGGTCTCTAGTGTTGAACGGCATGCGCACCATCCCTTTTCACCGCTGCACGCTAGGGGTAGTCTATGGGCCACACCCGTGTCGTCAGTGCTACGAAAACGGCGGTCCGCGGGCCTAACCCGAGGAGCCACTGTGTCGCTCAAACGGACGATTTTCGACGTGAAGAATGCCACGGTGCTCCATTCAAGCGGCGCCATGTTCCGCCAGCTCATGCGCGACCAGTTCCTGGATCCCGATGACCTCGAGCGACTGCAGGCTGAGCGTGCCATCCGGCATGCGCGGTTTGCCATGCAGCACACCCGGTTTTACCGGGATCGCTACACTGCCGCGGGCTTCACATTGGCAGATCTCGACGACCCTGCCGCATTCTCCGAGTTGCCGATTATTGAGAAATCGGAGGTGCGCAACGATCCAGCCGCCTTTCGTTCGTCCGAGGCGACGGATCGCAACAGCAAAGCGACGGTCACGGGAGGTAGCACGGGAGAACCGCTGCGTCTGCTGCGCGACCTGCGAACTCCTACCAGAGCGATCGAATGGCGGATGTGGGACTGGTGGGGAATTCATCCCGCTGATGACATCGCCATCATCGTCAGACACGTTCGAAGCGCGGATGAGGATAGGTTGCACAACCTGCAATGGTGGCCATCGAAACGATTTCAACTTGACGCCCACCACATCAGCGATGCCAGCGTGGCAGAGTTCGTGGAACTTTGGCGGGCCGTGAAGCCAGCGCTGCTGATGGGTTATGTCGGCGGGGTGGCAGATGTCAGCCGAAGGGTCCGCTCCCTTGCCGTCAACGTGCCGCCGCCACGCGCGGTCGGGGTGACCGCCGCGCCGCTCACCCCGGCGCTGCGCTTGACAATCGAAGAAGCCTTCCACTCTCCCGTATACGACACCTATCGTTCGGCCGAGGTGCCCTGGATGGCGGGAGAGTGCGCAGCCCATGATGGTCTGCACACCTTCGCAGATGTTCGCAAAGTCGAGGTAGTCAATGACGCAGGTCGCCAGGTGATTGCCGGCGAACTCGGTCAGACCGTCGTAACGGACCTGACCAATCGCGTCTTCCCCATCATCAGATATCGGATTGGGGACGTCACGACGCCAATCGACGGGCTGTGTTCCTGTGGGGTGACCCTGCCGCGAATCCGGCCGGTCAGCGGCAGAGTGTCGGATGCCATGAGACTTCCCGACGGCCAGAGCGTCGCCGGCGAAGCGCTGACGATGGCTTTCAGCATCACACCTGAGGCGGTTCGCCAGTTTCAAATTCACCAACAGTCGGATTACTCCATTGTCATCCGATGCGTTCCGGGTGACGGCGCCAACGCCAAGGAAGAGATCGATCTGGCAGTCGATCGCTTCAGGAACCTCATGGATCATCGGGTACCGGTAAGCCTCGAGATTGTGGAGCAGATCGCCCACGATGGCGGAAAAATTCGGTACATCAAGAGTGATGTCGTTTAGGAAAGGGCGCTCTGCAGATTCCGAGCGGCTCGTCGTGCTGCAATCTTTCCCGGCTTCGCGACCGACGACCAATCCGTATCTGGTAATGCTGGGCGACAGCATTCGCGCAGTCCCAGGTGTTACGGTGCTCAATTTCACCTGGCGCACCGCACTGTTCGGCCGCTACAACCTTTATCACACCCATTGGCCCGAGATTCTCGTCGGTGGCCGAACCCCACTCAGACGTGCGGTTAGACAGGCGCTCTACGCCATGATTCTGCTGCGACTAAGGATGACGAAGCGGCCGATCGTGCGCACACTGCATAACGTGGATCGTCCAGAGGGGCTCACCACAGCTGGGTCGCTGCTGCTCGACATTGTCGATCGCCAAACGGCCATGCGAATTCGGTTAAACGAGACGACCGAGGTGCACGCCGATGAACTCGTCGTGACGATTCCGCACGGCCACTATCGCGACTGGTTCGCCAACTACACGGCACGCCCGGTCGTTGCCGGGCAACTTGGATTCGTCGGCCTCATCCGCCACTATAAAGGCGTGGAGCGGCTACTGGGCGCGTTCGCTGAGACGAAGGAGCTTCGCGGCGGCCTTTCGCTGCGACTGGGTGGCAACCCATCGAACTCTGAACTTGCACAAACCGTGCGTGATTACGCCGACCGTGACGACCGGGTTGAACTCACACTCGACTACCTCTCTGATGCCACCCTGGTGGAAATAGTCACGTCGTCCCAGTTGGTGGTGCTGCCGTATAGATTCATGCACAACTCCGGGGGCACGATCGCGGGGCTCTCCCTGAACAGACCAGTTTTGGTGCCGGACAATGCGGTGAACCACCGTCTGGCCGAGGAGGTGGGACCCGGCTGGGTGTACCTATTCTCCGGGGAGCTGACCGGTGCGAAAATCGTGGAAACGCTCGACGCCATTCGCACCTCTCCGGCGCCGCTGCCTCCCGACCTCAGCGCGCGCGAATGGAACAGTGCAGGTCTGGAACACGTCGCAGCATACCGGCGCGCACTCTCCGCGATCAGGGCACAATGAGCGCGGCCGCACTGCTCAACGTGACCGTTGTTGTGCTGAGCTATAGGCGACCTGAGGAGCTCTCCCGCGCTTTACCGATCATTACGGCCCAGGCCGAGGAGTGCAACCGGGATCCACGCATCGACGCGAGCGTGCTCATCGTCGACAACGACCCAGCGGGTAGCGCGGAGGAAACCGTTCGGAAGTGCGACTCCCCACTGGTGCGCTATGTTATCGAGCCGACCCCTGGCATCGCTGCGGCGCGCAACCGCGGCCTGCTAGAGGCGAGAAGACCGGGGCTCCTCGTCTTCATTGACGACGACGAGGCACCCATGGATAACTGGCTCAGACCACTTCTGGAGACCTGGCGGCAGACACAGGCGGCGGCCGTCATGGGAAAGGTGATCTCGCAGTTCGAGCAGGAGCCAGATCCATGGATCATCGCTGGAGACTTCTTCTGGCGCCCAACGCGCGTCACGGGAACTCCGGTGCGGGTGGCAGCGGCAGGTAACCTGCTGCTCGATTTACGACAGGTCGACGCGCTGGGGCTGAGTTTCGATGATCGGTACGGTCTCAGCGGAGGTGAAGACACTCTGTTCAGCAAGCAGCTCATCCAGCGAGGCGGCAGCATCGTCTGGTGTGAGGAGTCGAAAGCGATCGATTTCGTACCGCTGTCGCGCAGCACCCGGGGCTGGGTGATCGGGCGTTCGCGCAGCGCCGGTAACACGACAAGCACCATCGACATTCAGCTTGCGTCCTCCGGCCGTGCCCGATTTCTCGCGCACAGTGCAGCGCTCGCAGCGGGCTGTGGCCGTGTGGTCGGAGGCTCCCTTCGGTGTGCCGCGGGACTAGTAACTCGTTCGCTCCGGCACCAGGCTCGCGGGCTGAGAACGGTCAACAGGGGAATCGGCATGATCGCTGCGGGGGTCGGGATCAGATTCCAGGAATATGCGCGAGATGACTAAAGCCACAACAGCTGTGAAGCGATTTATTCGTGGCCATTCCCGTCTGATCGGTTCCGTTCTTGCTGTGCAGACCGAGCGCCGGGAGATTGTCTTGAGCTACGACGACGGGCCGGAGCCTGGCGGCACGGAACGCGTACTCGACGCTCTGGCCGACCGTGGTGCATCAGCCACCTTCTTCGTCCTGTTGACCAGAGCGAGGCTATATACCTCCCTCCTGGCCGACGTCGTCGCTGCCGGGCATGAGATCGCCCTGCACGGCGAGGACCACAAACCGCTCACCGACTTCCGCTTCTCCGAAGTGGTCGCCCGCACCTCCGCAGCGAAGGCAGAACTCGAGGATCTCACTGGGCAACGGGTGCGCTGGGTGCGGCCACCGTATGGGAGGCAGTCCTTCTCTACCTGGCTGGCTATCCGCCATGCCGGAGTGCAATCGGTGCTCTGGGGGCCGACCATGTGGGACTCCCGACACGTCACCGACGATGAGCGGGTGCAGCAGGCGCTCCGGGGTGCTGTTCCGGGCGCGATCCTGCTGGGGCATGACGGGCACGCCGGGCCCGCCGACGGGGTCGACGACGGACCATCGCCCGAGTTCGATCGGGGCAGACTGACCAGGCGCGTTCTCGACGAATACGATGCGCTCGGGCTAAGCGGGTGCTCTCTAGGTCGAGCTCTCGACAACGGCACCGTCATGCGTGGTGCCTGGTTTTCCCGCTGAGTGTTCTGCGTTCTCGCGCCCCGACGATGCATTGACACCGTGAAGAGACCTCGCCTCTAGAGGCCGTCGGTGCTTTAATCGGGACAGGATGCGGATTCTGGTTCTCTGGGCCGACGACGCGTCGCCCAATCTGGGTGTGCGCGCACTCGGGCGCGGAACCGCTGCCCTCGCGCTACGGGTATGGCCGGATGCGGAGGTTGTCTTCCAAAATTACGGTCACCGCGCGCGGGAACTGCCCTTTGGTCGCATCCGCTCGCTCGCGAAGGAAAGGGTGACCGGTCGGCTGGGAATGCAACGTTGGCTCGCCGACTTCGACCTCGTGATCGACACTCGCTCCGGTGACAGCTTCGCCGACCTCTACGGGATGCACCGATTGGCCGTGATGACAGCGGTCGCCGAACTCGCGGTTCAGGCTGGAGTGCCCGTGGTGCTTGGTCCGCAAACAATCGGGCCGTTCGCGACCAGTCGGGGCCGGTTCCTCGCGAGGCGGTCGCTGCGACGGGCGACCATCACTATGGCCCGGGACACCGAGAGCGCTCGTTACGCGGCCGGACTCGGGCATCCCGCCGATGTGCTCGCCACGGACGTTGTGTTCGCGCTGCCAATACCCCGGGTGGAAGGTTCCCGTGACGTCCTGCTGAACATCTCCGGCCTGCTCTGGAATGCCAACCCCCACGTGGATTATGAGAACTACCGCCGCGTCGTTTCCGGCGTCTACCGCGAGCTCACCGCATCCGGGAGGCGGGTGTCCCTGCTCGCCCACGTGCTTGATTCGGACAGTGCGGACAACGACGTTCCCGCAATCCGCGAATTCGCCGCCTCAACGGCACCGGACGTTGAAATCGTGTTGCCGGGGGACCTCGACGAGGTGCGCGCGGCCGTGGCATCCGCAAATCTTGTCGTGGCATCCCGAATGCACGCCTGCCTTAACGCGCTCTCGGTGGGTACGCCGGCTATCCCGCTGGCCTACTCCAGAAAGTTCGACCCTTTGTTGCGCGATCTTGGCTGGCAGCGCACCGTAGATTTGCGAGGTGATGGTGATGCCGTGAGACAGGTCTTCGCCCAACTCGATGCTGACCTCCGCGCGGACGTGCCCGCCGTCGTCGACAGGGCGCACCGCGCACTAGAGCCAGCGGAAGATGCATTGCGAGCACTGGTATGAGGGGCCGGCGCGCCATCGACGAGGCGATCGAACGCGTCGTGCGGTCCGGCAACTGTTCTGGATGCGGCGCGTGCGCACTTCTAGACTCAGGCATCGAGATGCGCCTGGATGCGCAGGGGTACAGCCGTCCGGTACGGGTGTCTCCCGCGGCAGCTAACGAAATGGCAGCAGGTGGAGACGTCGTCGCCACCTTCGAAGCCTGCTGTCCAGGCGTTCAGGTGTCGGCGCAAAACCCTCCAGGCACCACCAGGCACCCCACCATGGGCCCGATCATCCAGGTTTTCGAGGCGTGGTCGACGGATGACCGCATCCGCTTCGAGGGAAGCAGCGGAGGCGTGCTCACGGCCCTCACCTCCTGGCTGGTAGACACTGGCGAGGCCGCCAGGGTTGTTGGGGCAGCAGGGGATCCTGCAGAGCCGCGGCGGAGCATCTCGGTGCAGCTCACGACAAAGGAAGATACGCTTTCGTCCGCCGGGTCGCGCTACGCCCCCGTCTCCAACGCGGCACAATCGGGTGCACTGCTTCCTGACACTGCCTTCGTCGGTAAGCCGTGCGAAGTTTCTGCGCTTCGCGCTCTGCACGCCCAGAGCGATAAGGCACCGCTCCTGCTCTCGTTTTACTGCGCTGGGACCCCAAGCCAGCGCGCAACGGATGCGCTCACCGAAAGTCTCGGAGTCTCTGCCGCGGAGAGGATCAGGAATCTCTGGTACCGCGGCCACGGCTGGCCGGGCAGGTTCACCGTTACCCGCGACGACGACAGCACAGTCTCAGCCAGCTACGACGAATCCTGGGGGAACACCCTAGGACCGGCGGTCCAGTGGCGCTGCAAACTGTGTGCGGACGGGGTGGGCGAGAGCGCGGATATCACGGCCGCAGACCTCTGGCGCGCTGACGACCGTGGCTACCCGGACTTCAGTGAGGAATCGGGCGTGAGTGCTCTCATTGCCCGCACCGCGCGCGGTCTCGAT
Organism: Lacisediminihabitans sp.; assembly: GCA_039936355.1. Classification (GTDB taxonomy): domain Bacteria; phylum Actinomycetota; class Actinomycetes; order Actinomycetales; family Microbacteriaceae; genus Parafrigoribacterium_A. The sequence continues at coordinate 8,354 of JBDTIM010000050.1, read as the reverse complement.
GTGGTGCGGCGGGCGGTTGCGGCCGGTGTGATCGAGGCGACTCCTATCGAGATCACCGCGCTCGCGGCGGTCCAACCGCTCCACCGAGAGCGTAGGAGCACCCTCCTAGGGCGCCTATTCGGCACGGTTCTCGCCGGAGGAGCCGTCCCGCGCTACCGTGGGTTCGGGCTCCTGGCCCTCGCGCTGCCCCGACTGCGCGCCAACTGGCGCACGGCCAAAGGCAGCTATCGTCGACGTCGAGCACTGCGGGGCTTGGATGAGTGACCCGGCTGGCCCACCAGACGGGTTGGCTACTGGACTGGGTGCCGACATCGGTGCCACGCCCGACCCCGGCAAAGCCCCGGAAATCGGCCTAGAGCCCGGGCTCGGCGCGCGGGCGGCGCGTGGTGCGGCCATTACTCTGGGCGCTCAGGGCGGTCGGATGATTGTGCAGGTGGCTTCCGTCGTCGTACTCGCGCGGCTGCTCACGCCGCACGACTACGGTCTCATCGCCATGGTGGTCGCGATCATCGGCGTGGGCGAACTGCTCCGAGACTTCGGGCTGTCGTCCGCGGCGATCCAGGCCCCCGAACTTTCTGTGCCGCAGCGAGACAACCTATTCTGGATCAATTCCGGGATCGGCGTCGGCCTTGCCGTGATCGTGTACTTCGGCGCGGGCATCCTCGAGCTCGTGTACCAGCAGGCCGAGCTAATCTCCATCGCACATGCGCTCTGCCTGACCTTCCTGATCAACGGCCTCGCTACACAGTACCGAGCCGATCTGGTCCGGCGGCTCAAATTCACGAGGCTCGCCCTCGCCGACATCCTGGCCCCCACCCTCGCACTCATATTTGCGATCGCTGCTGGGCTCCTCGGCTGGGGGTACTGGGCCCTCGTGGTGCAACAACTGACCCAGGCCAGCGTGTTGCTCATTGTCGTCGCGGTATCTGCGGGATGGCTGCCACGACTGCCGCGTCGTCACACCAATCTTGGCCCCCTGCTGCGATTTGGCAGCAATCTCATGGCCACCCAGCTCGTCGGGTACATCAGCAATAACGTGGACTCAGTAGTCATCGGCGTGCGATTCGGTGCGGTGTCTCTCGGCTTCTATTCGAGGGCTTTCCAATTGCTGATGACACCGCTCAACCAAGTGCGGATACCGCTCACCACGGTGGCGCTGCCCGTGCTTTCACGAATCGGCGGCGATATTAGGCGCTTCGGCGGCTACATCGTTCAGGGCCAACTGGTGCTTGGATACACGCTTGTTGCAGGGCTCGCGCTCGCGGTCGGTGCGGCCGAGCCAATCACCGAGATTTTCCTCGGGCACAGGTGGGTTTCGGTCGCACCGCTACTCGCCTTGCTCGCGGCCGCAGGAATCTTTCAAACCCTGGCCTTTGTCGGCTACTGGGTCTACGTTTCGCGGGCGCTGACTTCGCAGCTTCTCCGCTACACGCTGCTGAGTTCCGCTATCAAGGTTGTCTGCATCGTCGCCGGCTCGTACTGGGGCGTCGTTGGGGTCGCCGCCGGGTACGCTCTGGCACCGGCCCTGTCCTGGCCTATTTCATTCTGGTGGCTTTCGCGACACACCGAACTCCCGTTGCGTCGGTTGTACGCGGGCGCAGGGCGGATTTTGGCGCTCGTCGTGATCGCCTCCGGCGCGGCGGGGGCGGTCGCGTTGTGGCTTCGCGGTGGCGGCGCGTGGCTCCAGCTGGGCGGGGCAATCGTCGCGGTAGGCGTTGTTTACGCGCTTGCTGCAGCGATCCTTCCTCCTATCAGGCGGGATGCGTCCGTAGTGCTTCGCATAATTCGGATGATCCCGGGCCGTCGTTCCCGTGGGGCGGTCTAGTTGCCTGCTCAGTTCTCGTGTGGCGAGGTTCAGCGTGGCCACGCGCCAAGCGCACGGCTTCCCGCAGGCTTGCCGAGCATTGCGGCGATCGATGCGGGCAGTGGCTGGGCTAGCCGGGAAGTTGCGGTTGTCACCGCCGCAAGAGGCGTTGCAATCCCGGTCAGCGCCTGGCCCGAGTCGATCGACAGACTCTGGCGATCCTGGCCGGTTGCGGCGACGTAGTCACTGAGGTCCGTGTAGACGGCGGGGTTCCCCTCCCCGCGGGACCAGACCACTATCCAGGAAGGCTTCGCTGTGCTGGCGCGCTGAAATACGTTGCCGCTCGATTCGATTCCCATCTGATGGGCGGAGCGCTGATGGCTGTAGTCCTCGACGCAGAGTACGCAGTTGCCCGTGCTATTCGCGAGGATGTTGTTCTTGATTGTCACCTGCCCGGTGATCCAAGTGACGGTCGGATCCGGGAGCGTTTGGCGTGGATCGTGGCCGGGTACCGAGAGGTTGCTCGCTCGTCTGTCGCCCTGCACGATGTTGATATCCCGATTGTTGCCGGTCACGGTGTTGTTCCAAATTGTGGTCTGGTTCGAGTCGCCAATCAGAATCCCGGCGATGCCGTTATTGGCCACAATGTTGTTCGCCAAAGTAAAGAGAGATGAAAGTTCGACCACGAGCGCGTTACCGCTGTTGCCCACGATGTCGTTCGAGATCGCGGTACCGTCGTAGACCGACTCGTCAAACCAGAGCGCGTTGCCTGCGTTGCGCAAGAAAGCGCTCGAGGAGACCGAGACGTGACGTGATCGGGTCATCTTCATGCCTCCAGCGACCGGCGCCCGGTTGAATTGCTCAGTGTTGTTGTCTGCCACCAGAAGGTTCGAGGCAGTGAGTCCGTCCGCGAAGTCTGCGTGGATGCCCAGCATGCCGTTCCTGGCGACCGTTAGCCCTTTTAGGGTGGCCCCTGACGCATCCACCGAGAGCCCGGTTGTGGCGTTGTCGGTGATCGACAGGTTTTCGAGGGTCACGTTTTTGGCCAGCACTACGACCGCGCCCATGTCCGGCACGGAAGGGGCGAAACGACGGATGCCGATTCCTTTGATGGCGCTGCCCGCACCCAACACCGTTACAGCCTTGACCGAGTCGCTCGCGCGCACCTCATGCCCGTGTGGGTCGGAGCCGAGGATGAGCCTGCGGCTGTCTGGGTCGACGAAGAAGCTTCCGGCGACAAGCTGCGCCGCGGATCCGACCTGCGTGAGTGCGGCCCCATCCAGCCAGACCTGATCGGGGTGAGCTGCCAGCGGGTGCTTCGGATTTACGAATGACCAGCCAAGGTCGGTACCGTCGGGAGCGCCGCGAGTGTACGTCGGACTCGAGTCGAACGCCACGGACCACGGCGTCGACCATGCGGTTCCGCTTGCCGCCGCACTCGTCCAGGGCGATACCGCCCTGCTTCCGTCCAGCCACACGGCTTCTTTCGGGTATGGCTGCAGGGCGAGCGCCTTTCCCTGCGGAATGACGACGGACTCGTCGTAACTCCCCCCACGGATCACGATCGTGGACGGCGAAACCGCAGCATCGATCGCGTCCTGGATTGAGCTGAACGGCGACGCAAGTGTTCCCCGGCCGTCTTTCGGTCCGTCAGAGGCAACGAACACGGCTCCGGTAGGGATGCCGTAACTGGCAGACCCGATTTCCGCGGCACCCACGGGGCCACGTGCAGCAGTCGAGTCGACGATCGCTCCAGCGTCGGCGGCTCCCGCTCCCACGGGCAGTTCGGGTGCGGCCGGCGACGGTACGCCCTGCCCGGGAGCGGGAGTCGGGCTCTCACCAGGTGTTGGTACAGGTTCTGAGGCGGAGGCCCGAGCCCGCACCAGTGAGAAGGCCTTCAGTTCGTCGTAGGCCGCGACACGCGCTGTGCTTCCCCGGGAGAGATAGGTCCAGACTCCGAGGCCGCCTGCCTGACGAAGCCTGCTGTCGCTGGAGTCATGTGCGGCCGATTGCCATCCGGGTTTGGTGTTCCCGTTTAGCCAGGCCCGTGCGCGCAACTCGACTGGGGACTGACCGGTCACCTGGAATTCGAGAGTGAACTTCTGTCCGGCCGTGACCGCGGTGATCACCGGCAGCTCCTGGCGCAGCACAGTCTGGTTCGCGGTCGACCCGTTCACCCGCAGCAGCGACAGCATCACGCGGCCGGTTGCGGCCGTGCGCAGCTGGGCCTGATAGTAGTTGCCGGCGGCCCGCCGCAACTGCAAACCCGTGTAGATGCCGTTGCCGCCCATCGGTAGTTTCGGGACGGCGATTGAGATGTTGGCCACGGCATCGAGAGTCGAAACGGATGTGAGCGAGGCGGTAGCAGAACTGCCGGGTCGCGCCAGTGTCGCGACTCCTTCGCTCCCGTCAGCACTGAATTGTTGCGTTTGCGAATAGCTGTATGCGCCGCCGAGCTGTGCAGAACCCCAGCCTGCGGCCACTGCCCGGTTGAGAGTGTCTGAGGCGATGGGGTGGTCTACAGACCAGCCAGATTCGCCTGCGGCGGCGGAGGTGACGTATGCCGAAACGACGAGGGTTGAACAGACCGCGAGAATGACACCGACGCTGAGTGGTGTACGCCACTTTTTAGGGTGAGACGTCGACACTGCCTGGTGTTTCGGGCTGCGAACCATGGGAAAATCCAATGCGAATACGAGGGGGCAGCAATCGGGCAGCCGTCTCCGCTTGGGTTTGGTACCTGAGCAGCGTAACAAAGCGAGTGGCACAAGTCGACAGCTTTGTCCCCCTAATGGGTGACAAAAGGTCGGTTGTTGGGGTAAAGTACATCCACCAGCGCAACCCGGCGCTCTCGCTACCTTCATCCCGACCCGGAAGGTATGAAACTCGTGGATTCACGAATCGGCTACGCCGCAGGTGCCTTTGACCTGTTTCATGTTGGGCACCTGAATATCCTCAAACGCGCGAAGGCTGAGTGCGACTTTCTCATTGCCGGGGTAGTCTCCGACGAAATGCTCGAACGGTCGAAGGGTGTGAGGCCCGTGATTCCCCTCGCGGAGCGGCTCGAGATCGTGGACAGCATCGGGTGCGTCGACCGGGCGTTCGCCGAGACTCTGCCGAACAAGCTCGACACGTGGCGCGAGTTGAAGTTCGACATCTTCTTCAAGGGCGACGACTGGCGTGGCACTAGGAAGGGCATCGAGTTGGAACGCGAGTTTGCGGCGGTCGGTGTCGAGGTTGTTTACTTCCCGTACACGATCGACACCTCGAGCACACTGCTCCGGCAGGCGCTCGCCTCTATGAGCGCCCGACAATCGGTCACGTCGACCTCCGCATAGTCGTCGCTTTGCGTGCGATTTCCGGTTGTCATACGGCGCAGGGGTGAACGTCAACCGCGGAGACAAAGCGCTGCCGCGCGCGCGGAACCCGGTTAAACCAGGTTCACCGCGGACGCGAGGACCGTAAGCAACTGCTCCCCATATTTCGCCAACTTGTTCTCGCCGATGCCCGTGATCGTGCCGAGTTGTTCGAGCGTAGATGGGCCGCTTGTGGCGATCTCGCGCAGCGTCGCGTCGTGGAAGATCACATAGGCGGGAACGCCCTGCTCCTTTGATTCCGCAGCGCGCCAGGCCCGCAGCGCCTCGAAGGTGGCGGCTGCTGCGGGGGTGAGATCGGCGAGCCCCGTGCGGTTCGCCTTCGATCCTCGCGACTTGGTTGAGACCCGGGCGGGCTCGCGGCGGAGCATGACGTGTCGGTCACCGCCGAGAACGGAGGCGCTCGCATCCGTCAGTACAAGTGTGCCGAAGCCGTCGCTGTTTACCCCGAGCAGTCCCTGCGCGAGCAGTTGTCGCACCACTCCGCGCCACTCGGCCTCGTTCAGCTCGGTGCCGATTCCAAAAGTGCTGAGCGTTTCGTGGTCGTTTTGCAAGACCCTGGTGGTTTCTTTGCCGAGCAGGATGTCGATGATTTGCCCCGCACCGAACTTCTGATTGCGCTCGCGCTGCAGCCGCACAATCGTGGAGAGCAACTTCTGCGCCGGCACCGTGCCGTCCCATGCCTGCGGCGGTGCGAGACAGGTGTCGCAGTTGCCGCAAGGGGTGGATGTTTCACCGAAGTACGCGAGGAGTTGTACACGGCGGCACGCGACCGTCTCGCACAGGGCGAGCATTGCGTCGAGGTGCGCGCTCAACCGTCTGCGGTGCTCGGCGTCACCCTCTGACTGATCGATCATCCGCCGCTGTTGCATCACGTCTTGCAGGCCATAGGCGAGCCAGGCGGTAGCAGCCAGGCCGTCACGCCCGGCGCGGCCGGTCTCTTGGTAGTAGCCTTCCACGGATTTGGGCAGGTCGAGGTGGGCGACAAAGCGCACATCTGGCTTGTCGATCCCCATGCCAAACGCGATCGTGGCGACCATTACCATGCCGTCTTCGCGCAGGAAGCGTGACTGGTTCGCCGCCCGGACGCGCGCGTCGAGCCCCGCGTGGTACGGCAGCGCCGGGATGCCGTTCTGCACCAGAAACTCGGCGGTCTTCTCGACTGATGCCCGCGACAGGCAGTAGACGATGCCCGCGTCTCCGGCGTGCTCGCTGCGCAACAGATCAAGCAGTTGCTGCTGAGGCGAGTTCTTCGCCGCGATGCGGTATTGGATGTTCGGCCGGTCGAAGCTGGCAACGAAGTGCCGCGCAGCCTCAAGCTGGAGCCGCTTCTGAATCTCCTTGTGGGTCTGCTCGGTGGCGGTGGCGGTGAGAGCTATACGTGGGACCTCGGGCCAGCGCTCGTGCAGCATCGACAGTTGCAGGTAGTCGGGCCGGAAGTCGTGGCCCCACTGGGCGACACAGTGCGCTTCGTCGATCGCGAACAGTGAGACCTTTCCGCGGTCGAGCAGGGCGGATGTCGACTCAATTTTCAGGCGCTCCGGCGCGAGATAGAGCAGGTCGAGCTCGCCAGCCAGAAACGCGCGTTCCACCTCCCGACGCTGAGCGACATCCTGGGTCGAGTTAAGAAAGCCGGCACGCACACCGACCGCGGTGAGGGCATCCACCTGGTCTTGCATGAGGGCGATGAGCGGAGAAATGACCACCCCAGTGCCTTCGCGCACGAGCGCGGGGATCTGGTAGCAGAGCGACTTGCCTCCACCGGTGGGCATGAGGACGAGCGCGTCACCGCCGCCAATGACGTGGTTGATAATTTCCGCTTGATTGCCGCGGAACGCGTCGTAGCCGAACACTCGGTGCAGGGCGTCGAGGGCAGTGTTGCCCGAGGCGCGAGGGGTTTCTTGCGTGTTGGTAGTCATGGGTTCATAAGACCCTAACGCCAGGGGCTGACTTCATCGCTTTGTCTGCCGAGAGCAGCGTCATCGCATTGTCGCGAGCTTGGGCGACGAGCATCCGATCGAACGGATCCTGGTGGTCCCAGTCGAGCAATCCAGCAGACGCCACGTGTTGCATCGTGATCGACAGATGCTCGAAGCCGAATTGGGATGCGACTTCTGCGACGTCATGGGCGAAGCGCAGCTTTCCCGATCGCTTCTTGATCTCGATTTCCCACGCCGTCACCGCGCTCACATAGACCACATATTCTCTCTAGCCGGGCGAGGCACGTGAACTGGGACGTGTCGCGGGTGGTCGCCTCCGCATAGCCTGACTCCATGGATTCCAACTTTTCACTCACGCTCGCCCTCCTCATCCCGTTCCTGTTGTGGTTCGTCGGGTTCGCCCTTGGAGTGCTTGTGCTGTGGATGACGATCCGTTCCGGGGTGCGCCGGGCGCTTCGCGATCACTACCTCTGGGTGCAGGGCAACCAGGCCGCGCGCGCAGATGTCAACTCGCCGAGGATCACGCCCACACACGCTTAATCAACGGCCTGGAACTGTGGCGTTCACGCGGCCAGGTCGTAGGCCTGGCGGAGCCAGGCGAGGAGTTCTGCATCCAGTTCCGAGGCATCCGAAATCCGCACGCGGTGGGTGACCATGGTGTTCCACGTGCCGGCCGGTGTAAGGCGCACGGTAGGTTCGACGCCTGTGAGTTTGATGCCGACATCCATGCGTGCGGTCACAGTGTAGACGACGGCGAACTTCCTCCTGCCGCGCAGCAGACTGAGGTAGGTGTCGGTGGACTCGACCGACACATCCGGGCCGAATTCTCGGATGCGCGCCAGCAGTTTGTCCCAGGGGTTCTGCCACACGGACTTCCCACCAGCAAACCGCAGGGCGATGCGCTCTTCGTTGGTCGAGCGTGGCTGCACCGTGTCCTTCAGCGCGCCAAAGATCGCCATGGCGTGGCCGGAGCCCAGCCCGAAGTCCTCCTTCAACCACGCGAGGATCGGAGTCGCCTTCATGCCCTCGACGAGGAGGCCTTTCTGCCTGGCCATGGCGATGAAGTCATCGGGACCTTTGCCCGTCTTCGCCATGATCGAGTCCCAGTATGCCTGGAAGGTCATCGCCGCTCCTCACGGTTGTGCCGCTCTAACCCACATACTCCGCGAGTACCACGGCCTGGTTGTGTTCCTCGTCCTTGGCGGAGTACACGAGAGTAACAGAGTCGTGTGACTT
>JBDTIM010000049.1:0-36290 GCA_039936355.1 Lacisediminihabitans sp. | reverse complement strand
ATGCCGAGGTACGCCTCGATTACCCGTTCGTCTGCGAGCAAATCAGAGGCGATGCCGGAGTGGGTGATTTCACCGATCTCCAGGACGTAGCCGAAGTCCGCCACGGCGAGCGCGCGCCGGGCATTCTGTTCGACGAGTACGACAGTCGTTCCGGTTGCCCGAATCTGCTCTATGACGGCGAACACGTCGTCGACGATCTTCGGGGCCAGCCCCATCGATGGCTCATCCAGCAGGAGAAGCTCCGGCTCGGCGATCAGGGCGCGCGCGATCGCGAGCATCTGCTGCTCGCCGCCGGAGAGCGAGCCGGCCGCGAGCTTGCGCCGCTCTGCAAGCACCGGAAACCGTTCGTACACAGCCGCGATATTCTTCGCCAGCTCTCGGCCGCGATGCCAGCCTCCGAGGCTGAGATTTTCTGCAACGGTCAAGCTCCCGAGTATTTCGCGACCCTCTGGCACCTGCACGAGCCCCGCGGCTACCATGCGGTGGGCAGGCCACCGTGTGACGTCCTCACCCTTGAACCGAATAGTGCCCCGACGGGGACGAAGCATTCCCGAAATTGCATTCAAGATTGAAGTCTTGCCTGCACCGTTTGCTCCCACCAGAGTCACGAGTGCCCCGGCTGGTACTTCACATGACACGCCTCTCACGGCGTCAACGCGTCCGTAGTTGACTTGAAGATCCTCGATCTGCAGAAGTGGTTCGCTCATTGCTCAGCTTCCGGAGTGTCGTGCGCAAGCTCGGCCTCCTGCGCGGATTCCGAGAGATCTTCAATTGCGCGCTCGGCTGCGGCTGCACCTTTGGCCTCCGTGGCCGCACCGAGATAGGCCTCAAGCACTGCGGGGTCACGCGCAATCTCAGAGGGTGCCCCCTGCGCAATCACCTCGCCGAAGTTCAGAACCATAATGCGGTCGCAGGTTTCAAGCATCATGCGTACATTGTGCTCGATGACCAGGATGCCAATGCCGTCGGCGGCAAGCGACCGGATCAGCACGGACAATCGTTCCGCCTCGACCCTGTTCATGCCGGCTGCGGGCTCATCAAGAACCAAGAGACTGGGATGGGACGCGAGAGCACGAGCAATCTCCAGCCGTCGCTGGTCGCCGTATGAAAGGTTGCGTGCCTCGTCTCCCGCCTTTGCCGCTAGGCCCACTCGGTCCAATTGCGCCGAAGCCATCGCTACCGACTGCCGCTCGTCTCTGCGCGCAGAGGGAAGAAAGATGAGCCTGCGCCACACAGTGTCTTGTGACACGCGGTAGGCGCCAACCAATACGTTGTCGAGGACGGAAAGGCGAGGGAAGAGTTTGATCTGTTGGAAGGTGCGCGCAACCCCAGCAAGCGCCAAGCGATGCGCCTTCGTGTGGGATCCCAGCGCGACATCCATGACCGTGCCAGTGCCGGAACTGGAGGCGGTAAGCCCGGTGACCATGTTGACAAGGGTCGTTTTACCCGCGCCGTTCGGTCCGATGAGACCGAGCACCTCACCGGCGGCCACGTCGAGATTCACCGAGTCGACCGCGCGAACCCCGCCATACGACTTGCCGAAGTCGCGAACTTTCACGAGGGAAGTGCCGCGCGGCGGAAGGGGTTGAAGGGTCGGCAACGCAGCAGGGTCGGACACCAGCACGCTGCGTGACTTGCGCCTCGGGATAAGACCAGCCAGGCCACCTGGGAGAAACAGGATCACGGCTAGGAGCAACACAGCGGAGATCAGAGGAGGAACCCAGCTCGCGTCTATGCCAAGTGTGCGCTCAAGCGGGGGCAGAACCGTCATGAAGGTGCCGCCGAGAATTGGACCGACGAACAGGGTGATACCACCGACTACGGCACTGACCAGCCCGTCGACTGCCGCGGTGAAGGAGAACTCGTTGGGGTCTGCGAAACGCGAAAAGTAGGCGAGCAGAACACCGTAGAGGCCAGAAATGGCTCCGGCGATCACGAATGACGCCATTCGGTACCTGGCAACGTTGATACCCATCGACGTCGCTGCAAGTTCGTCTTCTCGAATGGCTTCAAACGCCCGCCCGAGGCGTGAGCCTGCTAGCCGCCAGAAAGCAAAGGCGACGACTGCGAGCGAAACGACTGCGATGGCGGGGGTGACAAGTTTCGGAAACGACATGCCCTGTGCGCCATGGGTCCAGCTCTGGTTGATCAGGAAGATTCGCACCATTTCTGCGAAAGCGAGAGTGGCTATTGCCAAGAACACACCGCGAAGTCGGATCAAGGGTAAACCGAGCACAAAGGCCACGATCATGCCCACGACCACTCCAAAAACAATACCGATGACGAGCTGAGGGATCACCCCGAACAAGGGTTCGTCCGGCACGACGAGAGTCGATGTGAAAGCGGCGAGGGATGCAATGCCCAATTGCGCGAGTGAGAGCTGACCGGCAAGTAGAACGGCGTAGAAGCTGTAGGCGAGAATAGCGCTCAGAGCGAGGAAAGTGATCAGTGCTTCGGATTGATACACGCCTCAGACCTCCCGTGCCTTGCGTGCCCCGAAAAGCCCCTGCGGTCGCACAACGAGCACGAGGAACAGCAGCCCGAATGCGACCATGTCTCGCCAGGATGTTCCGACGTAGTTCACCGCGAAGACCTCTGCGAGTCCGAGTCCGATGCCACCGATCACGGCGCCGGGCAATGATCCGAGCCCCCCAACGATGATCACCGCGAGCCCCTTGAGCTCTACTGCGTGCCCGATACCCAGCTGCGCTGTGTTCACGTTGAGTGTGAACAACACACCGGCCGCGGCGCCCAGAGCGGATGAAATCGCGAATGTCACAGCGCTCACGCGGTTGACGTTGATGCCGAGAACGGCTGCAGCGTGTGCGTTCTCGGCAATTGCCCGCATTCCTCGCCCCAGCTTGGACTTCGCCACCAGCCAGGTGAGCACGACCATCAGGCCGATACTGATGGCGAGGATGAGCACCTGGAGGAGGGAAACCTCCGCACCAAGAAAAGGAAACCTTGTCTTCGGAAACGCATCAGGGGGAAACCTGCTCGTATCGGGGCCGTATCTCCCCTGGAGCAGCGCGATGAACACGGCACCGAGGGCGATGGATGAGATGAGCCCGGCAAAATGCGCGTCCGGGCGCCCCTCCAGCGGTCGAAAAGCCACGCGCTCAATAATGAGACCAAGGACTGCACCGACCACCATGACGATCGGAACGGCAAGCCAGACGGAAATGCCGGTGCTGGTAACCACATCGATCCCGACCAGCGCACCGGCAGAAAACACCGCGGCGTGAGCCAGATTGAGGCGGTCAAGCACGCCGAAAACTAGCGTATAGCCGACCGCGAAGAGGGCATAGATTGAACCGAGAAAGATCCCGTCCGTGAGCTGTTGCATGTCAATTCCTCAACGCTGTCCAGTGCCGTACCAACCAAAATCGTACGGCACCAGACAGGTCATGGTCACTATGGCCCTGGGGCGTTCGGTTACTTGAGGATCGTGAACTTCTGACCCTTGACGACCTGGACCAGCGCCTCTTGTACAGCGTCACGGTTCTCATCGAAGCTGAAGTCTCCGAGCACGGTCGGAAGGTTCTTCACCTTAGCGAGGTTCTTCTTGATCGCCTCGCGCTCACCCGAACATCCGAGGCGCACCGCGTTGTCGATGATCTGCATGCCTGCGTAAGACTGAGCTGCAAACTGATCCGGACCCGCGTTGTACTTCGCCTGGTAATCGCTCAAGAACTTCTGATTCTGCGCGTTGTCGGATGCAGAGTTCCATGCAGCACCGACAATGACACCCTCGGCAGCATCCCCGGCGCCCTTGATGAAGGCGGGGGAGTTGAAGCCGTTGCCACCAACGATCGGCACGTCTAGGCCGATTTCGCGCGCCTGAGTGACGAGCGGGACCGCAGCATCAAGCAACGCGGAAACCACGATTGCGTCTGGCTTGTCATTCTTGACCGCGTCAAGAACGGTGTGGAAGTCTGTGTCTGCCTTGCTGAAGGTTTTCGTGTCAACAATCTTCACACCATCCTTCTCCAGGGCCGCCTTCATGGCGTCAAAACCGGACGTGGTGAATGCGTCGTCGTTGCTGTACATCAGGACGACCTTCTTCAGGTTGTGCGCTTTGACCGCGGCCTTGATCGTCTGCGGGATCACGGCACCTTCAGTCAGCGAGTCCCTGTATACATAGTCCCCCAGCGCAGTGACGCCCTCAGCGGTGTTCGAAACACCCAGAACAGGAATCTTCCCCTCCTGAGCGATGGGGTCGGTCTGCATGGCGGTGTTTGACAGCGTAGGACCAACGATCACACTCGTGTCGTCGCCCACAAACTGCTCAAACAACTGAATACCCTGCTTTGGATCAGTCTTGTCATCCTGCACGTTGAGCTTGTAGGTGACGCCTCCCACCTTGTTGAGGTTGTCGACGGCGAGCTCGATAGCGTTCTTCTGACCCGTGCCGTACTGCCCGGCCGCACCGGTAAGACTGAAGACTGCTGCCACATTCACGGGCTGGCTGATCTTGCAATCTGCGCCCGTTCCTGTTCCAGCCGAACCACCGCTCGCACTGTCTGTTGCCCCGCCACCGGATGAACTGCACCCTGCCAGCGCGAGTAAGAGTACCGACGCTCCGATACTGGTGAACTTAAGACTGCGACGCATAAAAACCTCCAGGAAACGATAGAACACTGGCTCCGATGCTACCCTCCGCTCAAAACCGTCCCGGCATACGTTCGCAAGTCGTCATCAGAATGGGACCATCGAACGCGGGTTGTTCGGGCAACACCCCATCGGTTAGTCCATTCTGCGGAACACTCGGCTCCACACCGAACGAGGTATGAAACGCGCGGTCATCCGATCTCGCCAAGGGACGCCTGCCCGGAGCCGACTCACGACCTTTTTCAGGTCGGCGTGATCGACGCCAGGCGCACCTGAGACGGCATAGCTCTCCCGTTCGAGAGCAATGCGTAAGCGATCGAGGCTCTCCCCTCCGGCAGCGGATGCGAGCAGGTTCGCGACCTCCCGCGGCGTCAAGGTGTCTGGAAGATTCAGTCCAAGATCTTCGGCTGTTGCCAAGAGTTCACGCCAGGCTCCGACCGCGGTCGAGAACCTCAACCTCCGCTCTTTCGCCGCTTCCCTCACCGCCATGGGCAACAGGAGGAGAAGCGCAAGGAGACCAAGGAGAGAGGCTGCCCACGGCCACACGGCTGACACGGACGATGCGCCCTGCTGCTGGCCACCCTGGTCGCCAGGCAGTTCGCGTCCCTGGGTCTGCGCAGGCGCGGGCGACGGGCTGCTCGTCTCGAACTGCGGTTGCTGCGGACGAGAAATCGGCAGCGGGACATCCGCTTCGGTGAGATCCGCGTAGGACGGCACGACACCGCGGCCGGGGGTTGGCTCGAACGGCACCCATCCGATGCCGTCAAAGTACAACTCCGGCCACGCGTGAAAATCATGCGAGGTGACGGTGCGGATTGCGAACCCCTGACTGTCTGTGCCGGTCACAGTCCCGGGTTGGAACCCCACCGCTACCCGCGAGGGGATTCCAAGCGAGCGTGCCATTACCGCCATCGCGGAAGCAAAATGGATGCAGTACCCACTCTTCACTTCCAGAAATTTGGCGATGACCGCCATTCCAGTCCCGTCATAGCCGTCATTGACCGGCGCCTGCTCCGAATAGGTGAATTCTGCCCCACGGAAGTACTCCTGAAGGGCGAGGGCCCTCGTGTAGTTACTCGGCTCCCCTGCGGTGACCTGTCGTGCAACATCAGGGATGATTGTGGGTAGATCGCTCGGCAGGCTCAGGTACTTAGCGAGTCCGGCCGGCACCGAACTTCCCGCCGCAGACAATTGCCGGGGCGTCGGGTTGATGTCGACGCTCTTGACCGTATAGTCCTGGCCATCGACCGATCCGTTCGGACTGGACACCGCGAGGCTGCCGGGTTCCCAGTACCAGTCTCCTGAGAGTCCGGTGATGCTCGAGGTCGGGTACGGCACCGGCAACCACGGACTCGCAAAGTTGCTCACCGTGATCGTGCTTCGGATTACCGTCGTCGCAACCCTCGCGGACAGTCCGGGCGGGGCCGAGAACGACGCGACATCGTTTCTTTGTTCCTGGCGCGGAGCATCCGGAAGCCACGCTCTCCCGGAAAACTTTTCCAGAGTGACCAGCCGAAGATACGGCGGTTTCTTGGCCGTCGTCGTGTAGATGAGCGCAGCGGTCGAACTGGTCGACCTCAAGTCGTTTCCCAGCTCCAGCGCCGGGTTCAGTCCCGTCTTCACCAGAACACCGCCCCCGCCACCGATCGTCACGCCAGGTGGGAGCGCGACCGCGACGAGAAGCGCTCCCACGATCGCGACCGCTCCGAAGGACACGGAGAGTCGGATTCGCCTGTGCTGTTTACCGATCTGCAACAGCCAGAGGTACCCGGCCGCCGTGAGCACGAAGAGGAAGCCGTCGCTGAGATCGAAGTCGGTCATCCCCGGAACGGCGAGCAGGATGAGCAGTGGGATCCCCGCGAATGCTGGGGTGTGGAGGGTCGACACGGTGAGATCCACCGTGAAGGCGATGACCCCGACGCCGAGAACCAGGAGTAGCAGGATGCCGGTGTCGACTGTCGCAGGAATAGCCTGCTCACGGATCGATATCACCGCCGCTTCACACAGGTCGGTTAGCCGACCTAAGGTAGCCTCACCAGGGAAAATGCCGAAAATCGTCGTGTCGGAGGCAAACCTGGCGACGATGAAAGCCACGAGTACCAGCACAGGTACCAGTGAGGCGGCGAATCGCCGTCGCGTTAACGACCTGGTTAGCGCCCCACCGCCGATGACGAAGATACACACGGCCGCAAGCTCAAACCACCAACCAACGCTGTCGAGTAGTGTGTGCAGACTCGCACAGGCCACCATGATCACCATGAACACGGAGACACTGCGGGAGATCTCGGACGCACGCGAAACTGGTGCTCGCGAATCGTACGCGCGCGTACCCACTACCTGCGTCCCTCTTGCCCGACGGTCGCGCGTCTCAGTGTGTTGCATGGCCGCGTTCCAGAAGTGGGGCGATCGTCGACCACAGGGGTGCCACGGAATCTGACAGTGGTGCGGGGACGCACAGCCACCCCACCGCGCCGAGACGCTCGGCAACGGTATCGAAATCCTCGTCCCTCTGGCCTTTCCCGCGCCCTTGGAGTTTTCCATCGTCCTGGGCGTTCCTTGGCACGATAAGCGCAATGGCGATCTCGAAGCCGCGGCGCTGGGTCGTGAGAGTCTCGAGAGTTGCCTCGTCGGCATCCGCAACTATGGCGAAGACGACCCCGAGGGACTGATAGGGGCGGGTGTCCCGGTCCACGGTTCGTGCACTCGGCGCCGGAAACGGGCTGAGTGTCGCCGCAGCGACAGACTCCAGAAACCCGTCGACATGCTCCGGTTGGCCGATCTGTCGAGGTCCAGTTTCGACGACCTGCACGAGGAATCCGCGCTCTTCAAGGTGGAGGGCAAGGGTCGCGGTAATTCGCAACGCCCACTCGAAGCGCTCACTTTGCACCTCGTCAGGTCCTGGCACCAAGTGAAAGTCCGCATAGCCGGAGCGCATCGTGTCGAGCACGATGCGAGCCTCCGCATGGCTGCGCTGCTCCTCCTCCCGCACCATGAGCTCACCCCTGTGCGCGGAAGCGCGCCAGTGGACCCGTCTGAGGGCATCACCCGAGCGATAGCTTCGAGTCGTCACATCGTCGTCGCCTCCGAGTGCCCTGTACCGCATTGCGCGCGCGGACCCTTCGTCGGCTATGGCGGTTACACCCCCGGAGGACAGTTTCTCGACATCAGGGATCACCGCGAACCGCTCTGTCTCGCCGATCGCCACTTCGCTCCGGGCGAGACCGAACGGATCAGAGAGTTCGATGATGAGAGGCCCGATCTCGAAGAGCCCTCTCCTCGGAGGAACAAACTCGTACCGGACTACGACCACGCTCCCGTCCCACGTATTGCTCGCCGCTGGTAGCGCTCGCAACCGTTCGAATGGAGCGGCGGATGGCGGCCAGGGCAGGTCATCCTTCCAACCGGCCTCTGCGCTGGCATACCGCGACAGATTCTTGATCTCCAGGGTTCCCACCGTGGCATGGCCAGCGATCAAGGTCGGCGACGGAAAGGATCGAGTCACGCTCATCCGCACGCGCCGCAGCGACACGAAAAACACGGCCGCAAGGAACAGCAGGACCGCCAGCCAGCCGACCAGCAGCAGTTCGGTGCGACCGAAGGCGTATGCGAGGATCACAACTACCGCACCGACGATGCCAACAGCCAGTCCGCGCCTGGTTGGCCTCACCACTCGCGCGCGCGCCCGTCGCTTCGGGCCGGTGCTCATCGAAAACTCGACGTGGTGGTTAGCACGGAATCAGACCCAACTCAGGCGGGACCGACCGCGCCGAGCGGCACAGGGATGGCCGCGACGATCCTGAGGACGATGTCTGCGACCGTCGACTCCGACACGCGTTCTCCACGACCGGTCATCCGAGTGGTGGGAAGAAGGCGGTGGCTCAGCACCGGGACGACGAGCACGTCGATGTCATCAGGGAGCACGAAGTCACGGCCATCGAGAGCCGCACGTGCCTTGGCTGCCCGCACCAGGTGAAGGGTGGCGCGCGGGCTGGCGCCGAGGCGAAGCTCGGGATCGCGCCTGGTTGCCTGAGTGATTGCCACCGCATATTGTTCGATCGCGCGGCTCACGAACACGGCGCGCACAACCTCAATCATGTCGCGCAGGACTTCGGTAGAGACGACCGGAGTCACGGCATCGAGGGGGCTAGTTTGCTCGCGCGTGCGCAGCATGGCTTGTTCGGAAGTCTCATCCGGATACCCCATTGAAATGCGAATCATGAAGCGGTCGCGCTGCGCTTCCGGCAACGGGTAGGTGCCCTCCATCTCGATCGGGTTCTGGGTGGCTACGACGCTGAAGGGCGATGGCAACCGGTAGGTACAGCCGTCGACGGTCACCTGCGCTTCCTCCATGCTCTCGAGCAAAGCAGACTGAGTCTTTGGAGAAGCACGGTTGATCTCGTCACCGATCACGATGTTGGCGAAAACTGGACCAGGCTGGAATTCGAAGCTGCGCTCAATTTGGTTGAAGACAGAGACACCGGTGATGTCAGAAGGTAGAAGGTCTGGCGTGAACTGAACCCGATTGACGGTGCAATCGACTGATTTTGCGAGGGCCCTGGCGAGCATTGTCTTGCCGACGCCCGGCACGTCCTCGATCAGGAGATGACCCTCCGCCAGAAGCGTGATGAGTGCCAGCTCGACTGCGCTGCGCTTCCCATCGATGACAGTTTCGACTACCCGGATGATTTCACCGCAGAGCTGATGAAAATCGGGGGCTCTGAGAGGGTTGATATTGCTCAACGGTGAACCTCGTCTTCTTCGCATCGATTCTTACAGATAACGGCGAGATAACGAACGATGAATTTACGAAGTGAACTCCGTCATCACAATCTTGCCTCCACCGCGGCCGCCCATACTGGCCGCAAACGCTGCGGCAAGCTGCTCCGTCGGGTACGTTGCGCAGACATCAACAGTCAGCGCGCCCGCGGCGGTCAGATCGCTCACTCGGTCGAGAGCGCCCGACGCCGCCCGCACCGTTGTGGACGAGCAGAGTTTCGCCACGAGTCAGTTCGAGCGCGTCCAGACTGCGCTGCGCGGTGAGCCCCACGAGTGGGAGTCCGCCTGCTTGTTCCCAGGTGAGCGATTGTGGCTTACGCGCCACCAAGGCGGCAGGCACCGAAACCAACTCCGCGAAAGTACCGCCCTGGACTGTGTCGAAGCCCACCGCCTCAACCACCCCGGCGACATCCCAACCCGGAAACGACGGGGAAGTGGATGTCCATTAGAGGATTTAGCCTTCCCGACATGAGCTTCCAGTCCACCGGATTCACCCCCGCGGCCTTCACCCGAATCAACACGGAGCCCGGCGCGACTTTAGGGCGTGGCTGTTCGGTGCGTTCGAGCACCTCGACACTGCCATAACGTGCATAGGTCATGGCCTGCATCTGTGAACTCGTAACGGTTGTGTTTCAGCCTGCCGCCGACTCGCGGTGCGGGAGTTTCCAGCCCGGGCGAACATAGTGGCATGTGTAGCCGTTCGCGTTCTTCTGCAGATAGTCCTGATGCTCATCTTCGGCCTCCCAGAACGGACCGGCAGCAGTCACCTCGGTGACGACCTTGCCCGGCCACAAGCCGGAGGCGTCGACATCCGCAATGGTCTCTTCGGCAATGTGCTTCTGCTCATCACTGGTGTAAAAGATCGCCGAACGGTAGCTCGCACCAATGTCGTTGCCCTGACGATCCTTCGTCGACGGGTCGTGGATCTGGAAGAAGAATTCGAGAATATCGCGGTAGGAGATTCGCTGTGGGTCAAAGACGACCTCAACGGATTCGGCGTGATTGCCGTGGTTGCGGTAGGTGGCATGGGGAAGCTCCCCGCCGGAGTATCCGACACGGGTCGAGACGATCCCCGTGCGTTCGCGGAGCAGTTCCTGCGCTCCCCAAAAACATCCACCGGCCAGGATTGCGGTTTCGGTATTCATCGTCATTGTGAGGTTCTCCTTCTCGACGGGCTGCGGTGCATCGCACACCGCCTTAGTGAACACTGTAGATAGCGAAAGTGTTCCCTGCCTGTGCGAGAATGCTCGCGCCACGAGCCGAACGGATTCCCACCATCATGAAGGCTTTTGTCATACGCCAAGCCGGTACCCTCTTGGTCGAGTACGCCGAGGTTCCGACTCCGGTCATAGGCCCGGACGAGCTTCTGGTGCGGGTTGCGGCTGTGGGGGTTGGAATTCACGATTCCTACTTCCTGCCCACCGATGCACACTATCCGTACCCCATCGGAATCGAGGCCGCAGGGACGGTCGATGACATCGGGCGGGAAGTGACTGGATTCGCACGTGGCACCCGTATCGCTTTCGTCAGTTCAATGCAGCCGAAGGGTGGAACCTGGGCCGAATACGTCGCTGTGAAGTCGAGTTCACTCATCGTGAAAATACCCGATGCGCTCGACTTTGAGACCGCCGCAGCGCTGCCTGTCGCGGCAAACACGGCGCTGCGCGCGTTTTCTGCAATGACCGCGGTCCCGGCCGGTGGTTCCCTCTTCATCGCTGGCGGCTCTGGCGCCATCGGAACGCTGGCAATCCAGCTTGCACGCCGCCGTGGGTGGCGGGTCGCGGCATCCGCTTCGGAAGCCAACCACGAGTACATGCGCTCACTCGGTGCCGAAAAGGTCGTCGATTATCACGACGAGCTCTGGCCAGGACAGATCCTCGAATGGATGCCAAAGGGAGTCGATGCCGTCATCGCCGTGCAACCGGGCACGTCAAGCGAGAGTCTGCGCGTGGCCAAGGACGGCGGAGACCTGGTCACCATTTCGAACGACGCCGTGGCGACGCAACGTGGAGTGCGCATCAGTGTGGTGCCGTTCCAGGCCGATGTGCGGGGTGAACTGGTGCAGCTGTTCTCAGAGGCGACAGCGGGAGACTTCCATGTGGAGCTGGAGCATATATACGCATTCGAGAATGCGCTGGAGGCTCTGGCGAAGGTCCAGACGCGGAAGGCACGCGGCAAAGTCATTCTGCGCCTGCACTGTTAACAAACCGGGACTAAAAGCAGACCTGGGCCGACAGCCGTGCTCCGGCCGATTACCGCGCTCAAACTTTGTGTAACGCACCGCCTTTGTGCATGGCCACATGGTCAGTCTTGTCGCTCTTGATTTCGTATTGCGGATCGTCGGGACTACACCGGCGGGTGTGACCCTTGTAGTCGACATCCTTCGTATGGATCGCAGTGATCGTTCCACTCACATGCCCCGCCTCGGAGTTCCACTTCACGTGGTCCCCGATCGAGAATTTCATCGTCACGGTCTATTCCCCCTCGAGTCATTTGCCACGGAATCGGATGCCGGTGATCTCGCGCACATCAATGCGGAAGTAATTCCACTTGTCGGTGGGGTGCGTGGCTTTCAAATCGCGGATGCCCGATGCCTCAATCTCGCTATCGAAACCTAGCCTCGTGGCCTGGCCATGTGTGACCACGCTCCAGTAGGTCCGCCGCCGCCGGCCGTCAGTTTGGAACACAACAGAGGGCTGCTTCGTGAGGTCAATGAGTTTGCCACCTGGCGCACTGCGAAAGAGGATCGCGCGCTCGTTCACGGTGTAATTCATGGGATAGATGTCTGGCGAGACGGCGCCAGTGGTGGCGTCGACAATGGCCGTACCCAAGCGTCCAACACCATTATCGCCAAGCAATTCCCAGCATTCGTCTGGCGTGAGTTCTTCGATTACCGGATCTGCAGCACGCGTCATGATCGTTCTCCTGACTTTGTGGAGCCTTCTCATTCCTCAGCGTACGCTACGGCTTCTCTCCCAGTCTGGGAATGCGGCGCGGCCCTATCGTGCCAAATTTGGCCGATGCCTACCAGGAGATCGGAGCGTCGTTCCCATCGCTGCTGCCCGCTCCGGGCGTGCCCTCGACTGCCCCCTCGCTATAGCCCGCCGCGTAGCCGACGTCGTACCCCTCCGCACGCGCTTCTGACGAACCGAGGCGGAACATGTCGCGCTCGGCCGGCCGCACGATGCTGCGGGCGCCCGGCAGATCGAGGTCGCCGACGAGGCGCCCGAGTCCGCGCACCACCGCGACGGGAAGTGCGGCGGTCTTGCCCTTCACGAGGTCGGTGGCGGCTGCGATTTCGTCTGCCACAGCGGGCAACGTGACGTGCAGGGGGCGGCCGCTGGCATCCGTGGTGCCACGCAGGTCATCGATGACGCGGATGCCTGCCGCACCGATCGCGACATCCGTCTGCCCCTCCCGCCACGGCCTGCCCAGCGTGTCGGACACGATGATGCCGACAGCCACGCCAAAGCGAGTCCGGATTGCGACGGCAAGCGCCCGAGCGGACGCATCCGGGTCGATCGGTAACAGCAACACTGTGCCGTCAGGGGTATTGCTCGAGTCGACCCCGGCGGCAGCGGCCACCACGCCGAGGCGGTTCTCCACGATGCGAGTGACACCGCCAGGATGCTCGCGAGTGGCGACCACGCGCACGGTCTCTGCAGTGATGGCATCTTCGCGATCCGCGGCCTGGATCATGCGCCCCTCGGCCTTGGAGACAATTTTAGAGGTCACGCAAAGGATGTCGCCATCCTCCAGTGGAACCGCGTTTGCCGCGCTCTTCTCGAGTGCATCGCCAATGATCTCGGCCAGGTCATCCCCCGCGATTATCTCCGGGATCCCGTCGATCGCCCACACGCGCATCCCAATGAACCCCGGCATTAGCGCACGAGCTTCGGCAACACGTCGCGCCCGAAGACGTCGATCCACTCGCGCTGGTTTCGACCCACGTTATGCAGATAGATACGGTCGAAGCCAAGGTCAAGGTAACGCTGGATGCTGGCTCGGTGAGTGTCTGGGTCTGCCGAAACGAGCATTCGCCCCTCGAAGTCTTCCGGACGCACAAGCCTAGCGAGTTGCTCGAACTCGAACGGTGAGCGGATGTCGGAGCGAGGGAACCGCATGCCGCCGTTGGGCCATTCGGTGAGTGCGTTCGTCATCGCCTGCTCGTCGGTCTCTGCCCAGCTCAAGTGCAGGCGAAGCACCTTGATTCCAGCGCCCGTGCGTGCAGCGGTGTGCGATCGACCCGCCTCTCTGGAACCCTCATCGAACCTCGCGAACAGCGCGGCAATCTTCTCGATCGGGGCGCCATCCACGATCAGTCCATCGACCGTGCGGCCTGCACGCTTAGCGGTAACCGGACCTGATGTCGCAACCAAGATCTCGGGCAGTGTCTCGGGCATCGTCCACAACCTGGTGGCCTCGAGCGTGAAGTACTGCCCCCTGTACTTCACATCGCGACCGGCAAAGGAGGCAGCAAACAGCTTGTGGATCACCTCAACCGCCTCGAACATGCGGTTGATGCGTTCCGCCGTCTCGGGCCAGTACGCTCCGGTGATGTGCTCATCGATCGCCTCGCCCGACCCGATGCCGAGCCAGTGTCGCCCCGGATACATGGCCGCGAGCGTCGCGCTGGCCTGCGCGATCATCGCCGGGTGCCAGCGAAACGTCGGCACCGTCATCCCCGTTCCGAGGTCTCCGTTTATTGTTTGCCCCAGGGCACCAAGCACGTTCCAGACGAAGCTCGCTTCACCCTGGCGCGGCACCCACGGCTGAAATCGGTCAGCCGCCATGACCCCGCTGAAGCCACTCCGCTCGGCGTGCGCGCTCAGCTCGAGAACCTCTGTGGGGTGGAACTGCTCCAGCGCGGCGGCATAGCCGATGGTGAAGGCGTGGGGGGGCATGGTTCTATTGTCTCCCAGGGGGCGCCGACACTCCCCACAGCGACAGCTTCTCGGGGTTCATCATGATCCACACGTCGCTCACCGCATCGATCTCTGCTGCAACCGCGAGGTTGACCACACTGAGCAGCGAACCACCAACCGATGCGACCAGAGCGAGCCCGTCTGGAGTTTCTCGCAGTGTCACTTCGATCATCGGCTCCTTACTGAGGATTCCCAACACGAAGCGTGCAACATTTAGCGCCCCATGAACCGGATTACGTGCCGCAGACACGATGCCGCCACCATCAGAACGAAGCACGACATCGGGATCGAGGACTGCCACGAGTGCCTCGACGTCGCCACTCTCGCACGCCGCCACAAAGGCGTGCACAAGCGCATCGTGTCGTGGAGTCGCCGTCTCGGAAGTGCCGCGCTCTCGGATTCGGCGCCTGGCCGAGGTGGCCAACTGCCTGCAGGCATCCGCTGAACGACCCACGATCTCGGCGATGTCTGCAAAAGAGAGAGCAAAGACCTCGTGCAGCACAAAGGCCACCCGTTCGGCAGGCGTGAGCGACTCAAGCACGATGAGCAGCGCGGTGCTCACTGACTCGTCGAGCGTCACCCGGTCAAGCGGATCGACTGCGACGGCCTCGGTCGCAAAAGTTGTTCCAGGCACCGGCTCTGGCAGCCACTCCCCCACATAGTGTTCCCGGCGAGCGCGAGCCGTCCCAAGCATGTCCAGGCACACGCGACCCGCGACTTTAGTGAGCCACGCACGCGGCACGTCAATTGCGTCCCGCTCGTCGGACGAGAGCCTGTACCAGCGGGCGTAGGTCTCTTGCACCGCGTCCTCGGCGTCTGCAACCGTGCCCAGCATCCGGTATCCGAGGCTCATGAGGTGGCGCCTTTCGGAGGAGAGCTCAACAAGTTTCGGGTCGAGCGAGGTCATACGTCCTGCTTTCGGTGAAAGTGTGGCCAGCAGCCAATCTTGCATACAAAGACGATTCACAGCACCGAAATGTGAGCCACACCTCACATTTTGCTGTTCCACATCGTCCTGCTCTGCGTGAACACTTTTCCTCGCCGCATCGTACTGGCGTTGACCGCTGCCATCGGGATCGTCGTCGGCGTCTGGGCCGCCGCGTTTCCCCACAGTTTTTATACCAACTTTCCCGGCTTCGGATTCATCTGGGTCGTCGCCGATGGCCCGTTCAACGAACACCTCATCAGGGACGTCGGCGGCCTCTACCTGGCGATCGCCGCAGCAACGGTGTTTGCGATCTTCTCCCGCGAGCCCGCTGCGACGCGTGCCGTCGGCATTGCGTGGACCGTCTTCGGGGTTCTGCACTTCGGATACCACGCCTCGCACCTGCGCGGCATGACCACGGCGAACGCGACCGGCGAACTCGTCGGCCTTGGTACAAGCTTGGTTCTCGGAGTAATGCTGATACTGCCCGCACACTCTCGACGGACCGACCCGGACGCAGCACACCACCACGAGGAGACAGCACAGTGAAAATAGCCATCGCAGGAGCCACCGGCACCGTAGGGCACCATGTGGCAGAGGCCGCAGAACGCGGCGGACACGAGGTTGTGCGGATGTCCCGCTCGGCCGGTATCAACGTCGTCACCGGTGCTGGGCTCGCCGAGGCACTCCAGGGTGTGGAGGTCGTCATCGACGTCGCGAGTGTTGCGGCAGCGTCCACTTCCGCGGCCGTCGAGTTTTTCGGCACGAGCAGCGCCACACTGCTTGCTGCGGAGAAAGCCGCCGGAGTCTCTCAGCATGTTGTGCTCTCGATTGTGGGCATCGACGGATTCCGCTCTGGGTACTATGCAGGCAAGGTTGAACAGGAGCGCGTGGTCATGAACGGTCCGGTCGCCTGGACGATACTTCGCGCGACGCAGTTTCACGAATTCGCCTCCCAGCTGCTGGCACAAACGAGCTTCGGACGGATTGCCATGATGCCGGTCGGACGCCTACAGCCGGTTGCCGCCACGGAAGTCGCATCCGCGCTGGTGCACCTTTCCGAGAGTAAGCAGAACGGGAGAGCGGCCGACCTCGCCGGACCGCGTGAGGAAAGCCTGGTCGCGATGGCTCGCGGCTACCTCGCAGCAACTGGCACGCGACGGGCCGTGATCCCGCTGCGAGCACCAGGCGCAATGCTCAGGGCACTGCGCGACGGCTCTCGACTACCCGCGCCCGGCGCCACCTTGGGCACGCAGACATATGCTCAGTGGCTGCAGGAGTTGCCACACACCCTGTAGTTGGCGAACGCAAGCACGGAGAGCAAAGAAGCTGCGTCTAAACTGGTGCCGAGGATTGTTCTTTGCTTAGTGGCCTATAGCTTCTCGATAACCAGAGAAGCTGCAACCGGTTGGTCTCCTCCGGCCGATGTGGAGATCGTCAGCGCCCGCGAATCTCCGGATGGGTTACGAACAGTGAGAAGACTGTTAATCGCTGTCGTTTCGACAAGGACCATGGACGTGATCTGAGAAGTCCCCGTCGCACGGCCCACGACGGTGTATGCGAGTTCGTCACCGTCGAGCGTCACGACGAGCTGCCCAGGCTCGTCAACAGGCACTTGAAAATACACCCGGTAAATTCCGACCTCGCTCAAATTAAACGTGCTCGGGCCCTTCCGCGTGAGGGCCTTTCCCTTGTTTGGCCCATCTTGCGGAAACTCCACATCGGCGCCCGCTGCGATAGTCGCGCGATTATCGGACGGCATGAGCGCGAAAAATTGGGCTATGTCGGTCACCGCTGAAGGGCCAGTCGCACCTATTGGGCCGGGGATCCCCTGCGGGCCGATTGCACCCACAGGACCGGGCGCACCAGTCATACCCGTTGCACCCGCAGAACCGGGCGCACCAGTCATACCCGTTGCACCCATCGGTCCGGCAGCGCCTCCCGTTGTGCCATCCGTTCCATTCTTGCCAGCAGCTCCCTGTGCTCCTCGAGAACCTCGTGGACCGGTGGCACCAATCGCGCCAGGCACGCCCGGTGCGCCGGTAGCACCAGTCTCACCTGTGCTTCCCGTTGCACCGGTCTGACCCGCGGTCCCCCTTGGGCCGACTGACCCTTGTGTGGCACATCCAGCTAACGAAACGGCCACGGCAAGGACAAGAGCAAGAACAGGAATCTTCGAAGATTTTTTCATGTCGCTCTTTCCTTGTCGAAGAAGTACACGAGTCTACGGTCAATACTCGCGGCGGTATGCATGTTCACACGTGCGCGTCATGACAAAATTAAGGTCAATGCTGCCAGTTGTGGCCACAACTTGACAGGAGGCAACGACTACAGCGCGTTCATTGGCTGAGCACTTGCGGCACGTCCAGGACCGGAATACCCGCGGCCACCGCGGCCTCCCGATAGGCGGCTGCCAAATTGGCGAGGGACGCGTGGGCGTTGAGGCCGCTCGGGTTCTGCAATACCCACAGCTGCGAGCCGGCAATGACCCCAGCCTGCAATCCGACGACGGCCTTTTTATTGTCGAAAGCGATACGGTATGCGGTGATGCCGAGCATCGCGACTACCGTCGGGCGATACTTTGCCACACGCTGCGCCAAGTCCTCCGCGCCCGCCCGCAGCTGCAGCGCATCCAGCTCATCCGCGCGCCTGGTTGCGCCTGTCACGAGGCTCGTGATGCCAACACCTCGCGCGATGAGGTGCGCACGATCATCCGGATCAAATCCGGCGGAAGCGTCGATCAGCCGATCAACGACGCCCGCGTAGTAGAGCGCCGGGTAGAAGCGATTGCCCCGGCGTCCAAAATGCGCCTGCACCGCCGCGGTCTGCAGGCCTGGGTTGATGCCGACGAGGAGCAGGCGCATACCCGGACCAACCAGATCGGGCAAGCTCACACCCTTGAACGCATCCAACTCATCACTCGTGAAACCCACACTTGCACCATAGGCCACGCCGGCAACCGGACCGCAGCAAGGCCCCTACTTCGGGGAATCACCGATGGCTCGACGGGCCTGCAGCTCTGCTTCGAGGCGACGGATGCGATCGGCCTTCTCGTTTGCCACGATCTCGCGGTTCAGCGCGGCAAGTTCGGCCTCTGTGTCACGTACGCCGAAGGTGCCTGCTACCTGTGGCTGCTGTACCGGCTCGTGGGTGCGGCGACGTGGATCACCAAAACCGCCTCGATCGATCGGCCGTGAATACTCACGCCCCAGCGCGAACCACAGGATTGATCCAACTACCGGCAACAAAATCACGAGGAGAATCCAGACGAGTTTGGGGAGGTGCCGCACGAGCGACTGGTCGCGCATGATGATGTCCACGAGAGCGCCGACAAACAGCACCAAAATGAGTAGCGAGGAAAGGACATACATGAGCAGCATCCTAGGGAATGGATGCAGCCAAAACGAGCGTTTTGCCGCGCGAATCTAGGCGAGCGCGCGCAACCGCGGAGCAAGGTCGCGTTCGAATAGCTCCATGAACCGCAACTGATCGTGACCTGGACCGTGGAATACGAGGTGATTGAGGCCTGCGTCAATGTATTTCTTAATCTCAGCAACCACAACATCCGCGTCTGCGCCGACGATGAAGCGCGAGGCGATCTGCTCGATCGGCAGAGCATCCGCCGCTTTTTCCATCTCGATCGGATCAGTAATGTCGTGCTTCTGTTCCTTGCTGAGCGCGAGCGGCGCCCAGAATCGGGTGTTCTCAAGCGCTGTGTCATAGGACGTGTCGTAGCTGAGCTTGATCTCGATCATCCGGTCGATGGAATCGGATGCACGCCCGACCTTGTCTGCACCCTCCTGTACCGCGGGAATGAGCTGCTCGGTGTACAGTTCCATACCTTTGCCGGAGGTGCAGATAAAGCCGTCGCCCTCGCGACCGGCGTAGCGGGCGACGACGGGGCCACCAGCGGCGATGTAGACCGGGATGGGCGTCTCCGGTCGGTCGTAGATGGAGGCGCCGTGGGTGGAGTAGTACTCGCCCTGGAAGTCGACGCGGTCCTCGGTCCAGAGCTGGCGCATCAGGCGCACGGCCTCGCGGAGCCGAGCGAAACGCTCCTTGAACTCTGGCCAATGCTGCTCACCTGCACCGCGGAATCCGGTCGCGATCTCGTTGAGTGCCTCGCCGGTGCCGACACCGAGCATGATGCGCCCAGGGTAGAGGCAGCCCATGGTGGCAAAGGCCTGCGCGATCACAGCCGGGTTGTAGCGGAATGTCGGCGTCAGCACCGACGTGCCGATCTGCACTGTCGTCGTGCGCTCCCCGACGGCTGCCATCCAGGCCAGCGAAAACGGGGCATGCCCGCCCTCATGGCGCCACGGCTGGAAGTGGTCACTGACCGTCACGCTCTCGAAGCCGTGTGCTTCGGCCGCGACCGCGTACTCGACGAGCTCGCGCGGGTTGAACTGCTCAGCAGATGCCTTGTAACCGATCTTCAGGGGAAGCATTTGCCTATCTTAGATGCTGGGTATTTGGCGCTCACCGCCGAAGGTTCGACGTGTTCACATCACTACGGGGTTTGCAGAAACTCGGCCACGGCAGGCGGCACGTAGGGGCTCACATCGCCGCCGAGGGCCGCAACCTGGCGCACCAGACTGCTGGACACGTGCGCGTGTGCCGGGTCCGTCAACACGAAAACCGTCTCGATCCCGGCAAGGTCACGGTTGACGATGGCCATCGGGGTCTCGTACGCTACGTCGATTTGTGAGCGCACACCCTTCACGAGAACTGTCGCCCCGACATCCGTGCAATAGTCCACGAGCAAGCCGACACTCCAGGATGTCACCTTGATGTTGCCAGGCAAGTTCGCCGCCGCGATCGACTTCTCGATCAACGTGACCCGCTGTGCCACCGGCAACAGCGCCGTCTTGTCCGGGTTGTGGACGACGAGCACATGCAGCTCATCGAATATTCCGGCTGCACGCTCGATGACATCGATGTGACCCAGAGTGACCGGGTCAAAAGACCCAGGAACGACCGCGATCCTGTTCATCCTTTCAGCCTATCCGGTGCCCACCGTCGATTTCTGAATGTGACCCAATCCCTGCCCGCCCACTCCTGTGATCCACCCCAGTCTGTCCCAAATGCAGGAGTGGAGCGCTCCCACAGAATTGCCTCGCCCGGAAACGCTGGTCAGCTTGCTGGCGACTCCTGCATTTGGGACGAAATGACGCTCGTGGATGGGGATGAGCGTCAGTTATCCGCGCGGCAGGGTTCAGTTCTTCGCGAGGCAGGGTTCAGTTCTTCGCGAGGAAGTCGCGGGAGGTCTCGTCAAGGCGACGCGCGAGGGAATCGCGGAGGGCCGGATGCGCGACCAGGGTCGGATCGGCATCCAGAACTTCCTGCGCAAGGCCACGGGCCTCAACAATCAATTCGCCGTCCTTTGCCACCCGCAGCAGGCGCAGTGACGAACGACCGCCCGACTGGGTGTCGCCCAGAACATCGCCCTCGCGCCGCAGCTCCAGGTCCTTCTGCGCGAGCTCGAAGCCATCGAGGGTAGATGCCACGGCCTCGACCCGATCGCGAGCGAGCGTCTCCGACTCGACGGCAGTGACCAGCAGACAGAGGCCGGGAACCCCACCACGACCAACCCGGCCGCGCAGCTGGTGCAGCTGAGAGATACCGAACCGGTCGGCATCCATCACCACCATCACCGACGCGTTTGGCACGTCGACACCAACCTCAATGACCGTCGTAGCCACGATCACATCGATTTCGCCGGCGGCGAAGGCGCGCATGATCGCATCTTTGTTTTCGCTGGGCAGTCGGCCGTGCAGCGCCTCTATCCGGGCGGATGCCAGCAGCGGGTTCGCGCGCAACTCGCGCAGAAGATCAGTGACGTTCGCTGCACCACGGGATGCGCTGGCGAATTCTGGCTCCGCATCCAACTCCACCCCGGGGTCGGACGGGTCGATAGCTGGCGCGACAACGAACGCCTGCCTGCCGAGCGCGAGCTCCTCCGCAAGTCGTTCCCACACACGCGAAACCCAGCCCGGCTTTTCGGCAAGCGGAACTACGAAGGTTTCGATGCCGAGCCTGCCAGCGGGAAGCTCAGCAATCGTTGACACATCCAGGTCACCGAACACCGTCATCGCCACGGTGCGCGGAATCGGCGTCGCAGTCAACACGAGAACGTGCGGCGGGGTGGTGCCCTTGCGGCGCAGAGTTTCGCGCTGTTCTACCCCAAAGCGATGCTGTTCGTCGACGACGACCAGGCCGAGATCGACGAAGGTCACCGCATCCGACAGCAGTGCATGCGTGCCGACAACGATGCTCGCGCCTCCCGAGACCGTGGCGAGCAGCGCCTTTTTGCGTTCCGCGGTTGGCAACTGGCCAGTCAGGAGCGTTGGCCGCAGACGCGAGGCGAGATCTGGTCCGAGAGTCTTGACAATCGAGCGCAGGTGTTGCCCCGCGAGCACCTCGGTGGGGGCGAGCAGCGCGGACTGTCCGCCAGATTGCGCCACCGCGAGCATCGCGCGCAGTGCGACGAGCGTCTTCCCGGATCCGACCTCACCCTGCACCAGACGGTTCATTGGGGAGTTTGACTCCAGATCTGCGGTGATTTCGGCACCGACTTTCACCTGGTCGCCGGTGCGGATGAACGGCAGCTGTGCGTCAAACCCTTCCAACAGCGCACCAGCAACTCGCTGGGTCGCCTCTGTTTCGCGCAGCAGTGCCCGCTGTTGCAGAAGTGCTGCCTGCAACACGAACGCCTCCTGGAACCGCAAGGCCTTACGGGCTGCCCCCCAGTCCGCGTCCTTCTGCGGGCGATGAACGAGCTCGACCGCTCTCGAATAGCTCATGAGTTTGCGGGACGCACGCACCACATCCGGCACAGGATCTGC
This sequence comes from Lacisediminihabitans sp., assembly GCA_039936355.1. Classification (GTDB taxonomy): domain Bacteria; phylum Actinomycetota; class Actinomycetes; order Actinomycetales; family Microbacteriaceae; genus Parafrigoribacterium_A. The sequence goes on along the minus strand of JBDTIM010000049.1, from coordinate 14,208 downwards.
GAGCAGCGGCAGCGTGTCGAGCACCACGGCGATGGCCTTCTGCAGTTGCCAGGAGGCAACGGATGCGCACGCCGGGTACAGAGGAATCGGAGTCTCGGCCCACGCCAGTGCGGCCACATCGCTCCGCTCCGCGTCTGCCTCGAACAGCTCGTAATCCGGATGTGCCAGCTGCCTCGTGCCCTTGTAGTCGCCGACCTTGCCCGCGAAAATACCGCGAGCACCTGGCACCAGTTCGCTCCTGCGCCACGCCTGATTAAAGAAGGTGAGCGTGAGCGTGCCGTGGCCGTCGCTGATGCGCACCTCGAGAATCGAACCACGCTTGGCCCGCATCGGACGTTCCTGAGCGGACAACACTTCCGCGACAATGGTGACGCTGCTGTCGAGCTCCAGTTCACTGAGTGCGGTCAGCTCGCCACGCCTGGCGTACCGTCGCGGATAATGGCTGAGAAGGGCTCCGACAGTCGCGAGCCCGAGCCCCTTCGTGAATGCCGCCGCCGTGCGAGCGCCCAGCACAGCGTCGAGCTTGGCATCAAGCGTGCTGTTGGCTACAGGGGTCACCATTTGAGGGTATAGGCGACCGCTGATCCGGGCTTACCTATAGCCACTTGCGCTTCTTGAACACGACGTACAACGTGAGGCTCACAAGGAGCATGAGCCCAAGCGCAAACGGGTATCCAAATGCCCAGTGCAGCTCAGGCATGATCGCGAAGTTCATGCCGTAGATTCCACCAACCAGCGACGGCGCAAACAAAATGGCGGCCCAACCCGAGATCTTGCGTGTCTCTTCCGCCTGTCGGTTGTTCGCCTCCCCCACCTGACGCATCTCCTCGTTCTGGCGCTGCGCCACCAGGGTTCCGTTCACGGTGAGGATGTCGCGCAGCAACTGGCGGAACTCCTCGATGCGTTCATCGACGTGGAGGACGTGGTCCTCGACATCCCTCAGATACTGCTGCAGGTCTTCTGCGACCTCATACTTGTCGAACCCCTCCGAGATCGAGTGAAGTATGGCGATCAGCGGCTGTGCAGCCCGCTGGAAGTCAATCACCTCGCGGGAAAGTTTGTAGATGCGGCGAGAAACCGCGGGATCGCCGTCGAATACTTGCGTCTCAATTTCGTCGATGTCGTTGGCAAGCCCCGCAACGACGGGTCGGTAGCCGTCGACCACGGCATCCAGGATCGCGTAGAGCACCGCGTCGGTGCCCCGGGCGAGAAGGAGTGGTGTTGTTTCGAGCCGAGCCCGTACGTCGGCCAGCTTCGGGGATTCACTATGCCGCACCGTGATGACGAAGTTGCTGCCGATGAACAGGTGGAGTTCGCCGAAGTCGACTTCCTCGCTGTCATCCAAGTATTGGGCAGCCCTCAGCACCACGAAAAGAGTGGTGCCATAGCGCTCAATTTTGGGGCGCTGGTGGGCGTGGATTGCGTCTTCGACCGCGAGCTCGTGCAGGTCAAACTGTGCCGCGAGGGAGTTCAGTTCCTCCGTGGTCGGGCGGTAGAGCCCGATCCACGCCATCGAGTCCGGGTGGGCATCGAGCACAGCATAGGTATCGCTCAGGGATGCCGGGCTCTCCGTGCGGCGCCCCGCCTCATAGATCGCGTTGTCGATAAGGCTTGATCGGATGCCACCGGCGGTCTCCACAGACTCCTCACCCGGCGAGACCTTGGCGGGTTTCGAGCGCGGCAGAAGCGGCCTGAAGGGAACCCTGAAGTCGCGTGCCATAGAAGAACCGTAATCCAGCAGCATCCAGAAGTGCTGTACCCACGCGCGGCGGCCGACGGCGCACCCGGATGACATCCGTCTCGGAAATTCAGGACTTTGGCTATTCACAGCCCCCGGTGTGTGGATGGGGTGACGCAGCCAACGACCAAAGTCCTGAATTTCCGAAACCACGTGGGGGAACCGGTAGCGTTTAGCGCGATGACACGGATTATTGCTGGGTTCGCTGGCTCCCTTACCCTCGCTGTGCCGCGCTCCGGCACCCGGCCGACGAGCGACCGTGTTCGCGAGGCCATATTCTCGGCGCTCCAGTCGCGGGATGTGATCGCCGGCGCGAGCGTGCTCGACCTCTATTGCGGCTCCGGTGCGCTCGGTCTCGAGGCGGCATCCCGCGGGGCCAGAACCGTGACGCTCGTCGACAGTGCGGCATCCGCCGCGCGCATTGCCCGCGACAACGCGGCACTGGTGAAGAAAAACCTGCCGCGCGGTGACGAACTCGACATCGTGGTCAACGCCCAGAAAGTCCAGACATTCCTCGCCACGAACTCCGACGACTGGGACATCGTCCTGATCGACCCTCCGTACGACCTCGCCGAGGATGAGCTGCAGCGAGCCCTCGAGGCACTTGTCCCGAGGCTGACGCCGGATGCCGTGGTCCTGATCGAACGCAGCAGCCGCTCCGCAGAACCGGTCTGGCCGCACGGGATCGGACTCGACCGTCGCAAGGATTACGGCGACACCACCCTGTGGTGGGCGCGCAGAAGCAGCTAGCCCGCGTCGCCGTTCCAGCCGGTATACGGGTCCCAGCCGCCGGGCGTGTAGGGTTCACCGTCGAGCGCAACGCCCGAACCGGCGACCACCACGCCGATGGGTCGGAAACCACGCGGGAACCGTGCGGCTGGCGGAAAGGTAGCCAGCAGGGAGTGATCCTCGCCACCCTCGAGGGCTATTAGCGGCGAAGGCCCCAGCAGCACGCTCTTGAAGTTCAGTTGCACCCCGCTCGCACGCGCAATGCGTCCCGCGTCGAGTGCGAGTCCGTCGCTCAAGTCGAGCATGGCTGTGGCACCAGCGAGAGCTGCCTCCGGCCCGTCCGCTATGGGTGGGGTGGGTGCGAGCTGCGCTCCCGTACGATCACGCAGTGCCGCTGCCCTCGGCGCGGAGGGCTCCCCCGCGGCGTCCACCGCGCGTTCGAATAACAGGCGCAGTGCGGTGGCGGATGCTCCCAGTGCCCCGGACACAGCCACGACGTCGCCCACCTGTGCGCCGGAACGCGTCACGGGAGCTCGCCCATCGAGATCACCGAAAGCCGTCACAGCTATGGTCAGAGTCGGAGACACCGAGAGGTCGCCACCCACGACGCCACAGCCGGGAGCAAGCGCGACGCAGGCGTCCCTGAACCCGTCCGCGATGCCCTCAAGCAGTGAGACCGGTGAGTCGGCTGGAGCGGCAATCGCCACGACCAGTCCGGTGGGAATGGCACCCATGGCCGCTACATCCGCCAAATTAGACACCGCGGCCTTCCACCCGAGATCGTGCGGGCTCGACCAGGCCAGTCTGAAGTCAGGCCCGTGAATCATCATGTCTGTCGTGATGACGAAGCGGCCGTCCGGCGCAGCCATGACTGCTGCATCGTCACCCGGTCCGAGCAGAGCGGATGCCGAGGCTGGCAGCCGCGGAAAGATCCGCTGCAGAGTAGCCGACTCCCCGATGACGCCGAGCGTGTCGGAACCCTCCGCCGCGCGGACACCACCGGATTCGTCAGGATCTGTCATGCGTTAAACGCTAGCCTGAAAGCAATGAACCCGAGACTCCCGCGCCTCGCCGTCATGGCGATCGCTCCCCTGATCCTCGTGCTGCTCAGCGCCTGTGCACCGACCGTGGCGCTCACCCCTGCGGCCGACGCGACCAACCCCACGTGTGCCGACGTGATCGTGCGGCTTCCGAAGTCCGTAGCCGACCAGGGGATCCGTCAAACGAATGCGCAGGCGACGAGCGCGTGGGGAGATCCGGCTGCCGTACTGCTGCGCTGCGGCGTCACCCCGCCCGGCCCGACCAGCACGCAGTGTGCAACGGTCAAAAGCATCGACTGGCTGATCGACGACAGCAAGAAGCCCGTCTACACTTTTACCACTTATGGCCGTACGCCCGCGGTGCAGGTCGTGGTCGACTCTAATCTCACCCAAGGGCAAGGCACCATCGTGCTCGACCAGTTGTCGAACGCGATCAGTTTCATTCCGCAATCATCGAAGCACCATTGCGAAGACGTGCTGGGCGGCGGCCTCGGCGGCGAATCCCAAGTGGTTCCGAGCGATGGTTCGACGCCGACGCCGTGACAAGGTCAGGCGGCGTAGTGGACGCACATGAGAGCCATGGTGGCTCTATCCGGGTGATCGCGCCCTGGTTTGTCGGGCTCGCCATCCTCGTTTTCTCGGCGAATCTGCGTGGTGCCATAGTCGGAGTCTCACCGCTAATTGAAATGATTCGAGCGGACAACCATTACACCGCAGCGACCGTCGGTCTACTCACGACTATCCCGGTGCTCTGCTTCGGGATATTTTCACCACTGGTTCCGGAGTTGGCAAGAAGAATAGGAATCGAACGTTCGATCTTCGCGGCGCTCGGTGCCCTCATTCTCGGCATCCTGCTTCGGCTCCTGCCGGACTCGTTCTCGTTGTTCTTTGGCACTTTCATCATCGGTGCCGCCGTCGCGGTCGGCAACGTGCTCTTGCCCAGTCTTATCAAACGGGACTTTCCGGACCGGGTGGGGCTGATGACCGGCCTTTACACGATGACTTTGTCTGCCGGCGCAGGACTGGCCGCATCCATTGTCGTCCCCCTGGTCGATGCCACCGGGTGGGGGTGGCGAGAGGTTCTTGCACTCATGGCCATCCCTGCCGTCGTGGCAGCTGCTCTGTGGATCCCGCTGATCCGCCTCCGCAATCCCGCAGCCGGCGGTGGGCTGGCCGGGCTCCGCCATCTCGTGCGCCAGCCTCTCGCCTGGTGGGTGACCCTCTACATGGGGCTCCAGTCGCTCAGCTATTACTCCCTTGCAGCCTGGTTGCCCGCGTATTTCATCAGCCACGGCATCTCTGAGACCCAGAGCGGCCTGCTGCTCGCCCTCTCCAGTCTCGCAGGCATCCCAGGAGCCCTGATTGCCCCCATCATCGCGAGCAGGGTCCGCTCGCAGGTTGGGCTGATCCTGATCGCCACCGGCATCACGGGGCTCGCCCAGATTGGAGTGATGCTCTTCCCCGTCGCCTTCAGCGTGCCAGCCATGATATTCCTCGGTTTCGCCCAGGGATCGTCGCTTGCCCTCGCGCTTTATGTCATAGTGCAGCGCACCAGCACAGCGTCGGGAGCCGCAGACATGTCCGGGATGGCACAGAGCCTGGGGTACATGTTCGCAGCGATCGGGCCGATCGGCGTGGGGTTTTTGCACGATCTGACCGGAGCTTGGGCGCTTCCCCTAATCCTGTTGCTCGGCTTTCTAGTTTTGCAGGCCGTGTTCGGTTCACTGGCCGGACAAAGCCGCACCATTCCGAAGTCCTGACCGCCAGCCTGTCGCTAGGATTCCGGCTGGGGCTCCGCGTCTGCCGTCGTGAGATGAGGCGCGATATCGTGCGGATCCATAGTGCCAGCGAGAACCTTGCCCACCTGACTGACGATGGGCATGTCGACCCCTTTCGCCGCCGCGAGCTCGAGCACGGGAGCAACGGATGCGAGTCCCTCTGCCGTCTGGTTCATCTGCTTCACGACATCCGCAAATCCGTAGCCCTGGCCGAGCAGGCGACCCGCGGTGTTGTTGCGGGACAGAGGCGACTCGCAGGTCGCGATGAGGTCGCCTAGACCCGCCAGTCCCGCGAGGGTTTCCGGTCTAGCGCCGTAGGCGACGGCGAAGTCGGTTATCTCGACCAAGCCGCGGGTAATAATCGACGCCTTGGTGTTTTCGCCGTAGCCAACCCCGTCGACGATGCCGATGGCCACAGCGATGAGGTTCTGGAGCACGCCGCCGAACTCGGTCCCGATGACATCCGTGTTCACGAAGGAACGGAAGTAGGAGTTTGTCGCCGCGACAGCAACCTGCGTCGCAGTGTCCATACTCGCCGAGGACACGACGGCTGCGGTCGGCTGCTCCTTGGCGATCTCGAGAGCTAGGTTCGGCCCGGAAATGACGGCGATGCGGTCAACGTCGATGTCTAGTTCCTGCTCGATCACCTGACTCATCCGAAGGGCTGTGCCACGCTCGATACCTTTCATCAGGCTCACCACAACCGCGTCGGCCGGGATCAACTCACGCACAATACGCAGGTTCTCCCGCAGCGACTGGCTGGGCACGGAGAGGAAGACGATCTCCGCACCGTACAGCACATCAGGGAGCCGCGAGCTCGACCACAAATTACGAGGGAGATTGATGCCGGGCAGGTAGTCGCTGTTGCGCTTACTCTGCGAGATTTCCCGGGCCACCTCTGCGCGGCGTGCCCAGAGCGCGACGTCCGAACCGCCATCGGCCACAATCTTTGCGAAGGTTGTGCCCCAACTGCCCGCTCCCAGCACCGCAACACGACGCACGCCAGGTGCCGGAATCGGAATCGGCATCGTCATCGTGTTGCTCAAAAGCGTCCAATCTCGGATTGGTTGTGCTGGCTTGGATCCCACAGCACCGCGGGGGCCGGTTCGCCACGAAGCTCAGACAGCAGTTCAGCGATCCGCGTCATCAACAGGGCCGTTGCCTCGTTCAGCATGGCGGTGTCGACCTTGCGCCCGGTAAACGCGGAGAGGTCGACCGGAGTGCCGATCTTTGCCCGGATGGTCTTGCGAGGAAACAGACTGATGCGCTTTCCGTACCGGGGCAATACGTCCTGGGAGCCCCAGTGTGCCATCGGGATGAGGGGGACCCCAGCCTCGAGCGCCATTCGCACTGCACCAGACTTGCCGCGCATTGGCCACAGGTTGGGGTCTCGTGTGAGCGAACCCTCAGGGTAGATGACCACGGCCAGTCCCTCTGCGGCCAGCTTGTTTGCAGCAGCAAGTGGGTCACTCCCCCGCGCGGCCCCGGTACGCTGCACCGGAATCTGACCAGATTTGCGCAGCAACCAGCCGAATACAGGCACGGTGAAGAGGGATGCCTTGGTCAGGTACCGTGGCGCTCGGCCGAGCCTCCAGACGAAGACTCCCACCACGACCGGATCAATCTCGCTGTAATGGTTTGGCGAGAGGATGAAGGCACCCTGCCTCGGCAGATTCTCTTCGCCCTCGACGTGATACCGCGCAACGAAGTACATGAACGGGAGCAGCAGGGCCGCGAGAAGGCGGAAGATTGCGATCTTCTCTGACTTCGGCTTGCCAGCCGGCCCGTTCGCCTCTGGTGTCGATTCTTCTGGCACCCGCGGATTATCCCTCATACACGAAGTCGGCACCAAGAGCGGCGAGCTTTTCGATGATGTGCTCGTATCCGCGACGGATGAGCCCAACATTGCTGATCTTGGACTGGCCTTCGGCGGCGAGTGCTGCAATGAGGTAGCTGAAGCCGCCTCGAAGGTCAGGTACGAGAACGTCGGCGCCATGCAGCGGCGTTGGGCCTGTGATGACCGCAGCCTGCTCGAAATCGCGGCGGGCGACCCGGCGAGGAGTGTCAGGCAACCCGTTGGGGTGCACGACAATGTCGGCGCCCATTTCATTGAGAGACTCCGTGAAGCCGAGGCGATTCTCGTACACCGTCTCGTGCACGATCGAAACGCCTGTGGCCTGCGTCAATGCCACGATGAGAGGTTGCTGCCAGTCCGTCATGAAGCCTGGATGCACATCCGTCTCGACGGTCACTGGCTTGAGATCACACCCGGGATGATAAAAACGGATGCCGTCATCTTCAATATCAAACGCGCCACCGACCTTACGGAAGACGTTGAGGAAGGTCATCATGTCGGCCTGCAGTGCACCCTCGACGAAGATATCGCCCTTGGTCGCGATGGCCGCGCAGGCCCAGCTGGCCACCTCGTTGCGGTCAAAAAGCGCGCGATGTTTGTAGCCCACGAGTCGCTCTACACCCTCAATGAGAATGACCCGGTTGGGCTCGACCGAAATGATCGCACCCATCTTCTGCAGAATTGCAATGAGATCCATGATCTCCGGCTCAATAGCCGCATTCTTCAGCTCGGTTGTGCCCTCGGCGCGCACTGCCGTGAGCAACACCTGCTCCGTCGCGCCAACACTCGGGTATGGCAACTCGATATTTGCACCGTGTAGTCCGCTCGGCGCGGTGATGTAGATACCCTCGTAGGTCTTGTCGACGACGGCACCAAAGGAGCGCAGGGCATCGAGGTGGAAGTCGATGGGACGGTCGCCGATGCGGCAGCCACCAAGATCCGGAATCCGCGCTTCACCGAGTCGGTGTAGGAGCGGCCCGCAGAAGAGGATGGGGATGCGGCTGGAACCGGCGTGAGCGTCGATCTCGGCGAAGTGCGCTTTCTCGACGTTGCTCGTGTCGAATCGAAGCGCGCCTGCAGCTTCACTCGTCACTCGCACACCGTAGACCTCAAGCAAACCGCGGACCACATCAACGTCGCTGATCTCCGGAACATCGCGAAGGACGCTCGGTGTCTCGCCCAGCAGTGCCGCAACCATCGCTTTCGTGACGAGGTTCTTGGCTCCCCTCACACCAATGCGCCCTCGAAGAGGGTTGCCACCGGTAATGAGGATGTCGTCTGGGCTCAATCCCACGTGTGCGCCTGCCTTCTCGGCATCGGATACCAGAGTCGCCATCAGCGCCCAGCGACCTGCCGTACAGGAAGTGTACGTGGTCGCCATGACTCCCGGTGACTCTCGAATTCCGTGATCTTTCCTTCGTTGCGCAGGGTCAACGCGATGTCATCGAGACCCTCCAGCAGGCGCCAGCGAGTGTAGTCGTCAATCTCGAATGGCACGGTGAAGTCACCGATGGATGCCGTCTTCTTCACAAGGTCGACCGAAGCCTCGATTCCCGGCTGCGCGTCGATCCGTGCCCACATCGCCTCGGCATCCGCTTCGGTGATCTGCCCAGTGAGCAGACCCTGCTTGCCGGAGTTGCCGCGGAAGATGTCTCCAAAACGCGGACTCAAGACGGCGGCAAAGCCGTAGTCGCGAAGCGCCCAGACGGCATGTTCGCGGCTGGAGCCCGTTCCGAAATCCGGGCCGGCAATGAGAACGCGCGGGTTCTGGAATTCTGGACGATTGAGCACGAATTCTGGATCCTGCCGCCAGGCGAAAAACAGTGCGTCATCGAATCCCGTCTTGGTGACGCGCTTAAGGAACACCGCAGGGATGATCTGATCGGTATCGACATTGGACCGTTTGAGCGGAACTGCGACACCCGAAACGACGGAAATCTTATCCATTACGCGCTCACTTCCTCAGTAACAGAGCTTGCCGTCGCCGAATCTCCGTCATTTCGGAAGGGCGGGGAGGTTGGAGCGTTGGCGAGATCCCACGGGCTCGACAACGTACCGCGGATGGCGGTGGCCGCGGCCACCAATGGTGACACCAGGTGGGTGCGCCCGCCCTTGCCTTGCCGACCCTCGAAGTTGCGGTTGGAAGTTGAAGCGCAGCGCTCACCCGGTGCGAGCTGATCCGGATTCATCCCGAGGCACATGGAGCAGCCGGCAAAACGCCACTCCGCTCCGAATGCCTCGATGATCTTGTCGAGACCCTCAGCCTCTGCCTCGATGCGCACCCGGGCAGAACCCGGAACGACCATGACGCGGACGCCGTCCGCCTTCTTCTGCCCCTTGATGATGGAGGCGAAGGCGCGCAGGTCTTCAATCCGCGAGTTGGTACACGAGCCCATAAACACTGCATCGACTGCGATCTGCTTCATCGGCGTTCCCGCTGCAATGTCCATGTAGGCGAGCGCACGTTCGGCGGCCGCACGATCGTTGGGGTCGGCATAGCTGGCCGGATCGGGAACTGAATCACTCAACGAGACACCCTGCCCTGGGTTGGTCCCCCACGTGACAAACGGTTCGAGCGTGTTGGCATCGAGGAACACCTCGGCGTCGAAGACAGCGTCATCGTCGGTGGGAAGCGTCTTCCAGTACTCAACCGCAGCGTCCCAATCGGCACCCTCTGGCGCGTGCTGGCGACCCTTCAGATAATCGAAAGTGGTCTGATCTGGTGCGACCATGCCCGCGCGAGCACCGGCTTCAATCGACATGTTGCAAATGGTCATCCGTCCCTCCATAGAGAGCGAGCGGATCGTGCTACCACGGTACTCGAGCACGTAACCCTGCCCGCCACCGGTTCCGATCTGGGCGATCACGGCAAGGATGATGTCTTTCGCCGTCACACCGGGGCGCAACTCACCCTCCACGGTAATGGCCATCGTTTTAAACGGCTTGAGCGGCAACGTCTGGGTGGCGAGTACGTGCTCGACCTCGCTCGTGCCGATACCGAATGCCATAGCGCCAAACGCGCCATGCGTCGACGTGTGCGAGTCTCCGCAGACGACGGTGATGCCCGGCATAGTGAGCCCGAGCTGCGGGCCGATGATGTGCACGATGCCCTGCTCAATATCGCCAAGTGAGTGCAGGCGGATGCCGAACTCGACGGCGTTATCACGCAGCGTCTGAATCTGGATGCGGCTGGTCGGGTCTGCGATCGGTTTGTCGATATCGAGTGTTGGAGTGTTGTGGTCTTCCGTCGCGAGCGTGAGATCGGGGCGACGAACCGGACGTCCAGCCATCCGCAGTCCATCGAACGCCTGCGGACTCGTGACTTCGTGCAAGAGGTGAAGGTCGATGTAGAGAAGGTCAGGAGCACCGTCTTCGCCCTTGGCGACCAGATGGTCGTTCCAGACCTTCTCTGCCAAGGTCTTGCCTGCCAACGTCTTAACCACGACACTGCCCCTTTCATTTCGGGCGCGAAACACCTCACGCGGCCGAGCCTGCCCAGTCTACTTTGCCGCGCTGTGCGATTGCCGCGTAGCGTGGTTAGGCTTGCCTCAGCCGCACACCACAATTGTGCGCTTTCGTTCGTGCCCACAAGGCCAGTTCATAGGAGAACAGCAATGACCATTACGCAGCAATCCCCCTCGCTGGACGTCGCGCAGGATGGCATCGCCACCATCCCGTTTACCCACGAGCGGGTCCTCATCAGCACCGGACCGCGATCCGGTCTCGTCATGAGCGTCGCCGTGCATTCAACGCGACTGGGCCAGGCTCTCGGCGGAGCCAGGGTGTGGCAGTACGCGAACTGGACCGATGCCGTCGCAGACTCCCTGCGCCTCTCCGCCGCGATGACTCTCAAGAACGCGGCTGCCGGCCTGAACCGCGGTGGCGGCAAGTCTGTCGTCTACCTTCCGAAGGGTACGGTCCTCACCAAAGAGCAGACGCGCGACGCCATGCTCGACCTCGGTGACGCAATCGAGAGCCTCGGCGGCGCATACATGACCGCGGAAGACGTGGGTACCAGCGCAGAGCTGATGGCCGTCGTCGCGGAGCGTACGGAACACGTCTGTGGGCTTCCCGCTGACAAGGGCGGGGTCGGCGAACCGGCGGATGCCACAGCAGCCGGCGTCTACGCGAGTCTTCTCTCTACAGTGGAGGCAGCTTTCGGCAGCCGCGAAGTCGCGGGCCGCCACATCATCATTGCCGGGCTCGGTCAAGTCGGTGGCAGGTTGGCCACGAAACTCGCCGCGGCGGGCGCCCGGCTCAGCGTCACGGATGTCAACCTGGCCAAGATGGAGTTCGCGACCTCGCTCGGCGCGGACTGGGTCGACGTTTCCAACGCCCACACTCTCGAAGCAGACCTGTTTGTTCCGTGTGGGCTCGGCGGCGTACTCACCCCGCGCGTGATCGATGAGCTGCGGGTGTCCGCGGTCGTCGGTGCTGCGAACAACCAGCTCGCCCAGCACGAGGGTGCAGCACAGCTGGCCGCCCGTGGCATCCTCTGGGCTCCTGACTTCGTGGTGAACGCCGGTGGCGTCATCTACCTCGACATGGCAACGAAACCGAACGCTGACTTCGCTGCGATCGAGGCGCGGGTAAGCACCATAGGCGAGACCATCACGACGATCTTCGCGGATGCCAAGGCCAAGCGGATCACGACCCTGGACGCTGCAGAGCAGCTGGCAATGGCCAGGCTCAACGCCGCCTGATCCGGTCGAGCTGATCTGGTCGGCGTCGATCTGGGCGAGGGGGCGTCAAGCCTTCACGTTGCGGGGAAGGGTGTCTTCGAGCGATTCTGGCAGGGTCGTGACTACCCTCGCGGTCCCGCTTTGCTGCAGGATGCCACCCACGACCTCCGCCTCGAGCACGATGACAGTGACGTTGTCCTTGCCGCCCGCAGCCAGTGCGGCAGACGTCAGTTGCTCGGCCGGGTCATCACCGGCGTTATTAGTCGGTGCGCGGAGTACTGCGGCGATCTCCTCGTCCGTGAGCTCTTTCGTGAGCCCATCCGAGCAGATGAGGTACGACTGCCGCCCGCTTACCGGGGCGAGCCAGACATCCGCATTCACGACATCGTCGACGCCTATGGCGCGGGTGATCACGTTGCGCTGCGGGTGCTTTGCAATCTGGGCCGGGGTGATGAGCCCCCGGTTCAGCAGTTCCTGAATGGCGGAGTGATCGACGGTCAGTTGAACGAGCACGCTGCCATCCCAGCTGTATACCCGCGAGTCTCCGACGTTAAAGATCATCCAGCGGACGTCAGTGCCCGCGGCGGCGGCGACGCCCTTCGATGGGGTACCGTCCGGCTGCGTCACGTCGACCAGTGCCACACCGGTCAGCGTCGTGCCTGCAACCGAACGCGCGTCGTCGGCGTCCACGCTGAGGGCGGCGACGGCCTCGTGAGCTTGCGAGATTGCGGTGACCACCGCATCCGGAGTCGTCGGTTCGATTCCTGTGAAGCGGGAGCGGAACACCTCAACGACAGTTTGGCTCGCGCGGTCACCGAGTGCGTGCCCGCCCATGCCGTCCGCGACCAGGAAGACCGGAAGGCTCGCAAGCAGGCTGTCTTCATTGACCTTGCGCACCGTGCCGACATCGGTTGCCGACCACGCTTTGATATGAAGCACCGCACCGCCGAGCGCAAGTTCAGAGTCGGCGCCTGATGCCATGCCCGCCCCCATGCTGTCGGATGTCGTGAGTAGTAATCGAGTGCACTCAGTGTGCTAAAGATACCAACCTCGCAACTGGAATCATTGCCTACTCCTTGAGGGCAGGCCTCTTCGCGGCACGGCGATCCAGGCGAAGCTTCACCAAACTTGCGATTGTCGCCACCGCCATCGACGCGATGATCACACCAAGGGACACCCAGGTGGTGATTTCTGGTGCCCACGCAACACCCTGACCACCGTTGATGAAGGGCACCTCATTCTCGTGCAGCGCGTGGAAGACGAGCTTCACCGCGATGAACGCCAGGATGAAGGCGATGCCGTATTTGAGGTACACGAGCCGCTCGATCAGGTCTCCAAGCAGGAAGTAGAGCTGGCGTAATCCCATCAGCGCGAAGACGTTTGCGGTGAACACGATGAAGGCGCTCTGCGTGATACCGAAGATCGCTGGGATCGAGTCGAGGGCGAAGACCAGGTCGGTGGTGCCGAGCGCGATGAAGACCGCGAGCAGGGGGGTGAAAACCTTCCTGCCGCCCTCGGTGACCCGGAGTTTGGTGCCGTCGAAGGCATCCGTGATCGGCACGCGCCTGCGTAACAGAGAAATGACACCGCTCTCCTTTTTATCCATCGCGTCACTGCTGGTGAACGCCTGTTGAATTGCGGTGAACAAGAGAAACGCACCAAAGATGTAGAAGATCCAACTGAAGTTCTCGATGAGGGCCGCACCCAGCAGGATAAAAATTCCGCGCAGCACCAGTGCGATCAGGATCCCCACCATGAGCACCTCCTGCTGCAGGTGTCGTGGCACCGAGAATCGACCCATGATGATGACGAAGACGAACAGGTTGTCAATGCTGAGGCTGTACTCCGTCAGCCAGCCTGCCACGAACTGGCCCGCATGCTCGGCATCCCCGAGCACGAGCATGAGCACCGCAAAAATGAGCGCGAGCAGCACATAGAAGCCCACCCACAGCGAAGACTCCTTCGTCGAGGGGATGTGCGGCCTGCGATAGGCGTGGATCAGATCGAAGACGATTATGCCGGTCAGCACCACGAACGTGCTGATTTCGAACCAAAGAGGAAGGGCAAGCTCCATGGGAGTCCTTTGCGAAGAGAGGGGTCTGCAGGGCCCGAAAGTCTCTTCCGCGCTGCCTGTGTGGAACCCGGCGACGCCGCCGTTCCCGAGGCCGCATCATCGGAGCCTGTGTTGACGGAAACGGCGAAACGGAATACTCCCCTTCGCAGACACAATCGTAGCGGAACGCGGATGTGGATCCGGGCCCTCGCTCGGAAAACAAAAACCCGCCTGCCCGAGCGAATGGGCAAACGGGTGATGTGAAACAACCTGAATTGTGACCCCAACCGGATTCGAACCGGTGTTACCGCCGTGAGAGGGCAGCGTACTAGG
>JBDTIM010000048.1:0-12486 GCA_039936355.1 Lacisediminihabitans sp. | reverse complement strand
AACGCGACCTCGAAGACACGCCACACGCCACGCAGCCGGTTCCCGAAGGGCTTCGTACACGTTAGATCGGGAGAGGTTACGGATGGGCGTTTGTTTCGAATCCGAGACGGAGCCCGCATCCGACAGGACGCCCGTAGGCGCCAGTTTGTGAACGTGTAGGAAGATGGAGGCATGCTGCCCATGGACGATGACCACCACTGCTGTGCCCCGGATCGCGAGAGCCACAGTGCCCCGGTAGCCGCAACGGCGTTCGGCGGTTTAGGCACCGGTAAGCACACGATCGAGCAGGCACGGATCCCCGCTGGAACATTCCTCATGGGAGATTCGACCGGTGATGGCAACCACGGGGATGGTGAAACTCCCGTGCACGCGGTATTCGTGCCCGAGTTCGAGATCGACGCGACGAGCGTGACAAACGAGCAATTCGCCGCCTTCATCGCAGACACTGGCTATCGCACCGAGGCCGAGACCTTCGGCTTCTCCGCTGTGTTCCATCTCGCGTTGCAAACCGAATCATCGAACGTGATGAGTGAAGCGAGCGGCACCCCGTGGTGGCTGGGAGTCACAGGTGCGGACTGGGCGCATCCCGGCGGGCCCGGATCGAGTGTTGACGGTCTCGAGCAGCATCCGGCCGTGCACATCAGCTGGAACGACGCGGTCGCGTACTGCGACTGGGCCGGGCGCAGACTGCCAAGCGAGGCGGAATGGGAGCGAGCATCCCGCGGGGGTCTGGAGGGAGCCCGCTATCCCTGGGGCGAGGAGCTGATGGATCCGCACACCGGCGACTGGCGGTGCAACATTTGGCAGGGTCAGTTCCCCACAGCAAACACGGTCGAGGACGGCTGGCTGACGACCGCGCCAACCCGGAGCTTCACCCCGAATGGCTTCGGGATGTGGCAGACCGTCGGTAACGTGTGGGAATGGTGCGCTGATTGGTACTCGCCCGAGTACTACACTGCGTCTCCGACAGACGACCCGAAGGGGCCGGATGCAGGCGAGGGCCGGGTGCTCCGCGGCGGGTCTTACTTATGCCACGACTCGTACTGCAATCGCTACCGCAACTCCGCGCGCTCATCGAACACGCCTGACTCTTCGATGGGCAACGCCGGGTTTCGCACCGTAGCTCGCTCGATCGTTTAGCGCCCCAGCGCGAGGATGATCACAAACACCAATCCGAACACAGCAAGACAGAACACGACCGCGGTCCACATAAACAGCGGCGCGGCACTGTTCAGTGGAACCCGCTCGCCGGCCGACTCGATCAGAATCCGGTGCGTTGATCGATATCGACGGTATCCGATCGCGAACAACGCCGCCGTGATAACGAGTCCGACAGCGGCGACGAGAAAACTCAGGATGCCGAAGTAATCCATGAGGAGGCGTGCGGCCACCAGAAATCCGACGGCAAATGCCAAGGTGGTGCGCTGCCAGGAGAGCGCTGTCCGCTCGGACTGAAGACCCTCGTGGTACGGGCGGTCCAGCGGGTCGCTCACTGGAGCAACAGACCGATTCCGAGCAGGATGCCGGCGACGGCGACCCCGATTCCGATTGGGCCAGCGAGACTAGGGGTGGGCAGAGACCGACCGAGCCTCAGCGCCCTCTCCACGCTCATCCAACCGAACCAGGCTTGGAGCGGTGCGAGCACGCCGAGAATTATTAGCAGCAGCGACGCCCCGAGTCTGAGTCCAGGAGCTATCGGCAGGACGAACGCCTCGAGCGCGATACCGCCGGCAATCAGGGCGAGGGAGGTGCGGATCCAGGCCAGGAAGGTGCGTTCGTTGGCGAGCGTGAACCGTGCATCCGGTTCAGCACCGACTCCGTAGACGCGGCGCGGAAATCTGCGCTGCTCGCGATCGGGCATTGGTGGCTTCCTAGGACGGCTGGTAGAAGACGTGATAAAACACCTGAAGTACGAAGAGCACGGCGAGGGCGATCGCGCCCAATGCGCACACGACAATCAGAACCCTGCCACCATTGAAAGCCATGGTATGAACTCTATCGCGAGATGCCGGGGCTCCGGCCTCGGTAGCGATTCGGGTCAGCGGATTTCGGTGAGATAGGTGACGTACCCGGCCTGCCGCATGGCCGAGCCGACAGACTCCGCGGCCCCGGGTTCGGCGACCGCGATCATGGCTCCGCCGCCTCCACCGCCGGTGAGCTTCGCGCCGAGGGCACCCGCTCGACGCGCAATTCCGACCAGGGCCTCGAGCTCCGGGCTCGACACCTGAAGTGCGCCGAGGAGCCCATGGTTCACGTTCATCAGTTCGCCGAGCTCGGCGACATCGCCGCGGCGGAGGGCGTCCGTCCCGGCCAGCGCCAGCTCGTCGATCTGGGAGAAGATCGTCTCGTACCTGGCCGGGTTCCTTTCCCACGCGGCTCGCACGATGCCGACCGTGTGTGAGGTGAGAGAGCGAACTCCGGTGAGGCCGATCACTATGGGGATCGGGTGGGGTGTGACGATGTCCTGGATCTCGGAGGCGGCGCCACCCGAGACCACACTGGCAGGATCCGTACCGCCTGCTGCAGCACCGGCCTTGCGGAATAGGATCGGCCGCCCGAAGGTGGCAACGGTGTTGTCGATGCCGGATGGAGTCCCGTGCACGATGCGCTCGCAGTCGAACGCCAGGCTCGACACCTCGTCGTCGCCGATCGACAGCCCGAACCGATAGGCCATGGCGCGGATGATGGACACGGCAAGGGCGGCGGATGCCCCCAGTCCACTCGCGCGCGGCAGGTGCGGGAACACGTCTACACGCATGCCCCGACCTGAGAGACCGAGCCGCTCGCTGATCAATGCCGTGACCTGCTCGGCGAGCTTCGCGCCGATCGGATCGTAGGCGGCATCCGTGTCCCAGCGGGCGATGACGAGCTCTGTGCCCGATGCTTTCGTGCTCACCTCGGCCTGAATGCTGAGACCGATCGGTGCGGCAATGGCGTGACGGCCGTGGACGACGGAATGCTCCCCAAGCAGGATGATTTTGCCGTACCCGCGGTGTACCGCGTGGCCCGCCTCAATCGGTTCCGGGTCCGACAGCGCCGCCGCCGGCTGGATGGGGATGGCCGCCGTGCGAATCGCGCGGAACGATCCGGTGTCTGCCACCCGGCCCTCCAGAACGTCGAGGATGCGTTTGGCCTTCCAGACTTTGATCTCGCCGCTTGCGACCAGTCGGTTGACAACTTCGTCGAAGCGAGCGCCAGTTGCCCCAGCGGCGACGGCGACGCTGCGCGCGTGTAGCCTCATGTGGCCTGGCTGAATTCCTTCGGTGGAGAGCGCCTTGAGCGCCGCAAAATTTTGTGCGAGACCGACGGCTGCCATCACCTGGGCCAATTCGACAGCAGTGTCGACGCCGAGGATCGTGTACGCGATCCGCACCGCTGGATTGGATTCCACCTGCCCACCGACGATGCCCACCTTCAGTGGGAGCTCGATTGTCCCCACCAGACTTCCGTCGTCATCCACACTCCAGGTGGTGAGCGGCGTGTAGTGGCCGGAACGGGCGGCAAAGGCATGCGCTGCCGCCTCAATAGCACGCCAGTCGTTGCCGGTCGCAATCGCCACGGCGTCGATGCCGTTCATGATGCCCTTGTTGTGTGTGGTCGCGCGGTACGGGTCCATCGCGGCGAACTCTGCGGCAAGGACGATACCGTCGCGCACCTGTTCGCCCGAGAATTCGCCAGAGGTGAGCCGGTCGAGCGGGATGATGCAGCGTGCACGCACCATCGCGCGGTCGGTGAGGTTTGAGAGGATGCGCAGGAACACTCGTCCACCGCTGATCTGTTCCACGAGGGAGGCAACCGCCTCACACATCGTGTTCACAAGGTTCGCACCCATGGCGTCCCTACTGTCGACGATGAGGTGTGCCACGAGCAGTTCGCCGTTGTTCGCCGTTGCCCCGCGCAGCGAGACTTCGAGATCCTTGGCGCCGCCGCCGCGGGCAACCATGTTCGGATGCTGCAGGTTGGCGAGGTCGAGGATCTCCTGTTTGCGAGCGAGTAGCGCCTGTCGGCCGGCCGCGGCATCCTTCAGGTCGACAACCTGGATCTGGCCGATCAACATCGGCTCGTCGGCGACGGACTCGAAGCCGCCCGCGCGGCGCACCAGTCTTGCGGCCGAACTGACCGCGGCGATGATCGACGGCTCCTCGACGACCATGGGCACGAGGTAATCGCGCCCGTTGATCTGGAAGTTCAGACCGAGCCCCAGCGGCATCGAGAAGACACCGATCACGTTTTCGGTCAACCGGTCGGCTGTTTCCGGATCGAGGATGTACGTTCCGGTAGCCAGCGCACGATAGTCGGCATCGCTGAGAACTCCGCGCTCGTAGAGTACCCGGAGCCTCTCTTCGACGCCGAGCTGGTAAAAACGAGGAATTCGGGATGAGTTCACGACGCGGTTCCATCCTTCATCTGGCGAATTTCGAGTCCCGCAGTACAGAACTCCAGCGGGACAACTTCCGCTCCAGCGTCAGCTAAGGCCGCGGTGATGGTGTCTTTCGACTCGTCGCCGATGCTGAACACGAGTCCGACGTCTCCTCCGCCAGCACCGGATGTCTTGAACACGCCGCCGAGGCCGGCTACGAGCGAGTTGAGGCGCAGGTGGTAGTCCGTCACGATGCCGGCGTGTGCGTTCTCATCCAGTTCGGTGAGTGCTGCGAAATAGTCGGAGACCAGCCGGAGGAAGCCGTGCGGAACGGCGATGGTGTCCTTCGCCTGCGCGGCGAGTGCGGCGAGCCTGCCGATGTCAGCCAGATACTGCGCCTCGTCCTCCCGTTCGTATGCTGCGACCTTGGCGACCATGCTCGTAGTGCTGCTGCCGGTTCCGGTAACCAGTGCCATCACCCTGAGCAGGCGTGGCCAGGGCACCTCAACGGGGATCTCGTCGCGGGTGTATTCAATGAGGCCGCCAAAGACACTGGCGGCGACATCCCCACCGCTTCCGGCACCGCCCTGCGAGATGCGGTGAGCGGCCAGGGCGAGCTCGAACACGGTCGTTCGGTCAGTCGGCAACCCGGCCGCCAGGGCGAGCGCAGCGGTCAGGGCCACCGCGACTGCTGCGCTCGATCCGAGACCCAACTTGTGGCCGCCTGGCGTCCCCGCGGCTGTGACATTGATGGTGTCGCCGAGGACTGACGTGCTGTCTATCGTCTCATCCAGTGCCGCAGGGAGGCTGCCGGCGCGGTCCAGCACAACACTGCGGACCGCGTCGAACACCCGGAGATCTGAAAGCTGCTGTGCGTCGAGGTCATCCGGCAGCAACCCCATCGGTCCGAGTTCGAGGATGGCAGTGCTGAGGCCTGGGGTGTGCAGCACCCAGCGCTGGGTTTCGTCGCGTGATGCCGGCCGCCGGATCGTCACCAGCACCCGTCGGTCGATGGCTGTCAGCAACGCGGGCGCCCCGCTCAGGACGGCATACTCACCCAAGAGGAAGAGTTTCCCTGGGGCGGAGGTCTGGATGCTCTGCCCGCTGTTGATGACCTCCACTATGGCACCAGCTGGGCGCCAGCACCGAGCCCACTGGTGCGGGTCTCCTGCACGCCGGAGGTCGCAGCCAGCGCATCCGCCACTTTCTGCGCAGATTCCGGCAGGCACAGAGCCTTGAGCTGCGGTCCCGCATCGATTGTGAAATAGACCGGGATGCCGCTGCCGCGTAGCTCGCGCACCGTATAAATCGCAGCGACAGTTGCCGCGTTCCAGTACAGAAGAGCTGGGCGGGTGGTCAACATAATGGCGTGCAGTTTGAGGCAGCTGTATTCGGTGAGCTCGCCGAGTCGCTCAAAGTCGCGCGCGGCGATGGCGGTGCGTGCGCCCGCGAGGTCGTCCTCTGCCGTGTCGACCCAAGACGGATAGAACGGTGAACTGAGCGCACTCTCACCCATTCCTGTGCTGGAGTTCACGATCTTCGCCCGGGTGTCGGTGATGGCAATGACGACGGACAGCGGCCACTCGTCGGCACTAAGCAACGGCTCGGCGAAGGAGTCAAGCCCGTCAGCGTGACTTCCACGGTGCAGCTCGACCACCCCGCCGAAGATCGAGCGAGCGGCAGACCCCGAACCGCGACGAGCAAGGATCGACAGCTCGCGGTCATCCGGCATCTTCTGGCTGCCTACTCGACCAGCCAGCGCCGCGGCGCTCGCGGCGAGCGCCAGTGCGGCGAACCCGGATGCGGACGACGCGAGACCCGCGCCGGTGGGGAAATCGTTCGCCGATGACACCGCCGCGTACTCGGTGGCACCGCTCTGAGTGCGTACGTGATCGAGCAGCCGACTAACTCTGGCCGGGTCGGATCTCTTGCCGTCGAGCCGGAACTCGTCTGCCACAAGAGCGGAGTCGAAAGTGACGCTCGTCTCGGTCGAGAGCGCGTCGAGCGTGAGCGAAATGGAGCCGACCGCGGGAATGTTGAGGTCGGCATCCCGCTTGCCCCAGTATTTGACGATCGCGATGTTGCTGTGGGCAATGGCTGCGGCGGAGCGGGACTCAGCCGCACTGGATCCGGCGACGCGGGACCCGGCAGCATGAGACCCGGCAGCATGAGACTCAGTGGAGCGGGACTCAGCAGCATGAGACTCAGCGGCGCGGGACTGAGCGAGAGGGTTGTCCACAGTGGTGCTCCGATCGCGTTCACCATATTTTAGTCGGACGACAGCGACGGGCGAACGCGGAGCAAGGCTTGCTAAAATCGTGGGAGCACCTGGGAGACAGTTGCGGCCGAAAAACTAACGAAAGTGCTGACGGTAACTACTGGTGCCTGGAATAAGCGGTCTGTCCTTGTATCTGCCGCAGTATCGCGTGCAGCTCGAAGACTGGTGTGAGTGGAACGACGAGCCGTGGGGGAGGGTTCAGGGCGTTGTCGGCCGGTCCTTTCGGATGAGGGGACCGCACCAAAGTGTCTACACGCTCGCAGCCAATGCCGTCTGGCGTCTCATTCGTGACTACGACATAGACCCGGCCAGGGTGGGAATGCTCGCGCTCGGTACCGAGTCGAGCAGCGACAACTCCGCGGGTGCCATCATCATCAAGGGCATGATCAACGACGCCCTCGTTGCGCACGGCAAGTCGGAGCTTGCGAGGGATTGTGAGGTTCCCGAGTTCAAGCACGCCTGCCTCGGTGGGGTTTACGGACTCAAGGCCGCTCTGCGCTACCTTTCTGCCGACGGTGCTGGGCGCCTAGCCATCGTTGTCTGCGCCGATATCGCCGAGTATGCGATCGGGTCGAGCGGTGAGCCGACGCAGGGTGCTGGCGCTGTGGCGATGCTGGTAGACGGAAACGCGACGCTCCTCGAAATTGACCTGGCCGCATCCGGGAGTGACTCCGAATACCGCGTTGTAGACTTCCGCAAGCCATTCGCGCGCTTCCGACAGGCGCCGCGCGACGACGGCCAGATGCAGGATCTCCCGGTGTTCAACGGTCGATACTCCACCAGCTGCTACATTGATGCGACCCATCACGCCATGGCCTCAATGCTGTCGAAGCGTGCGATTCGCACGCCCGGCCAGCGCCCTGCAGACTACTTTGACGAGGTCGATGCCGTCTTCATGCATCGCCCGTACCACCGGATGCCGGCGACCGGCTGGGTGATGTCCTACCTGTTCGCTCTCGCGGCAGACGATGAGGGGCGCGAGCAGTTGCGCTCCTACTGTGCGGATGCCGGAATCGATGCCGAGGCGCTCGTGGCCGAGTTGTCGGCACCATCGCCTTTTCACAGTCATGGCGCCAGCGTCCGCGAGGACACGGAGGACGTCTTCCCGCTCGCGAAGGCGCTGCGTCAGCACCTGCGTAAGACTCCGCTGTGGGGCACGCTCGTGGGAGAGAAGCTTGGGCTCGGCTCAGAGGCCATGCGCGATCTCGGCAACCTGTACACGGCCGCGCTGCCGGCCTGGATCGCTGCTGGCCTGTATCAGGCGAGCACGGAAGACCGCGAGCTAGCTGGCCAGGAATGGTTGGCGCTCGGCTATGGCAGCGGGGACGCCGCGGAGGCACTGCCGATGCGGGTGGGCAGCGGATGGCGCCAGGCCGCGGCACGGATCAACTTTGCGGAAGCCATCGGCACCCCGACAAACCTCAGCCGCGAAGAGTATCTCGCGCTACACGAAGGCCATACCTCGCGCGTCGCGCCGGTGGACGCCCACGACGAGTTCGTAGTCGACCATGTTGGCAAGGCAGACGACGGCGACTTCCGTGACCTCGGCATCGAGTATTACCGCTTCGTGTAGCCTGGCCGCCGTCCCTGAAGACTGTGGATGATGCGTGCCGTCGCGAGGGCCGCCTCGGCCGCCTCGCCGCCCTTGTCCTCCTTCGAGCCCGGAAGCCCCACGCGCTCCAGTCCCTGCTGCTCGTCATCAAGCGTGAGCAGACCGAAGCCGACAGGCTTTCCGGAATCCAGTGCGACCCTGGTGAGGCCATCCGTTGCTGCATTGGACACGAAATCGAAGTGTGGGGTGCCCCCACGGATGATGACGCCGAGGGCGACCACGGCATCAGCACCGCTTTCCAGCGCGGCCTTGCTCACCACCGGTAGCTCAAAGCTGCCGGGCACCCGCACCACGGTCACCTCGGCCCCTGACGCTTCGAGGACGCGAAGCGCACCGGCCAGCAGACCTTCACTGATCTTCTCGTGCCAGCTGGCCGCGACGACGGTGACCTTCAGTCCGGTGCCGTCAGTGGCGATTGTCGGTGCTCCCGCTCCGCTCATAGTGCCTGCTCCCTGCCGGCCAGTGTGTCGAATGCGTCGTCGTAGGCCTCGGAGTCCGCATGTTTCTCAGAAAAGGCCTGCGCGTCAATATTGGCCTGCGCGGCAGCCCGGGCGTGGGCAGTGACGATGAACTGCGCCGCACTATTTGCTCGCGCGGTGGCGGCTGATTGTCCAGCGACCACGGCCTCATCGAGGGCGTCATCGTCGGGCAGAATGTGCCCCATTCGGTCTCGCTTTGCCTCCAGGTAATCCTCGTTCAGGCTGCCGACGCCCACAACGAGCGGTACCTGCTCGCTCACGGTGATGCCGCGCTCGCGCAACTGCCGCAGCTTTTCCGGGTTATTGGTAATGACCCGAGCTTCGGAAATCCCGAGGTCCCCAAGAATCGCGACAGCGGCGCCATATTCCCGCCCGTCGACGGGCAGGCCCAGCGCAAGGTTCGCGTCGAACGTGTCCATCCCCTGCTCCTGAAGTTTGTAGGCCTTCAGCTTGTTGATGAGGCCGATGCCACGGCCCTCGTGACCGCGCAGGTAGATAACCACTCCGCCCTCCTGGTGGATTCTGTAGAGTGCTGCATTCAGCTGGGGTCCACACTCGCACTTGAGCGAGCTGAAGACTTCGCCGGTGAGACACTCTGAGTGCACCCGGATGAGAGCACCATTCTTCGGCTCACCGGAAATGATGGCGAGGTGGTCGGCCCCGGTCATCCGGTCGCGATATGCGCGGATACGGAACACACCGTGCACCGTGGGGACGGTGGTCTCCACCTCGAAGATCACGCGCGAAGTCTCAGCGATTGTGGTGGCTGCGGGCACATCGCTGCCGTGATGCTTCTCCTCCAGATAGGCGATGAGTGCCTCGATGGTGATGACGAGTATGCCCTCGCGCTCGCCGAACTCGAGCAGCCCAGGCAGTCGCATCATTTCTCCACTGTCTTCGACAATTTCCGAAATCGCACCAACCGGCGGTAGCCCTGCGAGCTTCATCAGATCAACAGCCGCCTCGGTGTGTCCGGCTCGTTCGCGCACACCACCGTCCCTGGCGCGCAGCGGGAGGATGTGCCCGGGGCGGTGCAGACTGGCCGGCGTCGAGCCGACGTCGGCCAACACCCGAAGAGTGTGGGCGCGGTCGGCGGCACTGATCCCCGTGCTGAGCCGGTTCGCCGCATCCACAGAGATCGTGTAATTCGTGCCGAACGGATCCTCATTGTCGATCACCATCACCGGAAGATCGAGTCGATCGGCCAGCTGGTTCGGCATCGGGGCGCAAATATAGCCGGAGGTGTGGCGCACCATCCAAGCCAGCCATTCCTGGCTTGCGAGCTGGGCAGAAATGATGACATCGCCCTCATTTTCGCGGCTCTCGTTGTCGACCACGATCAGCGGTCTGCCTGCACGCAGCTCATCAAGAGCGGCGGGGATACTGGCGAGACTCATTGCTCGCTCCCTTCATTGCTGTAACTTGCCGGTGTGTCTTTGGTAGTCGAGTGGGTCGCTCGCGGCTCTTCGGTAGTCGAGTGGGTCGCTCGCGGCCGTATCGAGACCGCGAACATCCGCTCCACCTGGCGGGCGAGGATGTCCGTTTCGATATTGACCGCGTCGCCGATGGCCTTGGCACCGAGCGTCGTCGCGGTCAGGGTTTCAGGAATGAGCGACACCTCAAACCAGGCATCCGCCTCACCGGGAGGACTGACCGCGCTCACGGTGAGAGATACCCCGTCCACCGCTATCGAACCTTTGCGGGTGACGAGCGCGGCGATGTCGGCGGCGAGTGTGAAACGGAGTACGCGCCAGGCGCTGCCCTCTGTGATAGACAGCAGCGTGCTGGTGCCGTCGATGTGACCTTGCACGATGTGACCGCCGAGTCGATCGCCGAGTTGGGCGGCCCGCTCCAGGTTCACGCGGTCGCCGGCCGCGGGACACTTCAGTGTGCTCGCGGCGATCGTCTCGGCCATGACATCCGCCGTGAACCAGTCGGTCCCCTGGTCGACCACGGTGAGGCAGACGCCGCTGACGGAGATCGAGTCCCCGTGCTTAGTGTCGGAGGTGGCGAGCGGTGCACGCACGGTGAGGCGAGCGGCGTCGCCAGTGAGCTGCCAGTCGACCACCTCGCCGAGCTCTTCGACTATTCCGGTGAACATGGTTACTTCCCTTCGTCCGGTGCGTGTGTAGCTGTAGGCCGTGCGATGACGAGTAGGTCCTCGCCGAGCCGTTCCACGGTGGTGAATCGAAGCGTCCTTGCCTCGCCCAGCGTGTCGACACCGATGTCGCCGAGCACCATCCGCTCGCCGCCGATGAGCTTTGGAGCCAGGTAGATCAGATACTCGTCGACAAGTCCGGCCGCGACGAAAGCGCTCGCCAGCGTCGGTCCACCCTCGACGAGTATGTGACGGATGTCCCGGCTGAAAAGTCCGCTCAGAATCATCCGCAGATCCCGGCTTCCGGTCACAATCGCAGGGTTCGGGTGGGCGAAAACCTTCGCGCCTGCGGGTATCCCGCGTTCGCCGATCACGACAGGGATCGGCTGGTGCGCCAGCAACTCACCACGATCGCCGCGGGCGGTGAGACTCGGGTCATCGGCGAGTACCGTGCCTGTCCCCACGAGGATCGCGTCCGCCTGCGACCGCTGCTGGTGCACGTGGTGGCGCGAGGCCGTTCCGGTGATCCACTGGCTGCTGCCATCCACTGCGGCGACTCGGCCATCGAGGCTCGCAGCCCACTTGACAGTGATGTATGGGCGGCCGAGCCGGGTTGCGGTGAGCCACGAGCGCATGGCCTCTGACACCTCATCCGACAGCACATCATCGGCCACCTGAACGCCAGCCTCGCGCAGCCGTTGCGCACCACCGCCCGCTCTCGGGTTCGGGTCGCTCACCGCGTAGGCGACGGAGCTCACGCCCGCGGCAATGAGTGCCTCGCTGCACGGTCCCGTTCGGCCGGTGTGGTTGCAGGGTTCGAGAGTGACGACGGCGGTGGTTCCATCGGCAGCGCCCGGGGCAAGCTTGGAGAGAGCGTCGACCTCGGCGTGGGCGGTGCCAGCACCGCGGTGCCAACCCTCCGCGAGTATGGTGCCAGCGGCGGAGAGGATGACGCAGCCGACCTGTGGATTGACCCCGTACGCGGGTCCGTGTGTTGCGAGGGCGAGGGCGTGGCGCATCGCAGACTCGAGCGCGGGGCTCACCGGTTTGGCCGGTTTCGCGGGGTTGGTCGCGCTCCCCGGTTTCGCTGGGTTCGCCGGCCTCGCCGAGTCGGACGGCGAGGGTGTGGGAGCGCCGGGCGTGCCAGCAGTACTGCCTTGGCTCATCCGATCCTCCGTCCCTGGTCGAGACGAACTCCGGGGGGTCAGTGCTGAGCACAAACCCGCGTCGCCCGTGCCCACGAAGGGGATACCGGTGACGCGCGTGCTTCCTTCCATCCGGACTGAGGGATCCTACGATCCCATAACCGTCGGTGCCGGAATTTCACCGGCTCAGCCACAACACCGGTTTCCCGATGCCGCAGGTCGCGGACTATAACCGCCGATTCGGATTTTCACCGACCCCGGAGCACGTTCTTGCGTTACAAGTGTATCAACGTGGCTCTGCCCGAGATATTCCCGTCGACTTCGCCCCCCCCATGCGCCTTCCCTGCCAAGTTCGAGCTCCTAGTTCCGGCTCCGGATCGTCCCTGTGATTCCGGAACCTGGTTCCCGTTCCCGATCGTCCGTGTGATTCCGGAACCTGGTTCCCGTTCCCGATCGTGCCCGTGATTCCCGAACCTGGTTCCCGTTCCCGATCGTGCCTGTGATTCCCGAACCT